>JAUPTV010000068.1 GCA_030917925.1 Pseudomonadota bacterium
AACGGTGCTCGTAGAACCAGAGAGTGTCAGTCGGCTTGCCCCTGGTGAAAAACAGCAGGTTGGTCTTGATGCCGGTGTAGGGATTAAAAACGCCATTGGGCAGACGAACAATCGTGTGCAAGTGGCAATCCCGCATCAGCAGTTCCTTGATCTTGGCCTTCACCCCTTCCCCGAACAGCGTACCGTCCGGCAAGACCACTGCGCCACGCCCGCCCTGTTCCTTGAGCAACTTCTTGACGATCAGCACCAGAAACATGTCGGCGGTTTCCCGCGTCTGGATATCGGAAGGAAAATCGGTTCCGACGCCATCATCTTCCATGCCGCCGAACGGTGGATTGGTGATAACGCAATCCACGCGCTCGGCAAGCGGCCAGTCATTCCACGGCCTCCACAGGGTATTGCGATGCTCGATCATGCTCGGCACTTCAATGCCATGCAGCAGCATGTTCGTGGTGCAAAGCAGGTGAGGAAGCTGCTTTTTCTCGATCCCGCGAATGCACTGCTCAATAGCCTTCCGATCCTCAACGCTGGATGCTTCAGTGAGTTGCTTTTCAAAATGATCAATGGCGGCGGTCAGGAAACCGCCCGTTCCACACGCCGGATCAAGAACCATCTCACGTTGTTCCAGGCGCGGATTGACCCGTTGCACCATGAACTCGGTGATCGCACGCGGCGTGTAAAACTCGCCAGCATTGCCGGCGCTACGCAAGTCGCTAAGAATCTGCTCGTAAATCTCGCCAAGCTGACCACGCGACTTGATGTCGTGAAAATTAATCGCCTCGTCAAGTTTCTCGATCACGCCCATCATCTGGGGGCCGGATTTCATATAGTTGTTGGCGTCAACAAAGACGGCGCGAACGACCTTGGCCTTGGGATCATTCTCAATCGGCAGTTCCTTCAACCCTGGGAAAACCCGATTGTTGACATAGGCGATCAACTCGTTGGGGGGAATCTGCGGTTTGCCATCCCTATAGGCCGCCCAATTACGCCAGCGGCACTCTTCAGGGAGTGAGGACTGATACGTTTCGCCCCGGTCTTCAGCATCGTCTTCCCAGGTTTCTTCGCACTGGTCAAAAATTTTGAGGAACAGCATCCAGGTCAGTTGGCCGATACGCTGGGCGTCGCCGTCCACGCCGTCGTCCTTGCGCATGATGTCCTGGATCGATTTGATCGTGCTGCTGAGATTCATGGGTTGATGGATTCCGAAGGCCGCATCAGGCGGCTAAATTTTCGTAAATGGCTTGTTCAAGTTCAGTCAAAGCCTGGGAATAGCGCTCATTACCGCCGAAGATGCCTCGTCGGATTTGCGTTTTGCTGCCTATTTCAGTGAAAGGCGGCAATTCCAGGATCTTCGAATCTTCGATGTCGGTAATGCCGTGGTCAGCGTACTTTTCCAGCAGAGCTTCAAGAACGGCGCGGGCTTCCTCGCCGTATTTGCCGAAGTAGTTCCGCTGCTTGACGTTGTTAGCGCGTTCCCGCCGACTCAGTGGCGGCTGGTCAAAAGCAATGTGGGCGATCAGGTCAAAGGCGTCAAGCAGTTCCCCTTGTGGAACCACCGCTCTCAGCACGTCCAGAGGGATGCCCTGTTCCCGCAACTCGTTGATAACCGCCTGCTTGCGCTCGGCTTCGGTCCAGCGCCGCAGGAAATCGTCGAGTGAGGTGAATTCGCGTCGGAGGGATGCCCTGATTTCCTCCTTGAGCGGAACACGGTAGTTCTCCGCGACCAGTTTACCGTTAGCATCGAGGTATTGAGAACGCTCGATAGCGATGCTGACATCAACGTCATCAATGACATAGCGGGTTCGGCCCGCTGTCGAATCGGCAATGTCCCGGTGATCATCCTGGCGGTCATCGAATCCCGGATCGTTTTCTGGTGGGTAGACCGTTTCAGGCATGGCTGGAGATTCCGCTTCGGCCTGATCCTCTGGCGGAACGATGGACTCATCCGGCTTAGGCTCGTACACCGTGACCGGTTCACCATCGAATTCCGGATCCTGAAACAGCCGGGTAGCGCCCTTGAAATCCATGATGGTGAAGTAGAGCTTGTTGTAATCCTCGCGAATCCGCGTACCCCGGCCAACGATCTGTTTGAATTGACTAATCGAGATAATAGTCTGGTCAAGCACGATCAGCTTGCAGGTTTTGGCATCCACGCCAGTAGATAGCAGCTTCGAGGTCGTGGCGATAACAGGATAAGGCTCATCGTTATCAATGAAATAGGAAAGCTGCGCCTTGCCTTGCTCGTCGTCGCCGGTGATGCGTACCACATAGCGGCGGTTGCTCGCGGCTTCGGGAATCAGCTTGACCAGTTCCTGACGCATCCGCTCGGCGTGAGGCTGGTCATCGCAAAAAACCATCGTCTTGGCCATCGGGTCAGTCGCTTTGAGATATTCCCAAACCCGCCGGGCCACCAACGCGGTGCGCTGCGTGAGAATGAGCTGGCGGTCAAAATCCTGTGTGTGGTACTGGCGCTGCTCGACGAGTTGGCCGTTCTTGTCGATTTTGCCTTGCTCCGGGGTGTAGCCGAGCGCATCGACATCAGTGACCACACGGATGACCTTGTAGGGCGCGAGAAACCCGTCCTCGATGCCCTGTTTCAACGAATAGGTGTAGATGGGATTGCCGAAGTATTTGAGGTTGAACTCCGGGTCTTTGATCCGGGTTTCCCCCGCTTCGAGCTTCTTTTCCTTGGGCGTGGCGGTCATGCCCAAGTGCGTAGCGTCGGTAAAATAATCCAGCACTTCCCGCCAGGCGGAATCATCGGCGGCGCTGCCCCGATGGCACTCGTCAATGACTACCAGATCGAAAAAGTCCGCAGGAAACTGCCGATAAATTTGCTGCCATTCTTCCTTACCCGTGACCGCCTGATAGAGACAGAGATAGATCTCGTAGTTCTTCTTGACGGTCCGGTGAGTGATCTTGTGCATCAACTCCCCGAAAGGGGCAAAATCCTGCTGAATCGTCTGGTCAATGAGAATATTGCGGTCGGCGAGGAAGAGAATGCGCCGCTTTTCCCTAGCCTTCCACAACCGCCAGATGATCTGAAAAGCCGTGTAGGTCTTGCCGGCACCGGTGGCCATGACCAGCAGAATCCGCCGCTGGCCTTTGGCGATGGCTTCCAGAGTCCGGTTGATCGCAACGCGCTGATAATAGCGCGGTTCCTTGCCGTTACCGTCGCTGTGATAGGGCTGGGAGATCAGTTGTTTATGTGGTTCTGATTCGATACCCTTCCAACGCTGGTAAATAGCCCACAACTCATCGTAAGTCGGGAAGGCGTCCAGAGCCAGTTCGCGCTCGGTCGGCTGGGTGATGCCGGTGCGGTCATGCAGCAGAAAGCCGTCGCCGTTGGAGCTGAGTGCGATGGGCGCATCGAGCATTTCCGCGTAGTCCAGCGCCTGTTGCATACCGTGACCCACTGCGTAAATATTCCGCTTGGCCTCGATGACGGCAATGGGAATGCTTCCTTTGGCGTACAGTACATAGTCGGCTCGTTTGGGGCCGCCTTTGACTGCCGGATTTTGCAGACGGGACGCCAGGTTGCCGCGAACGATGACCCGTCCATCGGTCAACTGGACCTCTTCGCGAAATTGACGATGCGCCCATCCAGCGCTGATCAGTGCGGGAGTGATGAATCGGGTGCAAATGTCGCGCTCGCTGAGGTTCTTTTTATTCATGCAGATAGCGGCCTTGAAGGCTGTTCGCGGAATGTGATGGTAGTCAAGATTAACACATCGCAAAGTTTAGCCGTCCATACGCCGAGTGTATCGCCATGCCGGCTGATCAGCGGACATTCCGAACCACCCCGTCGCTTCGCGCCACCCCTCCTTAGCTAAGGAGGGGAATCCGGAAATCTGGCGATCATCGAAATTTTCCGCGAGAGACCCCGGCCTTCAGACCGGGGAGGGATAGCGAACGGCGCGGCAGTCCCCCTTGCGGGGACTGTTGAAGCGCCGTTCTTTTTGGTAGCATCGCTATTGTCTCCTATTTAAGACCTACCGCCGGGCTGGCGGGATGTCAAGTCTGTGGAGAGGATGTGAGACCTGAGGGAGTTGCCGGCTGCGGTTCAACCCGCGTAAGACTCCCCACTTTGGGAAATCCTATCGGCGAAAACCAAGCCTTAACTCCTCTGGGCAATCCTCAATGAAACAGAAAACCCTGATTGTGAAGTCAGGAATCCCCGTCCTTCAGGGCGGGGAGGAGGTCAAGATTCCACGATTACCCTGGCCGAACATCCGCACCGTCTTGCTGGATATGGACGGCACCTTGCTGGATTTACGGTTTGATAACCATTTTTGGCGAGAACTGGTCCCGGAACGCTACGCCGAACGCCACGGTCTGGCGCTGGATCAGGCTCGCATCGAGGTCCGAACCCGCACCCACGCCATCGAGGGTACACTGAATTGGTATTGCCTGGATTACTGGGCGCAGGATTTGGACCTGGATATCATGGCGCTCAAGCGCGAGATCGACCATTTGATCGCTGTCCATCCCCATGTCCTGGAATTTCTGGATGCGCTGCGCCGGGCCAGCAAGCGAGTCGTGCTGGTCACCAACGCCCATCAGGATAGTCTGGCGCTGAAAATGGAGAAAACCCGGCTAGCTGAGCATTTTGACGCGATGATCTGCGCCCATGATCTGGGGCTGGTCAAGGAACAGCCGGAATTCTGGCCCCGGTTGCAGGACGTCGAGCCGTTTGATCCCGCGACAACCCTGCTGGTCGACGATAATCTGGACATCCTGCGCACCGCGCAGAACTATGGAATCGCCTGGCTGGTGTCGGCACTGCATCCGGATTCCGCCGATCCGCCGCGCCTGCCCGCCGGTTTTCCGGCGATTCATAACTTTTCTGAATTGTTGCCGGTTGTTTAAAATAATGTTCTTCCCTCTCTCACCGGGAGAGGGGCCAAGGGTGAGGGCGATTTTAAAATGCATGAACTGCAACCCGGTCAGAACCAACCCATTGGCGGCGGGCGCATCGTCGTCGGTATCAGCGGCGAGCCGCGTGAGGATTTCGAAGCCCAAACCCAGACCGGCGCAGTATTACTGGGCGCGGACGGGCAGGCGCGTGATTTATCCAGTCTGATCAGTGCCGAACAGCCCCGGTCGCTGGAGGGTTCCGTCGTTTTTACCGGCTATCCCCCAGCCTTCTGCATTGAACTGGACGTCGTACCCGCCACCGTGGCGCGGATTGCCCTGGTGCTGGCAGTTAAACCCGGTCAATCAGCGGGCGTCACTTTCGGGAATTTCACGACTGTTCGGACCTGGTTGACCGACGCTGCGGATAAACCGGTATTGCTGTTTCCACTGCCGCCCGCCACCTATGGCGAGAAGGCGATGGTGATGGCGGAATTGTATCGTTATCACGGGCAGTGGAAATTCCGGGCCATCGGCCAAGGCTTTGCGGCCGGCTTGCCGGCGCTGGCGGCGCATTTTGGCCTGCGCATCCCGGAAGCGCATCCCGTTGCCAGTCCGGGATCACGCCCGCCTGCCGGTCTGTCGTCGTTCAGTGGCACCGGGTTTTGTGTTCATCCCGACGGCTATGTGCTGACCAATTACCATGTCATTGAGGGCGCTCACGACATTCAGGGGCGCTCGCCCCGCCAGCGCTGCCGACTGGAGCCAGTGTTTGCCGATCCGACCAACGATCTGGCTTTACTGCGGGCCGATGCGTCCTTTCCCGGCATGGCCACGTTCCGCGAAGGACGCGCCGCGCAATTGGGCGAGTCGGTGATTGTCATCGGCTATCCCTTGGGTGGGCTATTGGGTTCCGGGCCGCAAGTCACGACCGGCAATGTCAGTTCACTGATTGGCCCCGGCGACGATACCCGCGCCCTGCAATTTACCGCGCCAACACAATCCGGCAACAGTGGCGGCCCGCTACTGGACAGCGATGGCGCGGTGGTGGGTGTAGTCAGTTCCAAGCTGAACGCGGTGCGCGTCCATGAAATGACCGGTGACATTCCGCAGAATGTGAATTTTGCGATCAAGGCGGCGCTGGCACGGGGATTTCTGGAAGCGGTCGGTATTGATTACCAGAGCCGTATGCCGCGCACCGTCCGTTCTACGGCTGACATTGCCACCGAAGCCCGCGATTTCGTGGTAAAAATCGAGTGCCAGGCTTAACCGCCCGATTTCCCCATCATCCTTTTGCTCAGGAGTCTGCATGTCTTCCGCCCTGAATCTGCCGTTGCTCATCGAACCCGAAGCGCTGCAAGCGTGCCTGACCGATCCTGCCATGCTAATTGTGGATCTATGCGATAAGGTCCGTTATGCCGTTGGCCATGTTCCCGGTGCCGTGCCTCTGGACTATGCCGATCTGGTGCGGATGGAACCGCCTGCCATGGGGCTGTTGCCGACCGAAGCGCAGTTGAGCCGGGTGTTGTCGCGGCTGGGACTGACGCCGGAACGGCCGGTGGTGGCCTATAACGACGAGGGTAATGGCCGAGCGGCCCGGTTGCTGTGGACGCTGGCGGTGTTGGGCCATGAGCGGCTGTCGCTGCTGAATGGCGGTATCGACGCCTGGCAGGCCGCTGGCGGACCGCTGGAAACGTCGGCTCGTCCGCCAGTTCCCAGCGCCTACGCAGCGCGAGTGTTGAATCCGGAAGCGATTGCCGACCGGGACTATATTCTAGCGCGTCTCGACCAGCCGGATGTGGCGCTGCTGGATACGCGCACCCCGGCGGAATATGCCGGGCTGGATGTACGCGCCGCTCGGGGCGGTCACATTCCGGGCGCGGTGAATCTGAACTGGACCGACGCCATGGACCCGCAGCGGCACTTACGCTTTCAACCGGATGTGCTGTTACGGACGTTGCTGGAAACGCGGGGCGTCACGCCGGATAAGGAAGTGATTGTTTACTGCCAGACTCATCACCGTTCAGCGCATACCTACTGGGTGCTGCGCCATCTCGGCTATACCAGGGTGCGCGGCTATGCCGGTGCCTGGTCGGAATGGGGCAATGATCCACGGTTGCCGATTGAGAGTCTTTGATGCGATTGTTCTGGCATGGCGTGTCCGGATCAGCATTGGGGAACTTTTAAGCAGAGGCCGAAAGCAAACTCTCATACGGGATGTGCAAACCATCATGGAGATTTTTGATCATGCGCAGGCTCAATGAACGCTTGCCATTCAGAATCTCAGAGACACGGCCACTTTTGCCTATGTAGGCTTCAAGGTCGCGTGGCGTCAAACCCTGCTGCTCCATGCGGAACTTGATGGCCTCAACAGGGCTGGCAGGACCAATCGGGTAATACTTGTTCTCATAGACCTCAATGAGCGTTGTCAAAATCTCCATCTCGTCATACTCAGGGGTCTTTGGCCCGGCCTGGAAGATCTCTTCCAACCGCTTGAAGGCCTGACGCAGATCTTTGTCATTGCGGATAGGTTTGATGTTCATAAGTCGCCCCACTCAAACTGACTGAACGCTAATAGTCACTGACGGTTTCAACATCGATCTTGTCGTATTGGGTATGCGTACCCACAAACTTGATCCAAACGATTTCGGCGGCGTACTGCACTTCAACGACGAGACGGTACTTGTTGCCGCCTATATTGAAAACAACCCGGTTGTTTCCGCAAATACTGGCGCTTGCGTACAAGTCTTTGATGTCTTGAGGCGTTTTCCACGAAGCGGTAGATGCTTCGTCGTGCCAAGCTTCAAGCGGGCCTTGTGCATCGGCGTAGCGCTTCTGCCCCCAAAACCGCCGAAGAGTACTTTTAGCAATAACTCGCATACGCCCATCTCTCCCGAATTGGGAGAACTATACCACCCATTTTTGGAGGAGACTAGCCGGTATTCAGTGGGGGTTGAGGCCATGACTGGGCACCTAACGCCAAAGCTTAGCGGTGAGCGAAGCGAGTCCGCTGCAACGCCAAGTTAGGTTCTATAGCTGTGGGTTAGAGGGTGGTGAAATAACAAACCACCCTTCTGCTGCGTGTTTTTCCTGCCGGGCTTTCATGTCGGCATAAATTCTATCCAAGTCATAACCCATACTTGCGGCATGTTGTTCGCGAACATTGCGAACTTCTTGAATAATGCTATCACTCATTTTCGCCTCCAATAAGCTCTTCGGGCGTACAAATAAACGGTAAAAATAGGCATTTGTACTGGAAGTTATCAGCGATTCGGGCTTGGATTTCCGGGTTGGCAAATTGTATCTATTTGATACAATATCGTCAATGGCTTCCGAAAAATGCCCCTTATCTCAGAATACTTACTACCTCTCCGGCTATTGAGCCACAAACAGCCGTTCCCGGTAGAAACGCAACTCATCAATGGAATCACGGATATCCTGCAACGCCAGATGGGTTGAGGACTTGTTGAAGCCCTTGATTCGTCCAGGATACCAGCGTCGGCCCAGTTCCTTGACCGTGCTAACATCCAGATTGCGGTAATGGAAAAACGCTTCGAGTTCCGGCATACACCGCGCCATAAACCGCCGATCCTGGCAAATGCTGTTGCCGCACATCGGCGACTGGCCCGGAGGCACATACTGGCGCAGGAATTCCAGGGTCTGCTGTTCCGCCATCCGTTCGTCGAGGCGACTCGCACGAATCCGCGCCACCAACCCGGATTCGCCATGCTGCTTGCGATTCCAGTCATCCATCGCCGCCAGCAGGTCATCCGGCTGATGAATCGCCAGCATCGGCCCTTCAGCGAGCAGGTTCAACTGGCTGTCCGTCACAATGGTGGCGATTTCAATAATGCGGTCGGTCTGCGGCTCCAGGCCGGTCATTTCCAAATCGATCCAAATCAAATTATCAGGAGACATAGCGTGTACAAAATCAGTGTCAGGGATGAAGAAGACCATCAGTTTACCCTGATTAGGCCCATCGCGCCCGGTCGGCGCACGGAGCGGCTATGGCCGGTCGGCGACTGACCCAGCGCCAGCAGGCGCGTATTCAAACCTCACAGGATCGTCGCCGGCAACGGGTCGATCAAGCAGAAGCGGGCGCTAGCGACGTGACCCTGAGTTCCGAGCAAACCGGCCTGGTGATTACCCATTATGGCGCGGCGCTGATCGTTGAAGATCAGCAGGGCGTTTTGCAGCGCTGCACGGTGCGGCAGAATTTGGGCAAACTGGCCTGTGGCGACCAGGTGATCTGGCAGGCGTCCAGCGCCGGCGATGGGGTGGTGACGGCAGTCGCTGAACGGCGCTCGCTGCTGACCCGTCCTGGTTATCGCGGTGAACTGCGCATGGTCGCCGCCAATCTCGACGCGGTAGCCGTGGTGTTCGCACCGGTTCCGGAATTCAGTGAACCGCTGATTGACCGCTATCTGACCGCCCTGATCGCAATTGGCGTTCAGGCGCTGCTGGTGCTGAATAAAGTGGATTTGCTGGAGCTATCGGCGCGGACGGCGTTGCTGGAGCGGTTGGAGCCTTATCGCCGGATTGGTTATCCGGTGTTGCTGGCCAGCAGCCATACGGCGCATGGGCTGGACGAGTTGCGGCACTGGCTGTGTGGGCGAACCAGCCTGTTGGTCGGGCAGTCGGGCGTGGGCAAATCTTCGCTGATCAAGGCGTTGCTGCCGGATCGGGATATCCGCATTCAGGCGGTCTCCGCGGCCACTGGCCTCGGCGCGCATACTACCAGCGCCAGTACGCTCTATCACCTCCCGGATGGTGGGGATTTGATCGACTCGCCGGGGGTGCGCAGTTTTGAACTGGGGGACATCCGTCCGGGCGATCTGGAACGCGGATTTCCCGAACTCGCTCCGCATCTGGGACGCTGCCGGTTTTCCGATTGTCGCCATGCTGCGGAACCTGAATGCGCCTTGCAGGAGGCGGTGAAACGGGGTGAAGTGACGCGGCGACGGCTGGACAGTTACCTGGAATTGCGGGCGGCGCTGGGTGCGATGAGTCCGGGACGGGCTGGCCCATAAAATGAATGTGTGCGCCATCTGGGGCAATTAACCCGTCGCCTCAAACATCCGAATCGCATTGCGTCCAGCGCCCTTCGCCTGATACATCGCCGCATCGGCCCGCTTGAGCAGTTCCTGCCCAGCGGTTTCCCGGCCCTGAAACAGCACCACCCCGATGCTCGATGAACACTGATGCTCGATCCATTCGGTGGACTGATCATCGTGGCCGATAGACAGCCGATAAGGCTCAGTCAACGCATTGCGGATTTTTTCGGCAATGGCCATCGCCTGGACCCGCGCCGCCGCCGGGTCGGCATGGAGTCCGCCCAGCAACACCACAAATTCATCGCCGCCAAGACGCGCCACCGTATCCAGTTCACGCACGCTGCCAGTCAGTCGCCGGGCGACTTCAATCAGCAGCAAGTCACCCACCGCATGACCCTGCTCGTCATTGAGCGGCTTGAAGTTATCGAGATCGAGCAGCATCAGCGCGCCATGCTGCCCTGTCCGCCGGCTGGCCGCCAGGCCCACCGCCAGCCGGTCTTGCAACAGGCGCCGATTGGACAGCCCGGTTAAGCTGTCGTAATAGGCAAGGTCGCGAATCTTTTCCTCAGTCTGCTTGCGTTCAGTAATGTTGGTATGCACCACCACCACATTTTTATTGTCCTGCCCTAATGGAGTGACAGTCATCAGAAACCAGCGCTGTTCCTGCGGTGAATGGCAGGGATATTCCAGACTGAAGGTCGACAGACGACCCTCAAGCACGGCCAGAATGCCCTCGTGGGCGTCGCGGGCCTCCACCGAGGTTTCCGTAGTAATCTTGGCGCTGCTGCGACAAATATCCAAATAGTTGGCACCGACCTCGGTATTGGGCGCCTGTTGGCCAGGCTCCGGATGGTTCTCCCGCGCAAAGCGCCGCCAGGCTTCATTGACCGCCACAATCACCCCGTGGTGATCCAGCACGGCGATATGATTCGATACCGAATCGAGAATACCCTGCAAAAAGACCTGACTTTCGCGCAAGGCGTCCTCTAGCGCCTGCTGCTCACTGATGTCGTGGACAACCACCAGCAATAGCGGTTGCAACGAAGATAACAATGCCGAATCCGGGTCATGACGTCCGGTCAGCCGTGCCTGGAATGCGTGACCGTTCCGCCCCTGGAAGAAGGCATCAATGCTCTTCCCGGCAGGATCATTAAAAAACGCCCGGAAACGACTGAGGAATTTCTCCCGGTCCAACCCGATCATGAAATTCGCCAGCGCCTGACCAATCAAGTCGGAACTTTCCCAACCTACCAGTCTGGCGAAGGTTTGATTGACATACTGGATAATCCCACGGCGATCCAGACTCAGATAACCGACCGGTGCCTGATGATATAGTCGGGCGTAGCGATCCCGACTATCCTCTAACTGGTTCTGGATACTCCGCAAGTTTTCATTCTGGAGTTCCAGTTCGATCTGATAAACCGACAGATCATGGATCAGGCGCACAATCTCGTTCGGAGCAAGATCCAGCCCGTCTTCTTCGGCCTGACTCAGCAAAGCTTCGGCCCGTTCGCGCAAGGAACGCTGGCGATTATCCATCGGTACACTCACCCCATACCCTCCGGCGGGTCACGCCTATCTTTATCAAAGAACCACGCACTGACTCCATATCGCTAGCACCCGTTGTCAGGCTGTCTCTAAACCATTGGCGGCTGGATCGCCAGGGTTTCCAGCAATTCCGGTAGCGGTCGTGGCCGGCTATAGAGATAGCCCTGATATTCATCACAGCCCAGCGATTTTAACAACGCCAGTTCCGCCTCGGTCTCAACGCCCTCCGCCAGGGTTTTCAGCCCCAGCGCGTGTCCCAGACTGACAATCGCTTTGGTAATTAATAGTTGATCAGGATTGCCCGCCAACCCGTGGACGAAAGCCCGATCAATTTTCAGCGTGTCTACCGGAAATTGGCACAGGTAGGCGAGACTGGAATAGCCCGTGCCAAAATCATCAATCGCCAGCGAACATCCCATCTCCTTGAGTTCTCGCAACAACCGCAGACTCAGGACATCTTGCTCCATGATCACCGTTTCGGTAATTTCCAGCTCGATACACTCTGCGGCTACTTCAGCTTCAGCCATGATAGCCGCGATCTCCCTCGCCAGTTGTTCACGCTGAAATTGCCGTCCGGACAAATTGACCGCAATAGTGATGCCATGCAATCCAGCATGGGTCAACGCACGGCTGTCCGCACAGGCCCGCCGCAGGATCCAGTCGCCCAGCGGCGCAATCAGGCCGGTTTCTTCCGCAATGGGAATGAAGTTCGCTGGACTGATCAGTTTGCCATCCTCAGTGCGCCAGCGAATTAACGCTTCCAGCCCGATCAGGCGATGGTCGTTAACAGTGACTTGCGGTTGGTAATGTAACTCGAATTGACCGAGTTCGATGGCCCGCTTGAGGCGGGTGCGCGCAGCGAGATGACCGGTTGCCTGGCATTCCAGTTCCGGTGAGTAAAACCGAAAACTGCTGGAGCGGTCGCGTTTAGCGGCGTACATGGCGATATCCGCGTAACGCAGCAGGGTTTCGGCATCCCGGCCGTCGCTGGGAAATACGGCAATGCCGATACTGCCGCGACTGTCGATTTCCTGACCCTCGATGACAAAGGATTCGTGCAACGCCTGCGCGATCCGGTGGCCTACCCGTCTGATCAGTTCCACCCGGGCGCAAGGGGGGGTGCAAATGGCGAATTCGTCGCCGCCCAGTCGCGCAACCAGATCTTCAGGGCGCAGACTGTCGGTCATTCGTTGCGTGACCGCGCAGAGCAACTGATCGCCCACGGCGTGGCCCAGTGAGTCGTTCACATCCTTAAAGTGATCCAGATCAACCAGCATGACCCCTAACAGCAAACCTGATTGTGCAGCGGCTTCCAGCTCCTGGGCAAAGCGTTCCTGGAAACCGGTGCGATTCGGCAACCCGGTCAAAGCGTCACATTTGGCAAGGCGGGTCAGGCGGGTCTCCAGTTGACGCTGTTCGGTAATATCGCGAAATGACGCCAGCACGGCTCTGGGCGCGTCGGCGGACTCCAGCGCTTTGGTGGTGAAAGCGATCCAGCGCGTTTCCGTCGCCTGCCGTAACGCGAAAACGCGATTATATTGCGGGACTCCGGTTTGCAGGGTCAGTGTAATCGGATGCCGACCAGGCGGGATAATTTCACCATTATGATCAATCAGTGGCCAGGCCGAATCGAAAATATTGGCGTTTTCCAGCGCATTAGCCGACAAGTGCAGCAGATGACAAGCGCTTTCGTTGGCGCTGATGATGCGCCCCTGTTGATTCACTACGATGACGCCTTCATCCAGTTGCGACATCACCTGCTGGTAACGCACTTCGCTGTCTTGCAGCGTCTGTTCCGCTTGCTTGCGGCTCGTAATATCGCGCTGAATGGAAATCCAGTGGGTAAGCCTGCTAGTCTGACCCGCCATCGGCGCAATGTCGATGTCCACCCAATAGGGACTGCCATTCTTGCGGTAATTGATCAATTCGGCGTGAACCGGTTGCCTGGCGATGAGCGCTGTCCTGACTCGATCCAGTTCCAGACGATCTGTCAATGGACCTTGCAACAGGCGGGGAGTCTGGCCGATCACGTCTTTTTGGGAATACCCGGTATGTCGTTCAAATGCTTCATTAACGAAGATGATGCGCGGCCCCGGATGATCGACCGGCCCGGCTTCGGTAATAATCACGATGTCATTTAAATAGGCCACCGACTGGTACAGACCCTGCAACTCGCGCTCCTGGCCTCGCTGCCGTTCGCTGTCCAGTTGCGCCCGAAAATCTCTGGCGGATTCCACTTCCTCGCGAGTCCAGGGCGGACTGTGCAGGCGCACGGTTTGCGCCCAGGCCGCAAACGACCGGCGTGGGCTGAGCCGACCATCCGGAGCGGTATCCAGCGCCTTGTCGGGATTGCCGCCCCATGTCACCTGACGCAGTTGTTCGCCGCGAAAGCCCATCAGGATCATCGGCGGCTGGCCGTCAAGGGAAAACGCGATGATCCCGGCGGCGGTCGCCGCGATGTCGGCAGTCCATGGCAAATGCTGACTCAGGCAGTCGGCGATAAAAAGCTCCGCTGACTCGGCGGGGAGACTGAGGGTTTTCAGTTCATCAGCAATTCTACGAATCAACGTCGGCGTCGGCGTCACGCCACCGGTGACCACCTCGGTGTCAAGAATCAGCGCTGCCCCCTCCGCGCCCAGTGCGCTCAAGGTATTCGCCAACTCCGGTCCAATGAGCAACGCATCGAAGCCCGCTCCCCGCCAGAGCACGGCCAGCGCCTGATTCCGGCATTGCTTGAGGTGCGCTGCGTAACTGCGGGAGCGGCATTCCTGCGCCATCGCCAGTTGATTGGACAAGTCCTGGGCGATCCAATCCACCAGTTCGCGGATAGCGCGGGATACCTTGCGCGACTGGGTGTGATGGCAAGCCAGCATCCCCCACAGCTCGCCTTCGCAAATCAGCGCGGTCGCGAGGGTGGCATGCACTTCCATATTGCGGAGATATTGCCGATGCACCGGCGACACGCTGCGTAATAGACTGCGGGACAGGTCGAGCGCCTGTCCGCTGACCGGATTGATGGCCGGAACCAGCAGTGCGGGCTGGTAATTGACATCGACGATGACCGGGGCGCGATTGAGGAGATACAACCGCCGCGCCTGCGCCGGGATGTCCGAGGCGGGGAAATGAAGACCGAGGTACGAGACCAGATCGGCATGGCGCGATTCGGCGATCACTTCGCCATGCCAGTCCGTGTTGAACTGGTAAATCATCACCCGGTCATAACCGGTCAGTCGCCGAAACAGCGCAGTCGCCATCTGGGCCTTGGCGCGGAGTTCCGATTGGGTGCGAATCGCGTCAGATTCAGCTAACGCATACGCTAACCAATGATCGGTTCCCGCGTCTGCCGGGTCAGCAGGTTCGAGTTCCAGGACCGTGAGTTGATCGGATTGATGCACATAACCGGAAAACGCCAGATCGCCGGCAGCGGGTCGCCAGGAAAATGCCGCCAGCCGACTCGGCCACTCCAGGTAATACGCCAGCGCCGTGCGCACCGCTTCTGCCAGTTCCACCCCGAAAACTGTGGCTAACTCCTGATTCAGCAAATCGGCCAGCGCCACGCCCAATAGGGCCTCACAGTTGGCCGTTGCTTGCGTGATCCGCAGTGTCGGCCCATGCAGCGCCAGCAGGACGCCATGCGGTTGAATTGAACCGGGAAGGTGAATCGGTTCGGCTTCGCACTGACTAAAGTTGGCAGGTGGGAATTTCATGAATGATGACTCTCTCTAATTTTTATATTTATCTAACTGATTTGTTAATGATGATCACCTTGCGCCATAGATGGTTACAGCGGAAACAGCCACGGAACCACCAGGACCGTAATGATGAGCATCAACAGAATCAAGGGCGTTCCCACCCGCACAAAGTCATTGAATCGATAATTACCGGGCGTCATCACCAGGGTATTGACCGGCGAAGACACCGGGGTCGCAAACGCTGCCGAGGCGGCTATGGCAACGGTCATGGCGAAGGGATAGGGGGAAACGCCTATCTGCTGAGCGGCGGCGATAGCGACCGGAGCCATCAACACGGCGGTCGCGGTGTTGGAGATGAATAGTCCCACCAGCGCCGCCAGCACAAACACGCCGGCCAGCAGTGCCAGGGGACCGAGCGGTCCAAGACCGCTCACCAGCCCATCCGCCATTAAAGCGACGCCGCCGGTTTGTTCCAGTGCCTTGGCCAGGGGCAACATGCCGGCGATCACCACCAGACTGGGCCAATTGATCGACCGGTAGGCATCGTCCAGCCGCAGGCAACGAAACAGCCCCATAGCCAGCGCCGCCAACAGCACCGCTGCCGTATTGGGCAGCAGACTGAACGTCATCACCACCACCATGGCCAGCAGGATCAGCAGCGCCGCTGGAGCCTGACGCCGGGCCGGCGCGATGTCGCTCAATTCTGCGGGC
Organism: Pseudomonadota bacterium; assembly: GCA_030917925.1. GTDB lineage: Bacteria > Pseudomonadota > Gammaproteobacteria > Competibacterales > Competibacteraceae > UBA2383. Next base: position 15,860 of record JAUPTV010000068.1, read on the forward strand.
AGGTTCAGCACCAGAAAATCGCGGGAATCGCTTTGCAGCAGACCGATCCGTTTCCAGGCACCCGCCACCAGCAGAATGTCGCCAAACGCCAGTTTTTCCTCAATCAGATTGCCCGACAACGGATGATCACCGCGCCGAATGCCCAGCACGCTCAAGCCATGATGCGTCCGGAAGGCCGCTTGCCGCAGGGTGCGGCCGATCAATTCCGAATCCGGCGGCAGCATCACTTCAGCAATACCCAGCTCATTGCGCAGTTCCTGAATCTGCTCGTCCGCGACGTCCAGTGCGATCAGCCCTTCCGCACGGCAAACTTGCTCTGCCGCAACCGGAGGACTGACCACGTACAGCGTGTCATCCGTCCGTAGTTCCGTATCCGCCAGGGCAGGTTGCAGGGATTCAGCGACGCGCCCTCCCCGGGTGATGCCAATAATGGTCACGCCATAGCGGGTACGCAACTCGGCCTGCGCAACGGTCTGACTGGCTAATGACGAATTCCCCGGCAAATAAAGACGATGCAACTGATCGGCCAACGAGTAACGAGCGCTCAATTCCTCCAGGGTTTGCCGCCGCCCGGCACCTATCTGCAGCGGACGGGTGGGCAACAGATGCTTGCCGATGGTAGCCATGTACAGAATACCGGCCACGGCGGCCAGCAGGCCGATGGGCGTGATGTCGAAGAATCCAAAGGGTTGCAGGCCAGCGGTGCGAAGGGCGTCATTGACCATCAGATTGGGCGGGGTGGCGATCAAGGTGAGCGGACCACTCAGGAGCGCGGCGAACGCCAGCGGCATCATCAACTGGCCGGGATCACGACCGAGCCGCAGGGCAATGCCCAATACCACCGGGATGAAGATCGCCACGACGCCTGTAGAACTCATGAATGCGCCGAGGGCGGCGACCATCAGCATCAACAGGACTAGTAATCGCATTTCACTGGTGCCGGCCATCCGGGTCAGCCAAGCGCCGACCTGCACCGCGACTCCAGTTTGCACCAAGCCCTCGCCGACCACAAACAGGCCAGCGATGAGGACGACCACCGAATCGCCAAAACCAGCCACCGCCTGAGCAACGGGCAGAATGTCGCCCACGATCAGGGCGACAATCACCAGCAGAGCCACCACGTCCGAACGGAGCCAACTGCTGGCAAATAAGACAACGGCAGCGGCCAGTACACTGAAAAAAAAAAGAATGTCGGGAGTCATGGGTCACAAAAATTATTGAGTGAGAAATGAGCGGCGACCCGCCAGGAAGGCGCGCACCGCTTGTTCGGCCGCCGCCGCCAGATAATCGCTGCCGGATCCCATTGCCTGTTCCAGGCTCACGGGTCCCGGACACAGGCTGAATACCGCATTGATGCCCAGGTCGTGCAGCGCGTCCAGGCCACTGCCGATGCTGCCCGCAATGGCGATGCAGGGGACGCCGCCAGCGCGAGCGCGTTCTGCAACGCCCGCAGGCGCTTTGCCAAACGCGGTCTGAACGTCGATTTGTCCCTCGGCAGTCAGGACCAGATCAGCACCACGCAACTGCTCATCCAGTCCAACCAGATCCAGCGCCAAATCCACGCCGCGCCGGAGTTCCGCTTTGAGAAAGGCGTTCAATCCCGCGCCCAGCCCACCGGCAGCGCCAGCGCCCGGCAGATTGCGGACGTCCAGCCCAAGGTCACGGTCGATAATCGTCGCCAGATGCGCCAAACCGGCGTCCAGCATCTGCACCTGGTCCGGCGTTGCGCCTTTTTGTGGGCCGTAAACCTGGGCCGCGCCGCGTTCGCCCAGCAGTGGATTGTCCACATCGCAGATCACCTCGATCCGCACCCCGGCTAAACGGGGATCGAGATTGTTCAGATCGATGCGCTGAATCGTAGCCAACGCGCCGCCAACCGGTTTGACTGGCTGGCCGTTCCCATCCAGGAACCGAGCCCCCAGCGCCGTGGCCATGCCGATGCCGCCATCATTCGTCGCACTGCCGCCAATGCCGATAATGAGATGGGAAATCCCCAGATTCAGGGCGGCTTTGATCAATTCACCGGTACCCAGGGTCGTGGTCAACAACGGATTGAGACACGCTTTTCCCAGCAGGACCAGGCCGCTGGCGGTCGCCATTTCGATGGCCGCCAGTTGACGCGCCGGAACGTGGCAGAACGTGGCAGAGACCGGATCACCGAGGGGACCGGTCACTACTGTGGTTTGCTCCACGCCGTGCAGGGCGCTTAACAGCACCTCGGCCAGGCCATCGCCGCCATCTGCAACAGGAACCTGTACGATGTCGCTGTCCGGGCTGGCGCGGGCCACGCCGCGCGCCAGGGCCGTCGCCGCTTGGGCAGCGGTCAGACAGCCCTTGAGGGCATTCGGGGCAATCACTATTTTTATGGCCATGCCCTCACTCTGCGGCGATCATCCACTTTTTTCAAGCATGGAAATTGCTTATTGACATGATGGGCCGTTGCCCATGCCGCTGGGCTGGCGAATCCCATCTGACTATACGCCGCACTCATCCAGCGACGGAGAGCCTGACCTGGAGCAGGGCAAGGGTTGACTTCAATCCGTCGCGGGTTCCCACAACGCACCCAGTTCCAGCCCAATCTCCTGGAAGGGTTCGACGCTGACCATGTCCTGTTCAGGGAAATGAGGGTAACGGAAAGCCGGGCGCGTCGCCAAATCTGGCAGCCGGCCGATTCGCCGACTATTATGCAGTCTTTCCTCCCTCAATCTGGCGACTTTTCCATGCGCAAACTTTTTTCGCTATTGACCGCGACCCTGCTGGGTCTGGTGTGCTGGACAGTCCTGGCCGGGACACCCCCGCTGCCGGACGCCAGCCCGGTTCCCACCTCTACCCCTTCTCAACGTGAGCTTCCTTCCATGATCAATTTGCAGACTTCCCTGGGTGTTATCGGCATCGAACTCGACCACGAGCGCGCCCCGGCGACCGCCGCCAATTTCGTCCAGTACGTCCAGGACGGGTTTTACAATGGCACCCTGTTTCATCGCGTCATCCCCGATTTCATGATTCAGGGCGGTGGCATGGAACCCGGCATGAACCAGAAGCAGACCCGCGCCTCGATCCGCAATGAAGCCGAAAATGGACTCAAGAACGTGGTCGGCAGCATCGCCATGGCGCGCACCTCTGATCCGCATTCCGCCAGTTCACAATTCTTCATCAACCTCAAGAACAACGATTTCCTCGACTACCGCGCATCCAACAGTCAAGGCTGGGGTTACTGTGTTTTCGGCAAAGTCGTGAAAGGCATGGATGTGGTTGAAGCCATCGCCCGCGTCTCCACTGCGAATAAGCACGGTCATCAGAACGTACCGGTTGACGATGTGGTGATCATCAAGGCGGACATCAGCGGCGAACAGGCTGAAGCCCCGAAATGAGGGATCAGGCGACGCTGTTTATCTCCGATCTGCATCTGGACCCCAGGCGGCCAGCGATGACCGGCCTGCTCCTGAAATTTCTGGAGCAACCGGCGCGGGAAGCCGAGGCCCTGTATATCCTCGGTGATTTGTTCGAGGCGTGGATCGGCGATGACGACGATGCGGAACCGGGACCAACAGTCGCCGCGGCGCTGCGAACGCTGACGGGTGTTGGCGTTCCGGTTTACTTCCTGCACGGCAACCGTGATTTTCTGCTCGGTGAACGCTTTGCAGCCGCCAGCGGCGTTCAGTTGCTGCCGGAGAGCGTGGTCATTGAATTGGCCGGCGAACCGGTGCTACTCCTGCACGGCGACACGCTGTGCATCGATGATCGGGAGTATCAGGCGTTCCGTGCGCAAGTACGGCATCCCGCCTGGCAGGCGCAGATTCTGGCCTTGCCGCTGGCACAACGCCGAGCGCTGGCCGGTCAATTGCGGGAAACCAGCCGCCAAGTCGCGCAACAGAAAGCCACCGACATCATCGACGTTAATTTGGCGGAAGTGGATCGCGTCATGCTCGCTCACGGCGTCCAGCGGCTGATCCATGGGCATACCCATCGCCCGGCGATTCATGATCTGCGGCTGGAAGGTCAACCAGCGCAGCGGGCGGTGCTGGGCGACTGGCAGGAACAACAGGGCAGCGTTTTACGGTGCGATGCGTCCGGGTGGCGGCTGGAGCCGTTCACTGACGCCTGACACCATGATTCTACTGCCCACTGCTCATGCCTGGCTGCAGGATGCGCCCGGTAGCTTCCCGGCGCTGATGGATTTGTACGAGCGCAACTACATCCAGATCCGCCGCTTGTTGCCGGACATGCCGCCAGCCACTGCCGTCCAGGTTTCGCAAACCCCCGGCGCACTGGATTTGCATCTACGGATCGTTGAGCGTTATCCCTACACCAGCGAACTGAACCTGACCTATCAGTTTGATGACGAGGCTGGCCCGCCCATCATCGAGCCGGACCTGTGCATTCGGGTCTACCATGACGCCCGCCAGGCCGAAGCGCTGACCGCTCATCTGCGACATCATGCGGCTTTTTCCAACGACCTGGCCACCTCCGGGCAACTGGATCGCGCCCGTCTCTACCGGCGCTGGCGCATCAACCGTTTCCTCTACAAATGGCTGAGCTACTGCCTGTGGCAGGGCCACCGCTTTATCGATCTTCCCAGTCAATCGGTCTGAACCTCCTTAACACCGATCTTTTCGGCAACGCTGGAAATCTTGTCCAACCTTACAACTTTTCCGGCATTATTTTACCAAAATAGTTGACTAATTAAGTAGGGTATTATAATTTCCACACATAATAATCAAGAATTGTCGCATTTCAGTCGCTTCAGGGGTAAACGTTATGAAGCTTTCAACCAAAGGTCGCTATGCGGTGACCGCCATGATGCATTTGGCCATTCATGACCGGAACGGTCCGGTTACGCTGGCCGAAATTTCCCAGTGCCAGGGAATTTCCCTGTCTTATCTGGAACAACTGTTTTCCAAGCTGCGCCGACGCGGCCTGGTCGAAGGGGTGCGGGGGCCAGGTGGCGGCTATCGATTGGCGCTCATCCCTGATCAGGTGACCATCGCGGACATTGTTAGCGCCGTTGACGAACGAGTCGACGTCACCCGTTGCTGTGGCCAGGAAAACTGCCATGGCGGCCAGCGCTGCCTGACCCACAAGCTGTGGACAGAACTCAGCCGACAGATTTTCACCTTCCTCGAAGGCATTACGCTGGCGCAGTTCGTCGACCGCCCGACGATCTACGATGAAGTCGTCATGCACCGTCAGAGTTTGCGTCGGCGGGAACAACCGATCAAACCGATGCCAATTCCGGCAGCCATGATGTAAGTTGCGCCACTGTTTCCCTCGTCCTCCTCCACAACGGAGGATGACGTCTTGGGGAAATTAATTTATGTCGCTGATTTATCTCGATTACGCCGCTACAACGCCAGTTGATCCCCAGGTCGCCGCCCGGATGGCGCAGCATTTAACGCTGGATGGCGTCTTCGGCAACCCTTCTTCCACGACCCATGCGTTAGGTCGGCAAGCGGCGCAGGCCGTTGAAACCGCCCGCACCCAGATTGCTGCACTCATCAACGCCGATCCCGGCGATCTCATCTGGACTTCTGGTGCCACCGAGGCCAATAACCTGGCGCTGTTCGGCGCAATGCGCGCCAACCTCCGTAAAGGTCGGCATCTGGTCACGGCCAAAACGGAACACAAGGCGGTACTGGACGTAGGCCGACGATTGATGCAGGACGGTTATTCAGTCACCTATCTTGATCCCGACCCGGATGGCCGGATTCCGCTGGAACGGATGGCTGCCGCGTTGCGACCCGACACGGTGCTGGTGTCGCTGATGCACGTCAATAATGAAATCGGCGTCATTCAGGATGTGGCCGCCATGGGCGCATTGACCCGCGAACGCGGCATCCTGCTGCATGTCGATGCGGCGCAAAGCGCGGGCAAACTGCCCATTGATCTGCGCACGCTACCCGTGGATTTACTCAGCCTCAGCGCTCATAAACTGTACGGACCCAAGGGCATCGGCGCGCTGTATGTGCGCCAGCGTCCGGTGCGGGTCCGCCTGGAGCCGTTATTGTATGGGGGCGGACAGGAACGGGGTCTACGCGCCGGGACATTACCGACGCATCAGATTGTGGCGATGGGCGAAGCGTTTCGCCTCGCTGGCGAAGTGATGGACGTTGAACAGCACCGAATTCAGGAATTGCGCGACCGGTTATGGCGGGCATTTGCTGCGTTGGGTGACGTGGCGTTGAACGGTTCTGCGGAATATGGCGTTCCCGGCATCCTGAACGTCAGCTTTGCCGGGATCACTGCCGAAGCCCTGTTGACGGATCTGCCGCAGATCGCCGTTTCCACGGGTTCCGCCTGTACCTCCGCTGGCAACGAACCTTCCCATGTATTACGCGCCATGGGTTGTGACGCGGTTCGGGCGCGGGGCGCAATCCGGTTCAGTCTGGGACGCTGGACTACGGTGGAGGAGATTGATCTTGTCGCCGAGGCCGTGACGATAGCGGTCCATCGGTTGCGGGAACTTTCGCCGAAGTGGGATCAACAACGCCAAACTTGACGCTTCATTCCGCCTTCGGATCGCGCGCCAGCAGGATTTCCACCGCCTGGCGCGGATTCTGGCCGTGGTGCAGCACCTGATCGACCTGTTCAGTAATCGGCATTTCCACGCCATGCCGCCGGGCCAGTCGCAACGCCTCCTGGGCAGTAGCCGCGCCTTCCACCACCTGGCCGATAGCGCTGAACGCCGCCTCAGCCGTTTCGCCCCGGCCTATCGCCAGTCCAAACCGGCGATTGCGTGATTGATCGTCCGTGCAGGTCAGCACCAGGTCACCGATGCCAGCCAAGCCCATGAACGTTTCCCGCCGACCGCCGACCGCCAGTCCCAGGCGGGTCATCTCCGCCAACCCACGGGTAATCAGCGCCGCCCGGGCGTTAGCCCCGAATCCCAGTCCATCCGCGATGCCAGCGGCGATGGCCAGGACGTTCTTGATCGCGCCGCCCAGTTCCACGCCAATCACATCCGGGCTGGTGTAGGCGCGCAGGTTGGAGCCGTGCAACAACACGGCAACCCGGCGTGCATGGTCCATATCACGGGCAGCGACCGTCACTGCCGTTGGCAAACCCTGGGCTACTTCACCGGCAAAGCTGGGGCCGGAAATGACCGCCGTTGGCCAATCCTCGCCCAGCACCTCATCGGTGACTTCATGCAGGAACCGGCTGCTGCCCGGCTCCAGCCCTTTGGTCGCCCAAGCCAGACCTGCCGTCGTCGGCAGATCACGCCGCAATTGCTCCAGGGTCGCCCGATAGGCGTGACTGGGCACCGCCGCCAGCGCCAGTTCCACATCAGCAACCGCGACCGCCAAATCAGCGCCCACGGTCAACGCTGCTGGAAAGGGAATGCCCGGCAAGTAACGCCGGTTCTCCCGTTCCCGGCACAGCGGCGCAACCTCCTCCGGGTCATGACCCCACAGGCGGACCGTGTGACCATTCCGGGTCAGCAGCAGCGCCAGCGCCGTACCCCAGGAGCCAACGCCCAGCACCGCGACCGTTGCCGAAGTCATCATGGCGTTGAAGTACCTTTATTTCGCCGCTTAGTGCTGCGTTTCGGGAGTCGCCTGCGCCTGCTGTTGCTGCAAACGCTGGATATAGAGGCCATCAAAGTTAATCGGATTCAGCAGCATCGCCGGGAAGCCGCCTTTGCCAATCAATCCGGCGATCTCTTCACGGGCGAAGGGAAACAGGATATTCGGGCAAAACGCATGAAGCATTTGCCCGGCTTGCTGTTCGTCAAACCCCCGCAGGGTGAACAAGCCCCCTTGCTGAACTTCGACCAGGTAAGCGGTGCGCTCACCCAGTTTGGCCGTGACGGTCAAGGTCAGCACGACCTCAAACAGGTCTTCGGTCAGCGGGGTTGCGCCGGTTTCGAGGCGCACCTCGGTCTGCGGCTGCCATTGCTCGGTAAAAATCATCGGAGAATTCGGCGTCTCCAGCGACACATCCTTCAGGTAAACCTTCTGGATTTCGAAGTGCTGCTGGGGGACCTGCGGTTGTTCGCTCATGCGGAAGACCTTATCGGTTTGGAGTTCAAGGTTCAGGATTCGGGGTGGAGTAAGGGGTCCAGTGCGCCGCGCTGCTCCAGGGCAAAGAGATCATCGCAACCACCAATGTGCCGGTCATCGATGAAAATTTGCGGGACCGTGTTGCGACCGGTACGCTCAGCGATCTCGTTCCACAATTGCGGATTGCGCTCGACATCGCGCACCGTATAGCTGACGCCCTTGCTATCCAGCAAGGCTCGCGCCCGACGGCAGTACGGACAATACTCTGCCAGATAAATGACAATAGTGGGCATATCGGCGTCGCGGACTCAGGTTTTCTTGCGGCTGACCGGCAAACTGGCGTCGACCCATCCGGGCAGGCCGCCGCTCAGGCTGTAGGTGTTAGCAATGTTATTTTTCTTGAGCAGGGCGCAGGCCGACTGTGAGGTAGCGCCGGTCCGGCAGTAAACGATGATCGGTTTATCTTCAGCTTTGGCCAGTTCATTAAGCCGTTCCTTCAGTGTCGCGAACGGCAAATGCCGGGCTTGCGGGATATGGCCCGCTTTATACTCGCCAGCGTCGCGGATATCGACAATCCACGCATCCTGATCATTGATCAGGCGCAGGGCCTCGGCGGCGCTGACTGTGCGAATCCCGCGCATATAGCGCAGCACCTCACTGCCGATCAGCATACCGATAATGGCGAACATCGCCACAAACAGCAGAAGGTTCTGCTGGGCAAACTCAGCGAAATCACTCATAACTCAGGACTCTTGGCGGGGGGCGCAACACGCTTGACCATCGGCGCTCTTAACGCCCAGCTTCCACAGGATCAGTTCCGCCGGGCAGAACCGGGTAAAACCGCTTTGCAACAGATTGAAACCGACGAAGACGGTCAACCATAACCAATAACTGCTGTGATAAAGCGGGCTGGCTGGCGCGCCCAGTAGCAGGGAAATCAGGACGAAGGAACCCGCCATGATTCGAATAATTCGTTCACTGTTCATCAACAACCTCAATTTGCCTGGATGGATTTCGCCGGATCGGCGGATAAACCACAGAAAATATCGCGCATCAAGCCGATCAGTCGCAACGTCCGTTCATCCTCGACCCGATAATAGACCCGAGTGGCGTCCCTGCGGCAGTTCAGAATGCCTTGATCTCGCAGGATGGCCAGATGCTGGGAAATGTTGCTCTGGGAGGTGCCCACATGGTCAACGATCTCCTGGACGCTGACTTCCCGGTCGCCCAGGGTACACAGGATCTTCAGGCGCAAGGGATGCGACATCGCTTTCAACGAACGGGAAGCCCGCTGGATATCCTCATCACGGGTTATTAACAGATCCATCGTCCCACCCGCAGCAGTTCGCTTCAGACCAGCGCACTCGTTATGCGTCATTCATGCGCCAATTTTTGGAAAATCAGGGGCATTAGCATAACGAAATATCGCAGGGTTGAGAAGCGTTGCCTGGGGGCCTGAAGCTTGATTCGGGCGGCAAGCGACTGGCGAAACCGGCAAGCCCGGCGTATGATCAGCCCGCTCAATAACCCTCATTATCCCGACACCAGGAGGCTATAAATGTACAAGCTCGTGCTGATCCGCCATGGCGAAAGTCAGTGGAATATGGAAAATCGCTTCACCGGCTGGGTCGATGTTGATTTGTCAGAAAAAGGTCGTGAAGAAGCCAAAAAAGCCGGCCAGACCTTGAAGAAAGAAGGTTATGTCTTTGACGTCGCTTATACCTCGGTGCTCAAGCGGGCGATTCATACCTTGTGGACCGTGCTGGACGAGCTGGATATGGCATGGATTCCGGTGCATCGGAGCTGGCGGTTGAATGAACGCCATTATGGCGCACTGGCCGGTCTGAACAAGTCGGAAACGGCGGCCAAGCACGGCGAGGATCAGGTCAAGATCTGGCGGCGCAGCTTTGATGTTCCGCCACCGGCGCTGGAAGCGAGCGATGAACGGCATCCGGCACATGATCCCCGCTACGCTGACCTTGATCCTCGGGTGTTGCCCGCGACGGAAAGCCTCAAGACCACCATCGACCGGGTGCTGCCCTATTGGCATGACGTGCTGGTGCCAACCATCCGCTCCGGCAAACGGGTGGTCATTGCCGCCCATGGCAACAGTCTGCGGGCGCTGATCAAATATCTGGATGACATGTCTGATGAGGCGATCATCGAGCGCAACGTCCCGACAGCAGTGCCGCTGGTCTATGAACTCGATGCCAACCTGCGGCCCATCAAGAGCTACTACCTCGCGGATCCCGAGGAACTTAAGAAGTTGATGGATGCCGTCGCCAATCAGGGCAAGGCCAAGTAAACACTTTAAATGGCCGGGGTGGCCGGTCGGTCGCCCCGGTGAACGTCTGGTCTCCCCCGCCCCCTTATAAAAATTCCCGCCCGGTTGTGCAATTTCCCAGTACTGTTGATGGTCTTAAGCCAGTACCTTCCAGTGATCCACTATTCTGCTGATCTCTTATCCAATCAAGGTTTTCGGAGCGAAACTATGAGTGTTGTAACCCGACCGGGTCTGGCGCTGGCGTTGAGCTTGCTGGCGGGCGTTTCGCTGACGGCCCTGGCTGATCAGGAACCGCCGAAAAATCCACTGCCACTGGATGAACTGCGCACGTTCACCGGCGTACTCGATGCGGTTAAACAGGATTACGTCGAACCGATCAAGGAAAAGGATCTGCTGGAAAATGCCATTCGCGGCATGTTAAGTAACCTGGACCCCCACTCGGCCTATCTGGATGCCGAGGCGTTCCAGGATTTGCAAATTGGCACTTCTGGCGAATTCGGCGGCCTGGGTATCGAGGTCGGTCAGGAAAACGGCTTTATCAAGGTGATTGCGCCGATTGATGACACCCCCGCCCAACGGGCGGGCGTTCGCGCTGGCGATTTGATCATCCGGCTGGATGATGCATCGGTCAAAGGCATGGCGCTGTCCGACGCTATTGCCCGGATGCGCGGCAAGGCGAATACCGCCATCACTCTGACCATCCTGCGGGAAGGCGCGAAGAAGCCCCTCAAGATCAAACTGGTCCGCGAAGTGATTCAAGTGAAAAGCGTCAAGGATCGCCTGCTGGAACCGGGTTTCGGCTACCTGCGCATCACCCAGTTCCAGGCCAGGACCGCGCCAAATCTCGAAGAGGGCTTACAGGCGCTCGAAAAGCAGAATCAGGGACCGCTCAAGGGGCTGATTCTGGACTTGCGCAATAATCCAGGCGGGGTGTTGAACGGCGCGGTCGATGTCGCCGATGAATTCCTTGAAGAAGGCACCATCGTGCAAACCAAGGGCCGGGACGCCAGTTCGGAACAGACGTTCAAAGCCACTGCCGGCGACTTGCTCAACAAAGCGCCGATGATCGTCATGGTCAATGGCGGATCGGCCTCGGCTTCGGAAATCGTCGCCGGGGCGTTGCAGGATCACCGCCGGGCGCTGGTGCTGGGCGAACGTACCTTTGGCAAGGGTTCGGTGCAGACCATTCTGCCGCTGGGCAATGGCGCGGCGGTCAAGCTGACCACCGCCCGCTACTACACGCCGAATGGTCGCTCCATCCAGGCCGAGGGCATCAAGCCGGATATCGAACTTAAATCACTCAAGGTTGCTACGGATGACGGCGCTGGCGATGGTCTGGTCAAAGAGTCGGATCTGAACGGCCATTTACGCAATGATGGCGGCAATGGAACCGGTCCGGCACCAACTGACGCGGTGCCGACGCCGAACACTCCTGTTGCCGACAATGATCTGGCGCAAAGAGATTATCAGTTGTATGAAGCGCTGAATATGCTCAAGGGCATGACGTTGCTGCACAGTCGCAACGAACCGGCCTCCTCGCCTCCGGCGGCACCGGGCGGCAAAGGTTAGAGCATTCCCATCATCTCAAGGAGCAATCCCATGGCTACGGTACTCGTTCCCCTCGCCCAGGGCTGTGAAGAACTGGAAGCGGTCACGATTATTGATTTACTGCGCCGGGCCAACGTGACGGTCACGGTGGCTGGACTGGAGGCCGGTCCGGTCACCGCTTCCCGTGGCGTAGTGCTCATGCCGGACACCACGCTGGAGCAAGTGCTGGATCAGGATTTTGATCTGGTGGTATTGCCCGGCGGACTGGCCGGTATGCAACGGCTGGAGGCAGATCAGCGCATTGCGGCGCTACTGCGGCGGATGACTGAACAAGGCCGTTATGTTGCAGCTATCTGCGCTGCGCCGAAGGTGCTGGTCAGCGCCGGGCTGGTCAAGGGCCGGGAGATTTCCGCCTATCCGGGTGTGCTGAATGAACAATCCGAGGTCCGGTTGAGCAGCGCTGCCGTGGTGCGCGATGGAACATTCATTACTTCACGCGGCCCCGGCACGGCCATGGATTTCTCACTCACGCTGATTGAGATACTCTGCGGACGCGAAACCCGCGATACCGTGGAAGCCGCGCTACAACGGCCGTAACCGCTGACTCCCCTCGCCCGGTGGGAGAGGGGTGGGGGGTGAGGGCACCTGTTAAAACTCCCTCGGCCAGGCGCTAATCAGCAAACCGACACCAATTCCGCCCAACAGCCAGCTCCGTAGCGGCGCATGGCGCAGGTCGATGCCGTGCTGGGCGTCAAACCCGAGGATGACTGCGGCGCTAACTATGAACGCCGCGCCTACCGCCCCATGGAAACTGCGCCGGTTGGCCCGTTGCACATCCCGCCGCAGTTGGTCCAGCTCCTGCTTTTGCAATCGCACGGTCAAATCGCCGGTATGCGCCTGCTTGAGCACTCCATAGATCAAATTCGGCAAATCCGGCGTCTGATCCGCCCAGCGCGGGAAATAGTATTTAATACGGTTCAGCACGGCGCGTGGCCCAACCCGATCCCGCATCCAGCCTTCCAGAAAGGGCTTGGCGGTCTTCCATAAATCCAGATCAGGATCGAGCTGCCGCCCCAGTCCTTCAATATTCAACAAGGTCTTTTGCAACAGCACCAACTGCGGCTGCACTTCCATGTTGAAACGGCGGGCCGTCTGAAACAGCGCCAGCAGGAAGCCGCCGAAGGAAATTTCTTTGAGCGGCCGGTCAAAAATCGGCTCCGACACCGTGCGAATCGCGGATTCAAATTCATCGACGCGGGTTTCCGAGGGTACCCAGCCCGATTCAATATGCAGTTCCGCCACCCGCCGATAATCGCGGTGAAAAAACGCCAGGAAATTCTCGGCCAGATAATGCTGATCGGTGGGACTCAGCGTGCCAATAATCCCGAAATCGACGGCGATATAACGAGGATCGTCGGGATTTTCGGCATTGACAAAAATGTTGCCGGGATGCATGTCAGCGTGAAAAAAGCTGTCGCGGAACACTTGGGTGAAAAACACAATCACGCCCCGCTCCGACAGTTTCTGCATATTCACTCCGCGCCGCCGCAATTGCGCAATGTCGCCGACCGGAATGCCGTAAATCCGCTCCATGACCAGCACGTTGCGGCGGGTCTCCGGCCAGAACACTTCAGGAACGTACAGAATCGGCGAGTCCTGAAAATTATGCCGCAGTTGACTGGCGTTAGCCGCCTCGCGCACCAGATCCAGTTCATCAAAGATGGTCTTTTCATATTCCCTGACGACTTCCAGGGGACGCAACCGGCGACCTTCCTTCCAATAGTGTTGAGCGAGGCTGGCAATAATGTACAGCAGTTCTATATCGCGGCGAATGACCTTCTCAATCGCCGGACGCAAGACTTTGACCACGACTTCCCGGCCATTCAACAGCCGGGCGGTATGTACTTGAGCAATAGAGGCTGAAGCCAGCGGCTCCGGGCTGAATTCGGTAAACAACGTCTCCAGCGGCTGACCGTAAGCCTTTTCAACAATCGCCCGCGCTTGCTGACCCGGAAAAGACGGCACCCGGTCCTGCAATTTGGCCAGTTCCAGCGCAATGTCATCCGGCAACAGGTCGCGGCGCGTGGAAAGCATCTGGCCGAATTTGACGAAGATTGGCCCCAGATCTTCCAGCGTCAGCCGAATGCGCTCGCCTCGCGACAGCTTCAATTCCTCGCGCCGCACCCAGTTCCAGGGCAGCAAATGGCGCAGGAACGCCACCGGTCGGAACAGATGCGTCGCCAGCACAATCTCGTCCAGACCGTGCCGCACCAAGACCCGATTGATATGCAACAACCGCAGGAACTGGGCCGGACCAGGGATACCGCCAATACGCATGGTGGAGAGGCTACCAGGTTGGATCGTGGTCGCCGGCCAGTTGCCGACGCAGGCGATCAAGGCGGGCTTCCAACCGGTCGACGTCTTCACGCAACGTATCGACGGCGCTTAAAAAGGACTCCACGGACGGACGCGCCGGCAAGATATGCAGTTCCTGTTGCAAATACTCGCCGCCATCCTGCAGGAGCGTGGTTGAAGTGCGCTGACCCCAGTGGCGGAATTCGCGCCAGAACTGGCCGAGTTGATGCGCGGCAGGGTCGCCGACCATCCGGGAAAGGTGTTCTTCCCAATCAATGTCCAATCGGGCCAGGAGGGTCTGAAACCGGCGTCCAGTCGCGGCGTCGCCTTGCACGGTGAGGTTGGCCGGTTGACCACGCCATTGCTGAATCAGCGCCAGCGGCGTCCCGCGAATACGCACGGTTGGCTCACTGTCATAACCATCCATGACCCGGATGCCTTGCGCGTTCGGAAACAGATAGAGCGTCACCCCCAAGCCTTCCGGTTCAATCGCGATCACCGCCCCCGACAATTCCGCTAACTGCGGCACTATCTCCGGATCGAGCGCCAAATAAGCATTGAGCGCGGTTTCCAGACCGGCAGCGAGCGCAGCGGGTATGAGCATCAGAATTTATAGCCGCGATGAACCGCCACAATGCCGCCGCTCAGATTGAAATACTGGCAGCGTTCAAAACCGGCAGCTTCCATCATCTGCAACAGCGTCTCCTGATCAGGGTGCATCCGGATCGACTCGGCCAGATAGCGATAACTGGCGGCGTCGTTGGCGACCAGTTGACCCAGCGCCGGCAAGATCGCGAATGAATACAGGTCATAAGCCGGTTTCAGCCCCGGCGCGACGGGATGGGAAAATTCCAGAATAATAACCCGGCCCCCCGGCTTGAGGGCGCGATACATGGCGGCCAGCGCCCGTTCCTTGCGGGTCACGTTGCGCAGGCCAAAGCCGATGGTGATGCAATGGAATGTGTTGTCGGGAAACGGCAATTGTTCCGCATCAGCCTGCACATAGCGGACAGTGCCGATAACGCCGTCATCGACCAGTCGCCTGCGCCCCTCGCCCAGCATATTGGCGTTGATGTCGGACAGCACGACCCCACCCTTCGGCCCAACCAGCGGCAACATCCGGCTGGTCAAATCGCCGGTGCCGCCCGCCAAGTCCAGCGCCTGATCGCCGGGACGCAACCCGGTCAAGCTGATCGCGAAGCGCTTCCACAACCGGTGAACGCCCAGCGACATCAGGTCATTCATCACGTCGTATTTATCAGCGACGGAATCAAAGACGCCGGCCACCTTGCGGACTTTCTCGCTGGCGGGGACCGTCTGATAGCCGAAATGGGTGGTCTCGGAATTTTCCATAGCGGCTCAGACCTGACGCTGGTAACCGGCCTCGGCCAGTCGGCGCTGATAATCCTGCCAGTTCTGTGCCTGGTTCACGCCCAGTTCGTGCAGAATATTCCAGGAATACAAGCCGGTAGCGTGGCCATCATCGAACACCAGCTTGACGGCGTAATGACCGACGGGTTCAATCGCGGTGATATTCACCTGCTCTTTGCCGGTCACCAGCGTCGCGGTTCCCGGTCCATGCCCGCGTACTTCGGCGGACGGGGAGAACACCCGCAGATATTCACAGGGCAACTGGAAATGCGCACCATCTTCAAAGGCGACTTCCAGAACCCGCGAGGTTTGATGCAGCTTGATTTCAGTAGGACGGATGCTCATAGAATATACCGGGTCAGGTCTTCATCCTTGATGAGTTCGCCTAAATGGGTATCCACATAAGCGCCATCGACCGCCAGTTTCTCCCCGGCGCGATCCGGCGCTTCGAAAGACATCGTTTCCAGCAACCGCTCCATGACGGTATGCAAACGGCGGGCGCCAATGTTCTCAGTGCGCTCATTCACCTGATAGGCCACCTCAGCCACACGCCGCACCCCATCACTGGTAAATGTCAGTTGCACCTCCTCGGTCCGCAACAGAGCGACATACTGCTCGGTCAATGAAGCGTCCGGTTCGGTCAGAATCCGCACGAAATCTTCCGTACTCAGCGCATTCAGCTCGACCCGGATCGGCAACCGGCCCTGCAATTCGGGAATCAGGTCCGAGGGTTTGGCCAGATGGAACGCTCCGGAAGCGATGAACAAAATATGGTCGGTGCGCACCATGCCGTATTTCGTGGACACGGTGCAGCCTTCGACCAGCGGCAACAAATCGCGTTGCACCCCTTCGCGGGACACATCCGGGCCGCCGTACTCACCGCGCTTGGCCACCTTGTCGATTTCGTCGATAAACACAATGCCGTTCTGTTCCACCGCCTCCAGCGCCTGCAGTTTGAGTTCCTCTTCATTGATCATCTTGGAGGCTTCTTCTTCCTGCAACAGCTTCAGGGCATCCTTGACCTTGAGCTTGCGGGTGCGGGTGCGGCCATTATTGAGATTCTGGAACAGGCTCTGCAACTGGCTGGTCATTTCCTCCATACCCGGCGGGGCCATGATCTCCACGCCAACCGACCGTGCAGAAATTTCAATCTCGATTTCCCGATCATCCAGATCGCCTTTCAACAGGCGCTCGCGCATCTTCTGCCGGGTGCTGGAATGATCCGGCGGCGTGGGTTCATTCGCGAAACCGACATTGCGCGGGCGCGGTAACAGCGTATCCAGAATCCGCTCCTGGGCGGCCTCCTCAGCACGGTTGCGCACCTTGTCCATTTCGGTTTCGCGCACCATCTTGACGGCGCTATCCATCAGATCGCGGATAATGGATTCCACATCGCGACCGACATAGCCCACTTCGGTGAATTTGGTGGCCTCGACCTTGATGAAGGGCGCATTCGCCAGCTTGGCCAACCGCCGGGCGATTTCGGTCTTGCCCACCCCGGTCGGCCCAATCATCAGAATATTCTTGGGCGTGATTTCGTTGCGCAGATCCGGATCGACGCGCATCCGCCGCCAGCGATTGCGTAGCGCGATGGCCACCGCACGCTTGGCAGCGTCCTGGCCGATGATGTGTTTATCCAGTTCCTGGGCGATTTCTCGAGGAGTCATCTCTGACATGCGCGGCTACCATCCACGGGTGAAACAACGGAATACGGACGCGCCAGTGGCCAATATCGGCTCATGCGCCCGCCAGTTCTTCAAAGGTCAGATTTTCGTTGGTGTAAATGCAGATACCAGCGGCGATCTTCAAGGCTTGTTCAACAATCGTCCGCGCATCGAGTTCAGTATGTTCCAGCAACGCCTGCGCTGCGGCCTGGGCATAAGGGCCGCCGGAACCAATGGCCACCAGATCGCGCTCCGGTTCGATCACATCGCCAGTACCGGAAATCATCAGGGTGGTCTGGAGATCCGCGACAATCAGCAGCGCTTCCAGACGCCGCAGCAACCGGTCGGTGCGCCAGTCCTTAGCCAACTCGACGGCGGCGCGGGTCAAATTCCCGCCATGCTTTTCCAGCTTGCCCTCGAAGCGTTCAAACAGCGTGAAGGCGTCGGCAGTGCCACCGGCGAAGCCCGCGATAATTTTGCTCTGATAGAGCCTTCGCACCTTGCGGGCGTTGCCTTTCATCACGGTATTGCCCAGAGTGACCTGGCCATCGCCGCCAATCACCACCCGGCCTTCGCGGCGGACGGCCAGCACCGTAGTGCCGTGTAATGATTCCATCGTTCTGCCTCGCAGTTTTGCGCGGGATTCTACACAAATTCGCCGCTAACGGTCATGGAAATGGGGGCGATTCCCCCATCGTCAAGGTCACGACCCCAAAAAAAGCCCCGGTTGCAAGGGGGAATGCAACCAGGGCGAATAAGATATCCGGTTTAACCCCGGATCACGTCCGCTCAGGGAGGGAAGCGGACAGGCGTAAGGGCTTACGCTTATCGGATAAGATAAGAGCCATCATCAAAAGTTCCGCAATGGAATCGATGTAGGCCCTGAGCACAAATTTCCGCCATATCCTGTTTCCAGGGCGGCCAAAGCGGTTGTTCGTTCAATACCGCGTTCATTATCACAAGGTCTCGTCAGTGGTCTTGGGAAGGTGCGAACTATTCCGCCAGCGCCGCCAGTTGATCAGCCTGATATTCCTGAATCAGTGGATCAATCACCTGATCAAGACTCCCTTCCAGTACATCACTGAGTTTATAGAGCGTCAGATTGATGCGATGGTCCGTCACTCGTCCCTGCGCGAAGTTGTAGGTCCGAATCCGTTCGGAACGGTCGCCGCTACCCACCAGCAGTTTGCGGGTCTGCGCCTGCGTACTAGCCTGCTTCTCCCGTTCAGCGGTCAACAACTTCGCCTGCAACAACGACATCGCCCGCGAACGGTTCTTGTGTTGGGAGCGCTCATCCTGACATTCCACCACAATCCCGCTCGGCAAGTGGGTCAGACGGATCGCCGAATCGGTCTTGTTCACATGCTGACCGCCGGCCCCGGACGCCCGGAACGTATCGACGCGCAGATCACCGGGGTTAATCTCGATCTGTTCCACTTCCGCCAGTTCGGGCATGACCGCCACCGTCGCCGCCGATGTGTGAATGCGACCCTGCGCTTCCGTCACAGGCACCCGCTGCACCCGATGAGCCCCGGACTCGAATTTCAGTCGCGAATAAACGCCTTGGCCGATAATCCGTCCGATCACTTCTTTATAACCGCCATGTTCGCCCCAGCTCTCGCTGAGAATTTCCAGTTTCCAGCCGCGCAACTCCGCATAACGGCCATACATGCGCCATAAATCCCCGGCGAACAGCGCGGCTTCATCGCCGCCGGTCCCGGCGCGAACTTCCAGAAACACATTGCCGATGTCATGCGGATCATGCGGCAACAATAACAGTTGCAACGCCCGTTCCTGACTGGCGCGCCGTTCCTCAGCCTCCAGCAATTCCTCCTGCGCCAGGGCGCGTAACTCGGGATCGCTGTCCTTGGCCATCTCACGAGCGCTATCTAGTTCGTCCAACACCCGGCTATAGGCATGGAAACCACTGGCGACCGGCTCCAGTTGCGCATATTCCACTGACAGGGCGCGAAAGCGGTCGTTGTCGTTAATAATTTGGCGTTCAGCCAGCAAGGCGCTGACTTCTTCGTGACGAGCCGCCAACTGTTCCAGTTTGGCGAGCATGGATGGATTCATAGGGGAGGATTCGCGTCAGGCAGATGATAGAGATGTTGAATCAGCGTCAGGGTTTCGACATCGCCCTGGGCAGCGGCTTCGCGCAGGCCCGCACATGGGGAATGCATGAGCTTGTTAGTCAGCGTATTCGCCAGAATATTCATGACGTCAACCGGATCCTTGCCTTGCGCCAACTGGCGATGGGCGCGGGCCAGCGAGGCATCGCGCATCGCTTCCGCCCGTTCACGCAACGCCCGGAGGCTGGCGGCGCTGTCGTGAGTGCGCAGCCAGGCCATGAAATGCTCGACCTGATTGTCGATCATCTCCTCGGCCTGCGCAGCGGCGGCCTGCCGCGAGCGCAGATTGTCCTGAATAATGTCCTTGAGATCATCCACTGTGTATAAGTAAACATCGTCCAGATCAGCGGCCGCCGGGTCAATATCGCGCGGCACTGCCAGATCGACCATGAACATCGGCTGATGACGGCGCTGTTTCAGGCAGCGACGGATCAACGGCGCTTCCAGCACCCAGCCGGGACAGCAGGTCGCGGCGATCACCATATCCGCCTCGCCCAAATGCGCCGGAATTTCGTCCAAAGCAATCGCGTAACCGGCGAACGAAGCGGCCAAGGCATGGGCGCGCTCCAGCGTCCGGTTGGCGACCACCAGTCGGCCAATCCCACTTTCATGCAGATGGCGGGCGACCAGTTCCATGGTGTCCCCCGCGCCAATCAACAGGGCGGTGCGCTGGGGCAAATCCGCGAAAATCTGTTTGGCCAGACTGACTGCCGCAAAGGCTACTGACACTGGACTGGCCCCAATCCGCGTATCGGTGCGCACCTGCTTGGCAACCGCGAAAGTATGCTGGAACAATCGCTCCAGCCGCGCCCCCAGTGCGCCCACACTATTAGCGGCCTGATAGGCGGCCTTGACTTGACCGAGGATTTGCGGCTCGCCCAGCACCAGCGAATCCAGCCCGGACGCGACCCGCAAAATATGCCGAACCGCCAGGCCCTCGGCGTGCTGATAAACATAAGGCCACAAATCCACCGTCCGTAGCTTATGATAATCGCCCAGCCACTCCACCACCGGGCGACTGTCGCCATCTTTCAGACCGCAGTACAGTTCGGTACGATTGCAGGTGGACAGGATCGCCGCTTCATGGACGCCGCCCTGATCGAGGAGATTGCGCAACGCCGCATTCAGCCGGTCAGGCGCAAACGCCACGCGCTCACGAACGCCGACCGGTGCGGTCTGATGATTGAGGCCAAGAGCCAGCAAAGGCATGGAATTCCCGCCAGATTGAAAGGTAAAAAAACAATAGAATTGTGCGGGATAAAACCGGCTTATGGCAAGGTCATACCTCTGTTGGCTGATTCAGGTTATTTTCAAACGATTTTTTTAAACAATTTGTGACGCGGGATCATGAACAAATTTTTAAAGGCATTGGGTTTTGGCAGTCTGGTGCTCCTGTCGGGCGGCTGCGCTACCGTGGTAGACGCACAAGCGCCGACTGAACCGGAATTCATGATTCGCCCGCCGCTGCAACCCAGCCCCCGCGCGAATTTACTCTATCAAGTACTGGCGGCGGAACTGGCAGGTAAACGTGATCAACTGGATGTCGCGCTGAGCCACTACCGGCAGGTTGCCATGCTCAGCGATGATCCTCGTGTCGCTGAACGTGCGGCGGTGCTGGCGCTGCTGATGAAGGAAAACGCCGCTGCGCTGGAACTGGCGCAACGCTGGAACGCCCTCGCTCCCGGCAATGAGCAGGCCGAACAAACACTAGCGCTGGCGCTGTTGCGTAATGGCCAACTGGAGGAAGCCGCCGGTTATCTGGAAACCGTCCGGCGCGTCGCCAGCAAGAAGGATCAGCAACAGGGCTACGCGACCGTCGCTTCGCTGCTGGGTCAGGCCGATAATAAGGAACTGGCTATGCAGGTGATGGGGCAGTTTCGCGACCGTAATCCGCGTTCGGCGTTCGCCCAGTATTACTACGCGATGTTAGCCGCCGCTGCCGAACAGCGTGAACCGGCGCTGGCCAGTCTGAAACTGGCGCTGGCCCGCGATCCGAAACTGGTTCCTGCGCATTTGTTACGCACCCGCTTGTTGCTGGAGGGCGGTGACAAGGCCGGGGCAGTGGCGGGGTTGGCCAAAGCGGTCGCCGCCGTGCCCCGTGATCGTAATCTGCGCATGAGCTACGCCCGCCTGTTGATTGACGCCGATCAATTGGACAAGGCGCGCCGTGAGTTTTCGATCCTGCTCAATCAGGATCCCAAGGATACCGACTCGCTCTATGCGCTGGGGTTACTGGCCGCGGAAACCCGGCAGTTTGACCTCGCTGAAACCTATTTCCTGGATTTGATCAAGCGCAAAACCCGCTTGGCCGACGCCTATTTTGAACTGGGCCGGGTTGAAGAACAGCGTGGCGATTATGCCAAAGCCCGTGAATGGTATGAGCGGGTGAAAGATGAAGAGCGCTTTCTGGCGGCGCAAATGCGCATGGGCGTGGTGCTGGCCAAAGCGGGCGACGTTGCGGCGGCTGGCCAGCATTTCGACACGCTGCGCCGCAACCATCCCCAGAGCGGCATCACCCTCTACCTGGCCGAAGCCGAGGCGCTGCGGGAAGCGGAACGTTATCAGGACGCCTTTAATAGCCTGAATCAGGCGCTGACCGTGCATCCCAATGACAAGGATTTGCTCTACGCTCGGGCGCTGGCGGCGGAAAAGATCGATCGGTTGGAGATTCTGGAGCGGGATTTACGCGCCATTCTGGCGATTGATCCGAAGAATGGCCAGGCGCTGAATGCGCTCGGTTACACCCTGGCCGACCGCACCGACCGTTATCAGGAGGCGCTGGGCTATATTGAACAGGCGCTGGCGCAATTGCCGGAAGATGCATCGGTACTGGACAGCATGGGCTGGGTGCAATACCGGCTGGGCAATCGGGACAAAGCTATCGAGTACCTGCGCCACGCCTATCAGGTCAATGCTGATGCTGAAATCGCCGCGCATTTAAGTGAAGTGCTGTGGGTCAATGGCCAGCGCGATGAAGCCAAAAAAATCTGGAAAAAAGCGCTGGCTCGCGAACCGAACAGTGCGCATCTGCGTAAGTTGCGGGAACGGTTTGGCTGGTAAAAGCGTTATCACCCAGGGCGTTGCCCTGGGGCAAGGTGCAATAAAAGTCAATATTCACCAGTCTTGCGCGGGATGCCCTGTCGTTTACGGCGGGGAGGGATAGCGCATCGCCCGTAGGGCGATCATCGCTTTGAAATGGAACGATTGACATTAAATTCCTTTGTGAATATAATCGTCAATATGA
>JAUPTV010000069.1 GCA_030917925.1 Pseudomonadota bacterium
ATCGCTATCAGGACACGGATGGACGTAAGTACCAACTCAGCGATATGACCAGTCCCAACCCCCGTCCCAATATGATGTATGAATGGAAGGGCTACGCTTCGCCGCCCAATGGTTGGCGCTATTCACGGGAAACCATGGCCCGATTGGATGCGGAAGGACGGATCTGGTATCCCGGCGATTGCTCAAAGCGTCCCCGGCTAAAACGCTACCTGGAAGACATGTCAGGAACCTTATTCAGTACGATCTGGACCGACATCCCGCCGATCAACTCACAGGCTACCGAACGACTGGGCTATCCGACGCAAAAACCACAGGCTTTATTGGATCGCATCATTCAGGCCAGCAGTAATGCAGGCGATATTATCCTCGATCCGTTCTGTGGCTGTGGTACGGCCATTCATGCCGCCCATAAGCTGAACCGGCAATGGATCGGGATTGATATTACGCACTTGGCTATTGCTGTTATTGAAACGCGGATTAAAGCCGCTTTTCCGGGCATTCAGTTTGAAGTGTTGGGCGTTCCCAAAGACCTGGCCAGCGCCCGGGATTTAGCCGCCCGCAATAAATATCAGTTTCAATGGTGGGCCTGTGCGCGGGTCAATGCCCAGCCGTATCAGGGCAAGAAGAAAGGCGCGGATTCCGGGATTGATGGCCTGATCTATTTTCAGGATGCGGCCGGTCCCGCCCGGAAAATCATTGTTTCCGTGAAAGGCGGTGAAAACGTTAATGTCAGCATGATTCGCGATTTGGGGCATGTCGTAGAACGGGAAAAAGCCGCCATGGGCTTGTTCGTCACCCTGACACCGCCGACCCAACCGATGCGCACTGAAGCGCTCAGCGCCGGTTATTATCAATCGCCGCACTTCGGCGCATTCCCCAAATTGCAAATCCTCACCATTGAGGGCGTGTTGGATGGGACCGAACGTCCGCTCTATCCCGACCTGAGCCAGGGCGGACTGACCTTCAAAAAAGCGGAACGGGAAACGCCCGCTGGTGAACAGGAGAATTTGCTGTGATTGAACTGGAGCAGTTGCTGGAACTGATGACCCGCTTGCGCGATCCAGAGCAGGGTTGTCCCTGGGATCGGCAACAAACCTATGCCTCTCTCGTTCCTCATACCATCGAAGAAGCCTATGAAGTCGCCGACGCCATCGCCCGCGAGGACTGGGCGGAATTGCGCTCGGAACTGGGCGATGTGCTGTTTCAAGTGGTGTTCTACGCCCAACTGGCGCGTGAGGAGGGACGTTTCGATTTCGCGGATGTGGCGCGGGGCATCGTTGAGAAAATGACCCGTCGCCACCCGCATGTCTTCGGTGATAAACGCTATGCCAGTGCTGCTGAACAAATGGCAGCCTGGGAGCAGATCAAATCGGCGGAGAAAGCCGGGACTTCGCAAGCACCTGCCGGGGTGCTGGATGGCGTGCCGCTGGCGTTACCGGCGTTGACCCGAGCCGCGAAGTTGCAGAAGAAGGCGGCGCGAGTCGGGTTCGACTGGGGAGCGGTGGAACCGGTGCTGGCCAAGATTCAGGAAGAAATCGGTGAAATTCGCCACGAGATCGCCACTGACGCGCCGCCGGAACGGTTGGCCGATGAACTGGGTGATGTGCTGTTCGCGGTAGCCAACCTGGCCCGGCATTTGAAACTTGACCCCGAAGCCGCATTGCGTGGAACCAACGCCAAGTTTGAACGGCGCTTTCGGCGCATTGAACAGGCGCTGACGGCGGAAGGACGCACCCCGGCGGAATCCACGCTGGCGGAAATGGATGCGCTGTGGGATCAGGCGAAGCAGGAAGAGAGGAGGTCGGCGACCAACGGATTGTCGGGACCAATCAGTTTGACCTCGTAGAGCGAACGGAAAGTGGCGCTCCCGGCCCGGCTTCCTCCATATAGCTTTCCTATACAGGTTGTCGAATTGTTAAAATTTTGCCAATTTGGAAAGGAGCGCTATGCACTACTTTAACCGCACCATTTCTCAGGCCAACTCGCCGTTTCCAGTCGCTGCCGCACCGAATTCAACGGCAATAACGCCAGAATCCGCGCCAGTTCCGGGCCATGAGTTTCCCCGGTCAGCGCCGCCCGCAGCGGCATGAACAGGTTTTTACCCTTTAAGCCGGTCTGCTGCTTTAATGCATCGACCAGCGACTGATAATCCGCACCATGTTCAGCATACGCCGCCAGCGCCTGGGTGAAAAATTTAGAACCCGCTTGAATAATCACTGCCCGGCTATCCGCGCTCAGTATCAGTTCTGCAGAACCGAACAGCCGTTCCGCCCAGAACGCCGCCTCGGCGGGAAACCGGATATTCGGCCGTACCGTCGCTACAAAGTCCTCCCGATGGGCCGATGCGACCTGCTCATGCACCGCCGACCCCATCCACGCCCACAACCGCTCCGGCGATGCATGGCGCACCGCCTCGGCCTGCCAGTGCAGCAACTGCGCCTCGTCATAGCGGGCCGGGGCGCGGCCCAGATGCGCAGTGGCGAACCCGAACGCCAATTCCGCTGGCTCCATCCACACATCCTGTTCGTAATGATGGCCTAACCGCGCCAGATAATTCAGCAACGCCTCCGGCAGATAACCCGCCGCCCGCAATTCGCGCAGACTGAGATCACCTTCCCGTTTGGACAGCGGCCCGCCATCGGTCCCCACAATCAGCGCCAGATGGCCGTATTCCGGCGCGGGCAACCTGAGGACGTCCAGCAACAATAACTGACGGGGCGTATTGGTCAGATGATCCTCGCCGCGCAGCACTTGGGTGATGCCCATTAACGCATCGTCCACTGCGTTGGCGAAAAAGAACTGAGGACTGCCATCAGCCCGGCGAATGATGAAATCGCCAATATCGTCACTGACAAAGCGCTGCGGACCCCGCACCAGGTCAGTAAATTCCACCGGGCGACCCGGCGGCGTCCGAAAGCGCAGCGTCGGCATCACCCCCCGATCCCGCCGCGCCTGTTGTTCACTGGCCGTTAACTTGGCGCAGGTTCCTGCATACCGGGGGGGGCGACCTGCCGCCCGCTGGACTTTTCGGCTCAGAGCCAGTTCCGCTGGCGTGCAGAAACAGGGATAGACCTGCCCGGACGCCTCCAGCCGTTGATAGTATTCGGCGTAAATTGCCGCCCGTTCCGACTGGGAGTAGGGGGCGCAGGGACCCTCGATTTCCGGCCCCTCCTGCCAGTCCAGACCCAGCCAGCGCAAATCTTCCAGCAGCGCCGCGACATACTCTGGCCGACTGCGTTCCGGGTCAGTATCCTCAATCCGCAGCACGAATCGGCCCCCTTCATGCCGGGCCAGCAGGGCGTTAAACAGGGCGGTGCGAACATTACCAAGGTGCAAATAGCCGGTCGGACTGGGCGCAAAGCGTGTTTTGATCATCGGTGTTTTCATCAGATTCTCCGCGAGAGACTCCGGTCTTCAGGCCGGGGAGGGATAGCGGGCCGAACACCGTTCGGCTTCTTTTTGTTTAAGGTGTTGCGAATAGCCATAACCATCGGCCTGTTGAATGATTTGGTAGTATCGGTAGCTGATGCCTTGAACACACCGTGGTCGGTTTGAATATTGAAACTTCCCAATGCGCGAATTGCCACACGCCCCAGATAGGAATCGATGTTCTTACCTTTGACAACTTCGGCTTTAATCCACCCACCAGCCAGGCTTTGATCTCCTTTGGCTCCAGGCTGGATTGCAGCACGGCTGAAATCAAAGGTAAGCCGTGTTTAATCCTGGACCGGTTTCTCAACCGCTAATTCCAACTGTGGTTGCGTCGATTCGGGCGTTCCCGAATGACCATGGACTCCGCCCTCCCGCCGGCGGTCTGCCACCCGTTCCTCACGGGTTTCCCGGGCGATCACCTCATAAAGCACGGCCTGTTTGCCCTCGCCGCGCCGCAGAATCCGCCCCAGCCGCTGAATAAACTCCCTAGCGGAGGCGCTACCGGACAGAATCACCCCAATCGACGCATCCGGCACGTCCACGCCCTCATTTAGCACGTTGCTGGTCGCAATGGCGGCGTAAGTTCCCGCTTTGAAGCGGTCAAGAATTTCCTGCCGTTCCTTGATCGCGGTCTGATGCGTCAGGCAGGGAATCAGAAAGCGCTGCGAGACTTCGTAGGCGGTAGCGTTGTCCTCGGTGAAAATGACCGTCTTCGCCCCCGGATGATTGGCCAGAATCAGGCCGAGCGCCCGCAATTTGGCCGGGGTCGCGTGGGCGATGCGCCGGGCGTCGCGATGGGCGCGCATGGCCCGCCGACCTTCCATGCTCCGCGCCGATAGCATGACAAACCGGTTCCAACCCTCCAGGGCGCTCAGGGACAACCGATTCGCCTGCAAAAAGGTGTTGCGCTCGTCCAGCGCCTGCTGATACGCCACTCGCTCGGACGGGGACAGATCGACATGGATGACCCGGATCTGAAAAGCCGCCAGCACGTCCCCGGCCAACTGATCGGGATGCCGCCGATACACCAGAGGTCCCACCAGTTCCAGCAAATCGGCGTCCCGGCCATCGCTGCGTTCGGGTGTAGCCGTCAACCCTAACCGGTAGGGTGCCAGGGAAAATTCGGCAATGCTGCGGTAAAACTCCGAGGGCAAATGGTGAACTTCGTCGAAAATCAGCAAGCCGAATCGGTCGCCCAGGCGCTCAATATGCCGAGCGGCGGAGTCGTAAGTGGCAATGGTTAGCGGCTGAGGTTCATGATAGCCGCCGCCGATCAGACCGATTTCCTGGTCGGGAAATGCTGCCCGCAAAAGCGCATACCACTGCTGCATCAAATCCAGGGTCGGCACCATGATCAGCCCGTCGCGCTGCGCCCAACTCAGCGCCAGCAAACCGACCAGCGTTTTCCCCGCCCCAGTCGGTAACACCACTACCCCACGCCCCCGCGCAGCTTTCCACGCGGCCAGCGCTTCCTGTTGATGCGGATAGGGCGTCATCTCCAACGTGCAGACCAGTTCCCGACGCTGATAGCGGGGCGCTTTATTCCGGGCCAACTCGCCTTTCAGCGGGCCAATAATCTCGCTGTAGCGATGGGCTGGTGCCCGATACGCCTCGACGCGGGGATCGTATTGAAAGCTGCTTTCCAGTCCCGGCGGCAATTCCGCGACGCCTTCCAGCAGCAACGTCCCCCGGTCGAAGCGCAGTTGACGCCCGGCTTCGGCGCGGTCCGTGCGATAAGTGGCGGGAGCATCCTCAGTTCGGGATTTCATACATTGCACTCTATCTGTTTTTTGCGCTCTGATAAACTTTGCAAGCTTAGGCCATTCCACCGTTTCCGTGGAAAGGCCGGCATTTTCCTCCACCCCTCTTCCAATTAAAAAAAGGTCGCTATGAAATTTACCTATCCCGGATTAACCGATCAGGAAGTCGAGGCTTCCCGTGCGCAACACGGCTCCAACGCCGTGGCCAGTCAGGAGGTGGAAACCTTCTGGGATAAACTGCTGGGCAATCTCAAAGACCCGATCATCATCATTCTGATCGCGGCGCTGCTGATTACCCTGGTGTTGACGGTATTTGGCTATGCCGAATGGTATGAAAGTGTCGGCATCGCCTTTGCCGTGGTCATCGCGACGTTCGTCGCCACCTGGTCCGAACACAGCAACGAGCAATCCTTC
The DNA here is from genome assembly GCA_030917925.1 of Pseudomonadota bacterium. Taxonomy (GTDB): domain Bacteria; phylum Pseudomonadota; class Gammaproteobacteria; order Competibacterales; family Competibacteraceae; genus UBA2383. The sequence goes on from JAUPTV010000069.1 coordinate 5,607, forward strand.
CAAAAATTACTGGAAGAAGCCTCGATGATTCTGGTCAAGGTGTTCCGCAATGGCCGCCTGACGGAAATCTCGATCAACAACCTGGTGGTCGGCGACTACATCCTGCTGCAACCGGGCGATACCGTGCCCACCGATGGCGCGTTGATCGCCGGTCATGCGGAAGTGGACGAGGCCGCGCTAACCGGCGAATCAGAACCCGTCAAAAAAACCGCGTTGCCTGACGGTGCCAATCCGGAAGCCGAGGAACATCGCCTGTTTCGGGCGGGCTTGCTGGTCGATGGCGAATGCGTGATGCAAGCCAGCGCGGTCGGCGACAAAACCCGCTACGGCCAAACCATGAAGGAACTGCTGTCCGCCGAAGACCGCCTGTCCCCGTTGCAACACAAGCTGACGGTGCTGGGCGGCCACATTTCCATGTTCGGCTATATCGGCGCGACCTTCATTTTCATCGCCTTCATGTTCAACAACATGTTCCTGCAAGCCGAGAGCTTCGATCTCTACTGGGCGCAAGCCAGCGGTCTCATCGTCAAGGATTTTGTCACGGCGGCGATTCTGGCGATTATCGTGGTCGTGGTCGCGGTGCCGGAAGGGTTGCCGATGATGATTGCCATGGTCCTGGCGATCAATATGAAGAAACTGCTCAGTGTCAAAGTCCTCGTGCGCAAGCTGCTGGGCATTGAAACCGCCGGCAGTCTGAACCTGCTGTTTACCGATAAGACCGGCACGCTGACCCAGGGTCGGCTGTCGGTTAGCGCTTTTTTGACCGGGGCGGGCGGGCAGTACGACCAACTGGACGCCATTCCGCAGACGTTGCGCGATACCGCCGGCTTTGCCCTGCGCAACAATACCAGCGCCGTGATTGACGCCAGCAACCTCAATGATATCAAGATGGTTGGCGCTGACCGCACGGAACAGGCGCTGCTGCGCTTCGTGACGCCGTATCTGGCTCAGAACGGCAATGTTGATATTGTCGATATGATTCCTTTCAACAGCACGCGCAAGTTCTCGGCGACCCAGGTGACGGGCGACCGGACGGTCACGCTGGTCAAAGGTGCGCCGGAAGTGATCCTGCAAAACTGTGTGCGCTGTCTGGATGCGGATGGCAACGCGGTGGATTTCGGCAACCGGGACGCCCTGCAAACCGCCATGAGCGCGTTGTCCGGGCGAGCGATGCGCCTGCTGGCGATTGCCGTAACCGATACGCCGATTGACGACAGCAAAGCCCTGCCCGCGAATCTGACTCTGGTGGGCGTGTTCGGAATGCGCGATGAATTGCGCGAGACCTCCTATGCGTCGGTGAAAACCGCCAAGAATGCCGGTATTCATGTCGTCATGATCACCGGCGACGCCAAGGACACCGCGCAGGCCATCGCCAAGGATGTCGGCTTGCTGGAGGACGATCCTCAGGCGATCATCCTGACATCGGCGGAACTGGCGACGCTTTCCGATGAGGAAGTGAAGCAGAAATTGCCGCATCTGTATGTGGTGGCTCGCGCCTTCCCGACCGATAAGAGCCGACTGGTGAAACTGGCCAAGGAACTCGGTCTGGTGGTAGGCATGACCGGCGATGGCGTGAACGACGCCCCGGCGGTGAAAAATGCCGATGTCGGCTTCGCCATGGGCAGCGGCACCGAGATGACCAAGGAATCCGGGGATATCGTCATTCTCGACGACAACTTTTCCTCGCTGACCAAGGCGGTGCTGTACGGGCGCACCCTGTTCAAGTCGATCCGCAAGTTCCTGATCTTCCAGTTGACGGTGAATGTTTCCGCCATTCTGGTGGTGTTCCTCGGGCAATTCTTCGGCTTTGACCTGCCGCTGACCATGACGCAGTTACTGTGGCTGAACATCATCATGGATACCCTGGCCGGGCTGGCGTTTGCGGGCGAGGCGGCGTTGCAACGCTACATGCTGGAAAAACCGCTGCGCCGCGATGAACCGCTGATCAACACGGATATGTGGTCATCGATTCTGATCAACGGCGCATTTATCGCGTTCATCAGCATCGTATTTCTGACCAGCGACTGGACCAAGACTCTGTTCTCCGGTGGTCATCCGGTTCCCTCAGACCCGGCGCAGGCCAAGTTCCTGACCGCGTTCTTCGCCTTCTTCGTCTTTGTGCAGATTTTCAACACGTTCAATGCCCGCACTCAGGGCCTGAAGCTGTGGGAGCATCTGCTGGATAACCGCCTGTTCTCGATCATCATTCCATCGATCATGGCGATTCAGATCTTTTTCATCACTTTCGGTGGAGAGATTCTCCGCACTGTAGGTCTGTCGGTCTCTGAATGGATAGCCGTGCTGCTGATGGCGGTGATCATTATTCCGGTCGATTTACTGCGCAAGGCCGCCCGGAATAAGTGGTTCGGCAACCCGGTGCCGCAGGAAGCGGCGCAGGGTTAGTGGTTAAATGTCCTCCCCCAGTGCGGGGGAGGACGCTGGTTCAGTCTGGCTATCCTCCAAGTGGCCTTTCCTCAATGCAGCAGCGAGAACATCCGCCGCCGGTAGGTCATCACCAGCGGATGCTCATTGCCGAGAATCTCAAAGATCGCAATCAACCCTTTACGGC
>JAUPTV010000001.1 GCA_030917925.1 Pseudomonadota bacterium
CGATGACCATCGGGAAGGCGCGGGATTGTTGCAGGATTTCATCGCGCCGCTGAATGCGCTGGGGCTGGGCGTTCATGCCAAGAACCTCTACAACGATTACGTCTACTTCTGGCGCTGGGCGTTGTGGAAAGTGTTTGAGCGCCAGCCTGGGCCGGGCATCGTCGGGTTCATTACCGCCTCATCGTATTTGGCCGGTCCCGGTTTTGCCGGAATGCGCCAACTGATGCGCCGAATGTTTGATGAATTGTGGATCATCGACTTGGAAGGTGACAATCTGGGGGCGCGGAAGACTGAAAATGTGTTTGCGATTCAAACGCCGGTGGCGATTGCGATTGGCGTTCGGTATGGGGAACCGCAGCCGGAGGTACCAGCGACCGTGCGCTATACCCGCCTGACCGGTTCACAAGCGGCCAAGTTGGAACAATTGAATCAGGTACACCGCTTTGCTGATTTGCCGTGGAAAGAATGCCCAACGGATTGGAACGCGCCCTTTTCACCGTTAATGACCAGCGCCTATAGCTATTGGCCGTTGGTGACGGACTTGTTTCCGTGGCAGGCCAGCGGGGTGAAATTCAGTCGCGCCTGGCCGATTAGCGAAACTGTTGATGTGTTGGAACAACGCTGGTGGGCACTATTAGCGGCCAAGGATCGTAAAATCGCGTTCAAGGAAAGCCGCGACCGCAAGATTGCTGGCAGTTATTCTATTCTGGGTGATAAAGAAACTCGCTTACCACCCCTGGCGAGTCTTGAACCCAATACGCCGATGCTTTCTCCCAATCGCTACGCCTTTCGCAGTTTTGACCGACGTTTTGCCCTATTCGATAATCGTTTAGGCGATCTATTGAGTCCGACGCTGCATAGCAGTTACAGCGACCGGCAAGTTTTCCTGACCAGTCTGCTAACTGCCGTTTTGGGGGAAGGTCCTGCCGCTGTCGCTACCGCATTCATTCCCGACTTACACCATTTCTGCAATCGCGGTGCAAAGGATGTCATCCCGCTCTGGCGCGATGCTGCCGCGACCCAAGCCAATCTCACCACGGGATTGCTGGAATGCCTGAGCGAACGCTACGGCCAGCCCGTTGAAGCCGAAGCACTGTTCTCATACACCTACGCGCTTCTGGCGTCGCCGGAGTACGTCAAGACCTTTTGGGAGGAACTGGCGTTGCCGGGGCCAAGGTTGCCGTTGACCAAAGACGCAGTGCTGTTTGCCGAAGGCGCGGCGCTGGGCAAGCGGTTGATCGGGCTGCACACTTACGGCGAACGCTTCCTCCCGCCTGGCACAAAATTCGGCCACGTTCCGCCTGGCGTCGCCCGCTGCCAAGTGGGTACGCCCGCTGATCCCGCGAACTATCCCGACCGCTTCCACTACGATCCAGCGACCCAGGAATTGCACATTGGCAAGGGCTTGTTTGCGCCCGTGCGACGGGAAGTCTGGAGCTTCAGCCTGTCCGGGTTTGAGGTGGTCAAATCGTGGCTGGCTTATCGGATGCGCGACCGCTCCGGCAAGAAATCTTCGCCGCTGGACGATATTCGCCCGGAACGCTGGACGTTTGACGGGGAATTGCTGAACTTGCTGTGGGTGCTGGATCACACGGTCGATTTGCAACCGACACTGGCGGCGTTGCTGGAGAAGGTGGTGGCCGGTGAGTTGTTCACGGCGGCGGAGTTGCCGCAACCGGATGAAACACAGCGCCGGGCAATGGTAGAGAAGAGTGGGAAGACGGGATTGTTTGAGTAGATTTCCAAGACGATTTAAAGCAGATTTTCCAACTGAGTTGAGGTCGTTCTCATGCCACAATTAGCCTATAAACTCCCACTGTCAACCGCAGATTATCTTGCTGGCGAACCCTTCGCCGAAGTGCGTCATGAGTATGTGGACGGCGAAGTTTACGCCATGGCGGGAACCCGTAAACGCCATAACCTGATCGCGCTCAATTTAGCCGGTGCGCTACGCGGGCATCTGCGGGGGACGCCTTGCCAGGTGTTTGCCAGCGATGTCAAGGTGCATATTGCGTGGGACTGGCATGAGCGGTATTACTACCCGGATGTCGTCGTTGCCTGCGAGACGGATGATACCGATGAGTATGTGGTCGAGAAGCCCCGACTGATTATCGAAATTCTGTCCGAATCCACCGAGCGCAAGGATCGCGCCGAGAAGTTTTACGCTTACCGGCACCTCGACAGCCTGCAAGAATATGTGCTGGTTGCTCAAGAGGTCTTGCGCGTCGAGGTCTACCGGCGGGAAACGAACTGGGATTTGGAAGTTTACGAAGTCGCCGAGGCGGAGATTGAATTGCGGAGCGTTGGGTTGCGCCTGATGGTAGCCGAGATTTACCAAGAACTTCAATAACTCCCGCCTTCAGCCCCGCCGCCAGGCGTGAAAGCGTTCCACCCAGGCCAGTAACTTCTCCGGGGCATGGGCTTTCTTCCAGACCCCGGCGACATATTTGTTCGCTTCCGCCAAGGTCGGGTAAATGTGAATCGTGCCGAGAATCTGGTTCAGGCCGATACCGTGGCGCATCGCCAGCACATATTCCGCCAGCAGATCACCGGCATGTTCGCCAACAATCGTCACACCGAGAATCTTATCCTTGCCGGGGACGGTCAGCACCTTGACGAAGCCGTGCGCTTCCCCATCCGCAATCGCCCGATCCAGATCGTCGAGACCATAGACGGACACTTCGCAGGGAATGCCTTTTTCCTGCGCATCCTGTTCATTCAGACCCACCCGCGCCACTTCGGGATCGACAAAGGTTGACCAGGGAATCACGGAATAGTCGGTCTTGAATGTCTTCAACGGATCGAACAGGGCGTTGACCGCCGCGTACCATGCCTGATGAGCGGCAGTGTGGGTGAACTGGAAGGGTCCGGCCACGTCGCCAGCGGCGTAGATATTGGGATAGCGGGTTTGCAAGTAGTCGTTGGTTTCCACAGTACGCGGCGCGGCAATCTCCAGTTCCTCCAGCCCGTAACCTTGGGTATTCGCCACCCGCCCGACCGCAACCAGCACGGCATCAAAGGGAATCCGCACCTCCTGACCTGCATGTTCAGCGATCAGCACCTTCTCGCCATTGTCCACCACGAACCGTTGAGCCTGGTGGTTGATGAGAACGTTGATGCCCTCTTGGCGGAAGCGCTGCGTGACCAACTCCGAAACTTCCGGGTCTTCCCGAATGAGGATGCGCGACGCCATTTCCACCTGCGTGACCTGACTGCCGAGGCGGGCGAAGGTCTGGGTCAGTTCGGAACCAATCGGCCCGCCACCCAGCACCACCAACCGCTTGGGCAACTCGCGCAGATTCCAGACGTTATCCGAGGTGAGGTAGCCCACTGCTTCCAATCCCGGAATCGGCGGCACGAACGGTCGAGCGCCGGCGGCAATGACGATGCTGCGCGTGGTCAGCGTTCGCACGCCTTCAGCGGTCATAATTTCCACCGACCACGGCGAAGTGATTTTGGCAGTGCCCTGCACCACCTCCACGCCCAGACCGGTGTAGCGCTCCACGGAATCATGCGGCGCAACTTCACGGATCACCCGCTGCACCCGCTCCATGACTTCGGCAAAATCGAAATCAGCGTCGGCCTGACGAATCCCGAATTCCGCAGAGCGACGGATATGCGAAAGGAGCTTAGCGGAACGAATCAGCGCTTTGGACGGAACGCAACCGGTGTTCAGGCAGTCGCCGCCCATCTCATGCTTCTCGACCAGCGTGACCTTGGCCTTGACCGCTGCCGCGATGTAAGCCGTCACCAAACCCGCTGAACCGCCGCCGATCACCACCAGATTGCGGTCAAACCGTGCCGGTTTGGACCACTTCGCATAGACGCGCCGGGTTTTCACAATAGCGACGATTTTCTTGGCAATCAGCGGGAAGATGCCCAACAGCGCGAAGGACGCTAGCAGTTCCGGCGACAGAATCCCCTTGAGCGAATCGAGTTGCGCCAACTGCGTACCCGCATTCACATAAACCAGCGTACCGGCCAACATCCCGATCTGGCTGACCCAGTAAAAGGTCCAGGTGCGAATCGGGGTCAGTCCCATCACCAGGTTAATGACAAAGAACGGGAAAATCGGGATTAACCGCAGCGTGAACAGGTAGAACCCCCCTTCCTTCTCCATCCCGGCGTTAATCGCTTTCAGCCGGTCGCCAAATTTCCCCTGTACCCAGTCGCGCAACATGAAGCGGGCGACAAGGAAGGCCAATGTCGCGCCGAGGGTGGAGGCGAAAGAGACAATGAGCGTCCCCCACCACACGCCAAAGATCGCTCCAGCGGCCAGAGTCATGATCGCCGCGCCCGGCAGCGACAAGCCGGTCACGGCGACATAGACCGCGAAAAAGATGCCCGCAGTCAGCATCGGCTGTGTAGTGCGCCAAGCGTCAATCGCCGCCTGCTGGCTTTTCACGAAGTCCAGGCTGAAAAAGCGTCCCAGATCAAAGGCAAAGAACACGCCGACCAGGATGGCGATAGCGACTATAAGCAAGAGTTTACGAGGGTTCATCGGTGAGGACTCCAGTTCCCGCCGGTTGCGGGTAGGCGTTCAGTTCATCGCACCATAGCGCCGGGCGATCCAATGGTCGATAGAGATGATACCGGGTCCCTTGGCGACCAGGTAGAGCAACACTGCCGCCCAGACGCCGTGCGTTGGGTAAGCGCCGGGATAGACGAGAAGCTGAATGACCAGCGTCATCCCCAATAGCGCCAGAGCTGAAAAGCGGGTCGCCAGACCGAACAGAATCAGAATCGGAAAAACATGTTCGGCAAACGCCGCCATCACCAGCCGCCAGCGCCGGCGGGAGCAACGGCAGGGCGTATTCGTCCTGAAACAAGGCCACGGCGGAATCGGCGAGTTTCGGGAGACCCAGGGTGTAGGTTCCGTCGATGAAATCAATGGCCAAGCCCTCAATCTTGGTTTGCCCGGATTTCCAGAACACCGCCGCGATGGAAAATCGGCCCACAAAGGCGATGAGTGAATCGGGAATCCGTTGAAACAGCGCGATGGCCGGTTGAATGAACCGCGCCCAGGGCGGGATGACCGCCCCAGGGGCAGGCGTATGAAGGGCTGAAGTCATCATGGCGAAAGTTCCGTTGGCAGGTGGAAAGAAGACAGCGCACCGTAGCGCAGCAACAGCGCGAGATGGATCGTCAGATCAAATTCGGGATGAGCAGCCAGAGCCAGCGCCGCCGCCTCGCCGAGCGGCAATCCGTCTACAAAGCCGGTCACCAGCCGGTCGCTGCCCGGCGGCAACGCCACAACGTGGACCTCCAACCCGGTGCGCACGATCAAGGCGCTTTCGGGCAAGAAGGGATTGACCTGGGCCACATCGCCCACGCCTTGATGAGCCGCCCACAGCGACGCCACGGCATAGCGCGAATCGAGAACGCCCAATGACGGGTGACATGTCACCCGCAGCGCTGGCAACCGCTCCGGGTCGGCCAGCGCCTGGGCAATCTGTTCCGGGGACACCGGATCGGCGTCAGCGGCATGGAAGGCGCGGATGCGCAGAAATTCCAGGCGCGCTACATCGGCCAGATAGGGGACGCTGCTTGCCGGGTCGAACTGTTCGATAAAGGCCGGGAAGCCGGCACCATAGTGAACCAACTGGACGGATTGCGGCGGTGCCTGGCGCACGAACACCCCGGCCATCACCCGAAAGAAGGCTTCTCCCACCAACTCATGAACGACGGGAAAGGTATCGGCCAGCGCATCGATCAGCGAGCTAACAACGTTGTTGCGATAGACGGCAAAGCGCCGCACGGGATCGGAACCGTTCCAGGCGGTCAGTCCGGCGGGGCATGGCGCGTCGGGATCGAGCAGCGCGGCGGCAAATGTCGGTTGATCGCTCATGCCGGCGTCTCCGCCCGGTTGCGCCGGGCATACTCAATCCAGCGATCAGCGCAGTGGGCTTCAGCGATCAGCGCGGCCAGTGGCGGCAGGTTGTTATCGCGCTCGATCAAGGTCGGCGTCGGCCCGAGGCGTCCAAGCGCGAAGGCATAAAGCGCCCACACCGCCTCGGCAATAGGCGCACCATGCGTGTCGATCAACAAGCGTGCCCCAGCAGCGTCGCAGTCTTCGGCAAAACCGGCCAAGTGGATTTCGCCCACGGCGTCCAGGGGCAAGGCAGTGAGATAAGCGTAAGGATCGCGCTGGTGGTTGACCCCGGAGACGTAGGCGTTGTTGACATCCAGCAGCAATCCACAGCCAGTGCGGCCAATGATTTCGCGGATGAACGTGGCTTCGTCGAAGGTGGAGGCGGCGAATTCCACATAGGTCGCCGGATTTTCCAGCAGGAGGCGGCGCTGCAAATGTTCTTGCGTTTGATCAATGTGATCGCAAACGCGGTTCAGTGTGGTCTGGTCATAGGGCAGCGGCAGCAGATCGTTGAAAAATGCGCTGCCATGCGTGGACCAGGCCAGATGTTCAGAAAAAGATTGGGGTTCGTAGCGGTCAAGGAGCGCCGTCAGCCGGTCCAGGTGCGCGATGTCCAGTGGTCCATCCGCGCCGATGGAGAGGCCCACACCGTGGATCGATAGCGGATAGCGTTCGCGAATGCGGCCCAGATAATGGTGAAACGGGCCGCCGGTCACCAGGTAGTTCTCGGCGTGAATTTCAAAAAAACCAAGATCGGGAGCCGTTTCCAAAATCTCCCCAAAGTGCTGGGGCTTGAGACCCACGCCTGCCCGCAAGGGCAGACGCGGGGCGGGTTGTGCATTCGGGACGCCGGACGCGGCTGGCGCGAAATCAGCAGTTATCGTCAGCGTCATCGCCAGCGCCCCTTCCTGTCAGTCTCTCGTTATCAGGACTTCTTTTCGGTAAACGCCGCCAACTGGCCGTGGCCGGTGGGCGAGGTCGGTGAGGCTGTCTTCTCACAACTGCCCTTCGGGACGTTCTTCCAGGCGCTGCCCTGGTAATCGACCTTGGAGGTGCCGGCGCAGGTGGTGCCCGGCCCGGCGGCGCAATCGTTTTTGCCTTTCAGGGCGACACCGAAGCACTTTTCCATCTCCGCTCCCACGGCAGGCGCGGTGGATAGCGTCAGTGCAGAACCTAAAGCCAGAGCCAGGGCGGCGGCGGACAGGGTGGTGGAGGTCAGGGTCTTGCTCATAGCGCGTTCCTCATTCATCAGTGGTGTCAGGCTTAATGAATCTCTCCCTGTTGGGGAGAAAGGATTCCGCAGTTTCTGCGGCTTCAGAGAGGCTTACGCAGCGCCGATGGGTTTGGATGCAGGCGGGTGAAAAAATTGTCGGGACGATTCAGGGACTGGGTACTTGGCTGAAACAAGTTGACATCCTCCCCGCCTTAAAGGACTGGGAGGACGTCAACTTATTCCTTAATGGCTTCAACGGCGATGTCGATGCGCACTTCGTCGCCCACATGCGGCGCATACTTGCCCGCGTTGAAATCAGAGCGCTTGACCGTGGTATAAGCATTAGCGCCAATAGCGTCCTTTTTCAACAGCGGATGTGGCATGGCCTGGAATGAGGTCACGGTCAGCGTCACCGGTTGTGGTACACCCTTCAACGTCAGTGTGCCATGGACCGCTACCGGCTTATCGCCTTCGAAAACCACCTTATTGGACTTGAACGTAGCCGTCGGGTATTTGGCCGTATCCAGGAAATCTTCGCCCTGAATATGCTCGTCCAGAATCGAACCGGTATCCACCGATTGAGTATCGATCACGATATCGACCTCGCCGGTCTTTGCGGCCTTGTCGAGAACAATCTTGCCGGTAGTCTTGTTGAAGCGGCTTAACTGTATTGAATAACCAAAGTGGCTGTACGAGAACCGGGGGAACGTATGGGTTCCATCCAGCACATAAGTTTCCGGGGCGGCCAAGGCTGGCGTGGAGATAGCGGCCGTCATCGCGACCATAGCGAGAGCGGCGGATAGTATGGTCAGTTTTTTCATGGAGATTCTCCGATCAGGGTTGAAAAGGTTGGAAAAGTTATTCGCCAGCGCTGGCAGCGATACGGAATCGAATCTGGATTTCATTCGCGACGACATCGAAAGCCGCCCATGCGCCTTCGCCCAGTGCGAAATCGGCGCGGCGCAGGGTAAATTGACCCTCAAACATGCCAGTCTTGCCTTGCGCCTTGAAGGTCGCCGGAATAACGACATCCTGCGTTTTGCCCTTGATGGTCAGTTGACCGGCGGCTTCAAAGCGGTTGTCGCCCAGCGCCTTGATGCTACTGGCCGCAAAGCGCGCCGTGGGGAACACCGGGGTATTCAACCAGGGTTTGCCAGCGACTTCCTCATCGCCCTCGGCGGAACCGGTGTCGATGCTGGTCAGGTCAACCTCTACGGACGCTTTGGCTGATGCGGGCTGATCCGGATCAAAATTCAACTGTGCTGTGAAGCGGTTGAATGTCCCCTCCATGGCGACGCCCATCTGCTGATAACCAAACTGGATGGCGCTCTGCTCCGTCTGAACCTGGCGATATTCGGCGGCGTAGGCGCTCCAGGGCAGCAGCACCGCCAGCGTCACGGCAAGGATCATCGGTTTCAGTTTCATGATGCTTTCCCCGTAGGATGGAAGGGCAACATGCGGGTCAGCACATCATCCCGGTCAATAAAGTGATGCTTCAGTGCCGCGCCAATATGGCCGATCAACACCACGATCAACACCACGTTGAGGCTGAAATGGACGGTCTGTAAAACCTTGCCCAGTTCCCGGTTCTTCTCCAGCAAATCAGGAATTGGCAACACGCCGAACCAGACCGTCTGGAAGCCATTGGCCGAACTCATCAGCCAACCGGACAGAGGAATCACGATCATCAGCAGATACAGCAGCGCGTGGCCAGCATGGGCGGCGAACTGCAACAGCTTCGGCATCTGTTCGGGCAGCGGGGGCGGCTGATGGGTCACCCGCCAAGCCAGCCGAAACAGCACCAGCAGGAAAATGGTGACGCCAGCCCACTTGTGCCAGGAGTAAAACTGCAATTTCTGGGGCGATGCCGGCAAGTCTGCCATGTAGAAACCGAGCGCCAGCAAACCGAAAATCATTATGGCCATTAGCCAGTGCAGGGTTTTCGCCACTGCGGTGTAGTTCGTCGTCATGGTCAACCTCATTTCGTATTCGGTAGAAAGGCGTAGGCATCCATGGCGATCACATGATCATCGATGCCCGTATGAAAACGTTCAATTCTGGCCGGGTCGCCCGCCGCACCAAGCGCGACATACAACGGCAGTAAATGCTCGTCCGTCGGATGCGCCTGGACCGCTCCCGGCGCTTGCCGACGGTAATCCAGCAGCGCGGGAATGTCGCAAGCGGTCAGGCGGTCGGCTATCCAGTCACTAAATTCAAGCACATACCCCGGAGTCTGGCCGCCCTGGCGACTGGCGGTCTGGAAATCGCGCAGGTTATGCGTCATGTTGCCGGAAGCGATTACCAAAAACCCCTGAGCGGTCAGCGGTGCCAGCGTCTGCCCTAATTGCCAAGCGGCTTCCGAGCCACCCTGACTCTGAATGGACAGCGGGATCACCGGAATATCGGCGTCGGGAAACATCAGGCGCAGCGGAATCCATGCGCCATGATCAAGACCGCGTTGCGGATCAGTCTGAACGGGCAATCCGGCAGACTGGATCGCCGCCACCACCTGTTGGGCTGCCTCGCGGCACCCGGTCGCCGGGTAATGTAGCGCGTAGAGTTCTTCCGGGAATCCCCAAAAATCATGGATCGTTGCTGGCCGGTCAGCGAATCCCACGGTCGGTGTCGCGGTATCCCAATGGGCGCTGATGATCACAATGGCGCGGGGTCGCGACAGGGCGTTGGCGGTCGCCACCAGCGCCGCACCCGCTGCGCCGGGACGCAGTGCGAAGGTCGGCGCACCGTGCGGAACAAATAAAACCGGTTGGGCTGAGGTCATGGCCAGTTCTCCAAAAGCAGATGACCCCAGCTTAACCGGTTCGATTGGAGCGAAATAGCCGACAATCGGCAAATCTTTATTGCCTATCCAGCAACAATGTTTTTTTTAAGCTTCAATTCATGTTCAACCCCTACTCTGTGCGCACACTACACGTCTCACCACGGCACACTCCCTCAAGCACGGTCCAGGCGATTGAAATTATGAAACTAGTCTACAACGGGTTCCACTATTCAACCGGCCGCTATGGCCTCGTGCTGGATGGGGTTCTCATTACGGTGCTGGTCTTTGCGCTAACCCGACTGGCGCTGGCGTTGCGGGTGGGTGGAGAAGCCGACTGGACCATCGAAACATTCGCCGGCGTGGCGGCGCTGGGCCTCGGTTACGACCTGACGATAGCTTTATTGATGACCCTGCCCTTTGGCCTGTGGCTGACGCTGCTGCCGGAACGCTGGACCTGGTTTCGCACGACCTCCCTGCTGATGGGGCTGGCGGTAGCGATTGGATTCTTCGCGCTATTGTTCAACGCAGCGGCTGAATGGCTGTTCTGGGGCGAATTTTCATCCCGGTTCAACTTTATCGCGGTCGATTACCTGATTTACACCAACGAGGTGATCGGCAATATCCGCGAATCCTACCCGGCTGGCTGGATATTGGGTGGAATTGGCGGGCTGGCGCTGTTGGGCGCAGGGGCCGCCTATCCGCGTATGGTGCGACGGCTGACCAGCGCTGCACCTTTGCCCGTCCGGTTGACCGAGTTTGCCGTTCACGCACTACTGGCGTTCGGTCTGCTGGTCGTCGTATCCGGCGATGCCCGTGAGGGTTTGCAAAATGCTTACGCCCGCGAATTGGCCGGCAATGGCCCATTTGAATTTGTCCGGGCCTTTAAGAACAACGAACTGGAATACGCACGCTTCTATCGGACCCTGCCGGAGGAAACGGTCTACACCCGACTGCGCGAGGAGATGTTGCTGACGGGCGGGGAGTCATTGAGCGCTGACCTGCATGATCTGCGCTATCGGGTCACGGCTCAGGGGCCGGAGTTGCGGCCCAATGTCGTGGTGGTGATGCTGGAAAGTATGAGCGCCGACTTCATGGCGACCTTCGGCAATCCGCGCCATCTGACGCCGACACTTGACCGATTGACCGGTGAAAGCTTGTTCTTCTCCCGCACCTTCGCGGCGGGAACGCGCACCGTGCGCGGTCTGGAAGCGCTGACGCTGGCACTGCCGCCCACGCCGGGGAATGCGATTGTGCGGCGTCCACAGAATCAACATCTTTTCTCCCTGGCATCGGTGTTCAACGCCAAGGGCTACGCCAGCGCCTTTCTCTATGGCGGTTACGGCTATTTCGACAACATGAACGCCTTCTTTGGCGACAACGGCTATACCGTCATCGACCGGCTGGCGGTCGATCCCGGCAACATTCACCACGAGACCATCTGGGGGATTGCCGACGAGGATTTGTACACCCAGGCGCTGGAGACATTTGACGCTTATCAAGTCGCCGGTCAGCCGTTCTTCGCTCATCTGATGACCACCTCGAATCACCGCCCCTACACCTATCCCGAAGATCGGATTGATATTCCCTCCAAAACCGGGCGCGATGGCGCAGTGAAATACGCCGACTGGGCGCTGGGGGATTTTCTCCAACGCGCCGCAGGCCATCCGTGGTTCGACAACACCGTGTTTGTGATCGTCGCTGACCATCAAGCCTCGGCGGCGGGCAAAACCGATTTGCCCCTGGCGCGTTACCGTATTCCGCTACTGATCTATGCACCGAAGCTGATTCCGCCGGAGCGTAATGATCGCCTGATCGCTCAGATGGATATTGCCCCGACCCTGCTCGGCCTGCTGCACTGGTCCTATGACAGTAAATTTATCGGCCATGACGTGAACCGGTTGCCGCCCGGCCAGGAACATGCGCTGATCAGTACTTACCAAACGGTTGGCTATCTCGAACACGACCGGCTGATCATTCTGGAACCGGGTCAACGGGTGCGAGCGGAAGCGGTGAATTGGGATACGCTGACCACCCGGCCCATCACCGCTGATCCGGATGCGGTTGAAGAAGCAATCAGCATCTATCAAGGCGCGAGCCTAGCCTTCAAAACCGGGTTACTTGGGGAAATCAGCGCCGCTCAATAAAGCCAATAGACCACGCTGCGCCTTCCCGAACAGGACGAAACCGCCGACAATCCGCACCTCTTGATTGCGGAGAAAGCAACAATGGATCGGCTGGAAGCGATGAATCTGTTCATACGAGTGGCAGAACGGGGCAGTTTTGCTGCCGTAGCTGAACAATTTGGCGTAGCGCGTTCGGTGGTGACGCGGCAGATCGCAGCGCTGGAAACCCATCTGGGCATCAAGCTCATGGTGCGCAGCACTCGCCGGTTGACGCTGACCTCTGCCGGGGCGACTTATCTGGAAAAATGTCGGGTGATCCTGAATCTGGTGGAAGCCGCTGAAACCGATGTCGCGGAACACCACCAGACGCCACGGGGACATCTACACGTTGGCCTGCCCCTCATCTTCGGCCTGAAACGGCTGTTGCCGGTGCTGCTGGATTTCGCGCAGCGCTACCCCGAAATCAGCCTGGATATGGATTACACCGACCGGCGACTGAACCTGATCGAGGAAGGGTTCGATCTCTCCATTCGCATCACCGACCGGCTGGAGCCAGGCGACATCGTGCGCAAACTGGGATCGTGTCGGTTGCTGACCGTCGCCGCTCCCGATTACCTCGCCCGGCATGGACGCCCCACTCATCCTGCCGAACTCAAGCACCATGAATGCCTGACCTACACCGGCGACGCCAGCAACGTGACTTGGTTGTTTCAGATCGATGGTCGCCTGGAGTCCGTCCCGGTGCGCAGCCGCATTAGCGCGAATAACGGCGAGGCGCTGATGGAAGCGACGGCTGCCGGGATGGGGATTGCCCTGCAACCGGACTTTATTGCCGAGCCATTTCTGACGGAAGGGAAAGTCGAAGCCATTCTGGAATTGTTTGCCCAATCCCCCCTTGGTATTTATGCCCTGCTTCCCAGCAATCGCTATATGCCCTACCGGGTCCGGGTATTTATCGACTTCCTGGCGGCGCGGTTACAGGAACCGGGTTCCGCATCGGCGGCCATGGCGACCTGACCCCACACAATTTCATAGAGATCGTTACTAATGACTACTCCGGCTGAAATTGCTGAATTTATCCGGGTATGCCGCGAGAGTACGCTCACCGAGCGCAGCGGTTCCCAGAGTCATTTCATTGCCCTGTGTCGGTTGCTGGGCCTGAAACCGCCCCTGGAGGAAGACCCGCGTGGCGAGTGGTTCACCTTCGAGAAAGGTGCCAAGAAGACGGGCGGTGGCGATGGTTGGGCGGATGTCTGGCGGCGGCATTATTTCGCCTGGGAGTACAAGGGCAAGCACAAGGATTTAAAGGCGGCGCTGCGGCAATTGCAGCAGTACGCGCTGGCGCTGGAAAATCCGCCCCTGCTCATCGTTTCCGATATGGAGACGATGGAGATTCACACCAATTTCTCGAAGACGGTCAACGTCGTCCATCGGCTGACGCTGGATGATCTGGCCGATCCGGCGAAATTGGAGCTTTTGCGCTGGGCATTCCGAGAACCGAACCGCTTACAACCGACCCGAACGCGGGAGGCGGTGACGCAAACCGCCGCGACGTTGCTGGGCGGTCTGGCGCAAGCGCTGCGTCAGCGCGGTCATGCGCCGCCACCGGTCGCGCATTTTGTGACCCGGTTGCTGTTTTGCCTGTTTGCCGAGGATATTGGCCTGTTGCCGGATCGGTTATTCAGTACGCTGATTGAAGAATCCCGGCGGACGCCGACGGATTTTCCCGGTTTGGCGCGGGATCTATTTCAAGCCATGCATCAGGGCGGGCGGTTCGGCTTGGCCCGGATTGCCTGGTTCAATGGTGGTTTGTTCGATGACGGGGAGTGTTTGCCGCTGGAACGGGCGGATTTGGACACGCTACATTCAGCAGCAGCGCTGGACTGGTCAGCGATTGAGCCGGCGATTTTCGGGACGCTGTTTGAGCGGGGGCTGGACCCGGACAAGCGTTCGCAACTGGGGGCGCATTACACTGATGCGGCATCGATTCGGCGGTTGATTGAGCCGGTGATTCGCGACCCACTGCTGGCGGAATGGGCGACGGTCAAGGCGGAGATGGTGCGGTTATTGGGCGCGAAGAGGCCGAAACATCCACAGGCTGAACAGGCATTGCAGGGTTTTCTGGAACGGTTGCGCACCTTCCGGGTGCTCGATCCCGCCTGTGGTTCCGGCAACTTCCTCTATCTAGCGCTGGGGACGCTCAAGGATTTGGAACATCAGGTGATGCTGGAAGCGGAAACCCTCGGCCTGCAACGCGGCTTTCCAGCGGTAGGGCCGGAAGCGGTGCTGGGCATTGAGATCAATCCTTATGCGGCGGAATTGGCGCGGCTGACGGTGTGGATTGGCGAGATTCAATGGATGCTCGGCCACGGCTACAACCTCAATGATCAACCGATTCTGAAACCGCTGGAGACCATTGAATGCCGGGATGCGTTGCTGGAGGGGACGGGTGAGGGCACCAGGCAGGACGGATCGAACCACCCCGGCGCTTCGCGCCACCCCTCCTTAGCCAAGGAGGGGAATTTGGAAGGGGAAGCCGCTTGGCCCGTGGCTGACGCCATTGTGGGCAATCCGCCGTTTCTGGGCGATAAGAAGCAGTTGGCGGAATTGGGCGATGAGTATGCGGGATTATTGCGCCGGGTCTATCAGGGACGGGTTCCGGGCGGCGCGGATCTGGTCTGCTACTGGTTCGAGAAAGCGCGGGCGCAGATTGAAGCTGGACAAGCGCAACGGGCTGGATTGGTGGCGACGAATTCCATTCGCGGCGGAGCGAATCGCAAAGTGCTGGAGCGCATCCGGGAAACGGGGGCGATCTTCCACGCCTGGAGTGATGAGCCGTGGATCAACAACGGCGCGGCAGTCCGAGTGTCGCTGGTGGGGTTTGGAAATCCCTCCAGTAGCGAAGCCGAAGGGATTTTGAATGGTCAGCCGGTAACCGCGATTCATGCTGATTTGACGAGTCCAGGCAGCAGTATGGGTGCTTTGGACTTGACCCAGGCTCAGTCTTTGCCGGAAAACGCGAGCGTCTCTTTTATCGGTACCCAAAAAAATGGCCCTTTCGACATCTCTAGCGATCTGGCGCGGCAATGGTTGCTGTTGCCAAACCCGCACGGTCGTTCCAATAGCGATGTATTACGCCCTTGGGCAAACGGGATGGATTTAACTCGCCGTTATTCAGGTACATGGATTATTGATTTCGGTGTCGATATGCCGGAGAACCAAGCTGCCTTATATGAAGCGCCGTTTGAATATGTTTTAAGGCGTGTTAAGCCAATGCGGGAAAATCTTCGACGTGATGGACATCGGAAATACTGGTGGCGTTATGGAGAAACCCGGCCTGGATTACGTCGTGCGATTGCCCAACTTGATCGCTTTATCGCCACGTCGATGGTCTCCAAACACCGGTTTTTCGTTTGGTTGCCAAAAATCCAGATACCTGAAAACTTGGTAGTAGTCATCGCTCGCTCTGACGACACCACCTTCGGCATTTTGCATTCCCGCTTTCACGAACTGTGGGCCTTGCGCCTCGGCACCAGTCTTGAAGATCGTCCCCGCTATACCCCGACTACCTGCTTCGAGACCTTTCCTTTCCCCGCTGGCCTGACCCCCAACCTTCCAGCCAGCGCCTACGCCGATGATCCTCGCGCTCAAGCCATTGCCGAAGCGGCCTACAAGCTCAATGAACTGCGCGAGAACTGGCTCAATCCCCCGCAATGGGTAGACTGGGTTCCCGAAGTCGTATCGGCCTACCCTGACCGCCTGATCCCCAAGCCCGCACACGCCGCCGAATTAAAAAAGCGCACCCTGACGAACCTCTACAACCAGCGCCCGGCCTGGCTGGTCAACGCCCATCGCACCCTCGATGAAGCCGTGGCCGCTGCCTACGGCTGGCCGGCTGATTTGCGCGATGATGAAGTATTGCGCCGTTTGCTGACGTTGAATCGAGAGCGAACACTGACAAGCCCCCAAGGTCGGCGAATTACCCCGGTAAGCGCCTGACAGTCCCTACAAAAACGCTGCTGAGAAATCCCCATGCCGAAAATGCGCGCCAGCTTTCAGGGTCTGGTTCAGGTGCTGGCGAAAAGTCTGTACCCGGAGCCGGATGTGTTCATCCGCGAATTGTTGCAGAACGCCCATGACAGCATTCAACTGCGCCGGGTCGCTGACGGTGAATCTGCCGGTGAGATTCATATTGAGGTAGATGACCGCGCCCGAACGCTGAGTTTCAGCGATAACGGGACCGGCATGGATCAGCGCGACATTGAGGAATTTCTGAGCGTCATCGGCAGTACCGGCACCGGCAGCCGCGCTCAGGAACTGGCCTCCCGGGACGTAGCGGTTTCGACCATCGGCCAATTCGGTATCGGGTTACTGTCGGCCTTCGTCGTCGCCGAACGCATCGATGTCTATACCCGCAAACCGGGCGCAGCCCAGACCTGGCGCTGGACTAATCACGGCGGCGAAGATTATGAATTGACCGCCTTGCCCGCGAGTGCGCAACCGCCCGGAACGCGGGTCGTGGTCACCCTTGCGCCCAGCCAGACGGCTTTTCTTGACGGTCAGCGCCTGCGCCAGACCGTGCGGCGCTACGCCGATCTGTTGCCGTTTCCGATCCTCCTTAACGGGGTCGGCCCGATCAATGCCGTCAACGCGCCCTGGCATGAACCGGGTTGGCGTGATCCGGTGGAACGCCACCGGTTACTGACCGCTTTTCTCAGCCAACGGTACGCCGACGCGCCGTTGCTGGTGATGCCCATCGACCTGCCGCATCCCCGGACCCTGGGCGGCTTGTACGTCCCGGCCCGCTATGCGCCGGGTCGGCAGGCAGGTGGCATGGTCGACCTGTTCCAGGCGCGCATGAGCATTCGCCTGAACGATCATGAACTATTGCCGGAGTGGGCGCCGTTCGTGCGGGGCATCGTGGACTGCGTGGATTTGCAGCCGACCGCCGCCCGCGACAATGTACAGCGGGATCCGGTTTATCACGCCTTGCGCGACGCCCTGGGCCAGGCCATCGTCGCGGCGCTGCTGGATCTGGCAGCCCATGACCGACCCCGATTTCTGCGCCTGTGCGACTGGCATCAGGACGCCCTCAAAGGCATGGCGGCCCAGCATGAAGCCTTCGGCACGGCGGTGCTAAATGACCTGCCGTTCGCCACCAGTCAGGGGCAATTAACCCTGCCCGACTATCTCGCCCGCCAGACGCCCGATGCTAATGGCAAACGGCCCCTGTATTTCTTCACCCACGCCGCCGACGCCAACCAGTTCTACCCGCTCTGTGCAGCGCATGGCGTTGTCGGCATCAACGCGGGCGGCGCTTTTGATGAAACGCTGTTGCGCCGCTACATCAGCCAGCATCCCGACCAGGCTGAACTCAAACCGCTGGATCGCCTCGATGACTCGGCGTTGTACCCCCCGCTCGATGCGGCAGATCAGCGTCGCTATGCCCCCTTGCTGCGTGCCGTGGATCGGGCCTTGGCAGCGGCTGACGCACCAGCGCGAACGCAAATCCGGCAATTTCAGCCCGCCAGTCTGAGCGCGGTGGTGCTGTCCGGCCAGCGGTTGACCGCGTTTGACCAGATGGAACAACTGCTGGAAAAGTCGCTGCTGGTAAATGAGTTGGCGGAACTGGCCGGTGAGGTGCGCGACCGGCTCCGGCGTCAACCGCTGGATTTGTTGCTGAACGCCCGGCATCCACTGGTGCAGCGCCTGGGTGAATTGCCCGATCCGGATCATCCGCGTTATCGGCCGGTGCTGACCGGGTTGTACTACAGCGCCCTGCTGAATGCCCGGCATCGCCTGACGCCGGCCGCCGCCCGCCATTTCCACGCCGATTTACAGGCGTTGCTGGCTTCCCATCTGGATTTGCAGACCCGCCATGAACCTTGATCGGCCCTCGCTGGCCCA
>JAUPTV010000070.1 GCA_030917925.1 Pseudomonadota bacterium
CAGGAGGAGGAGGATTCTCTTCAGGAGGAGGGGGATTCTCTTCAGGAGGAGGGGGATTCTCTTCAGGAGGAGGGGGATTCTCTTCAGGAGGAGGGGGACTCTCTTCAGGAGGAGGGGGATTCTCTTCAGGAGGAGGGGGGGGTTGTGGCTCATGGGAAACTGGTGACTGCAACGATGCCTTCGCAAATTCCAAGGCTTCAAGCTCCGTTTTTGAAACCCAGACATCTCGGTTATGCCGAATACGCTCAATAAGACCAGTTAACAAAAGCGCAGCGCTTATTTGGTTCATGATTCAATCTCCCAAGCAAATTGAGTTATTTTTCCAGCCGGTTGCTACTCAACCAAGCCTTTAACCACCACATCCCCAAATAAACCATCGGGCCGCTTGCGCACGACTGCGGGCTGCCGAACGACCATCCGCTGACGGGGGTTTGAGCCTACCGCATCAAAGTATTTGGTCAACATCTCTATTTCTTCACCTGCCGATCCCAGCAGATCAAGGCGCCGAATGCTTGCCGCCTGTTCTACCTGAATGGCAAGAGCCGGTATGCGGTCCAGCAACTCGGCAGTCACTGTCGCCAAGTATGGTTCATAAATCTCCAGATCTGAAATCAGACGATCCCGCAGATTATCCCGCATTTGCCTTACTTCTCTGGCAACCTGCAACGCTAAACCAATACTCCCGTCAGCGCTACTGGCGGCCGCCTCAATGGCGGCCTCACTGACAGTCCCCGTCCGCGATACGGGAACTCGCCCTTTTTCCAGCCATTCGCGCACGGATTCGGGAAGCTCTGGATGGTGCGTGGCCAGTTCCCGTGCGACCGCCCGCGCTCGCTGGGGGTGATTGCACAGCACATCAAGCTGCGCTAACAAAGCCTGATCATATTGTCCCTGGCGACCGAGCAAAACTAACGCCTCAGTTACATCAGTGATCAAGCGTTCCAATGGTTTCTTCAACTCATCCGGCCAGAACTTGCTGCCGTACATCTGTCGGCAATACGCCACCGCCCGATACATTTCCGGGTCGGCCACTACGGAGATGCGGGTACGCAAAATATCATGGATGGCAAGCAGGGTTTCCCGGCAAAGGTCAAGTCTGGCTTTATCATCCTGCGGCTTTCCTGCGGTTCCCAACGGACCTGAAATCAGCCGATATAGCGCCTTGCCCAGCCCCGCGCCGGCCTCAAGCTCCGATTCAAGAATCGCTTCCCGCAGCGCTTGCAGGGTACGGGTTAAACGCCGTGCGACCGTGTCTCCCGGAGTTTCTGTGGCCGGACGAAGCTTAATGAAATGTTCGCCCAGCAATTGCAACGCCGCCGCCAGAGCAGGAACACGGGAAAGCAGAACCGTCATCATTTCACCGCGCGCCTTTTCCCCCGTTTCCTCCTCAGCAATGGAGCGCGCCAGATAACCCGGCATCCATGCCGCCTGCTGCAAGGCGCAGGCGCGGGCAATATTCAAACGGTCATCGGCTTCAGCCAGAAACTGCATTGATGGCAGCTCATCCTGAAACGCCGGCGCAAGCCGCTGAGTGATGTCCGGCATCCAGCGTTTGACGACCTGACCCAGGCGGATGCTTTCCGCTATCCCGGTCAATTGATCACCCGGCTCACCGTCGCCAACGGCACTGGCGATCAGATAGTCACGACCAGCCAATACTCTGGGATCGTCCTTCTTGGACAGTATCTTGCCGCTGATCAGCATCGTGAGCGCCGTCTTGCGATCCTTCGGAGAAATTTCCCGTTCAGCAAATAAATCAAGAGCGTTTGTAACGTCTATTTTTGCGGATTCCGGCGATTGATTTGCTTTTTCACTCATGATGATAGCTCCCCGGTTCAGGCTGTTCAAAGTTGGATGCGCAATTTAAAATTGACACAATCGTTCAAAAGCATCCCGAGATTCCAGTCATGAGGATCGCACGGCTCATTGGTTGTCTCGGATAGATGAAGGTTGTTGCGCTGGCCTACCCTGCCATTCTCAGCGGTTTATCGGTTTTCGATTGGCCTGGCATCAACCCCGTAGCTTCCGGACTTTCCAGCGTTTCACTGGCTTTTTCATACCGGTTCGGGCGTTGCCGGGTGCCTCGGTGTGCATCTCGCGCAGGTTTTGCAGGCCAGTCGGCAGCTTCTTCATCAGCATGGTCCTGGATGTTGTTGCAGAACAGGGGTTTGGCGATGTCGGGGTTATTCGGCAATCGTTTCCCACAGCCCGCCCAGTTCCAGACCGATCTCGGCAAACGGCGCGACACTGACGACCGCCTGATCCCGGAATTGCCCCAGGCTCATCCATTGTCCCTCGCGCAAGGCAAAGGCTTCCAGCGTCCGGGCCAGCGGATCGACCAGCCACAGGTGCGCGACTCCATAGCGAGCGTACACCGGCATTTTCAGCAGGCGATCCTTGCCGGCAGTCGAGGGCGACAGGATTTCACACACCCAGTCGGGGACGATTTCAAAACGGTGATCCGGGGGCAACTGACGCATCCGTGTCCGCCGCCAGCCGGCCAGGTCGGGAACCAGAACTTCGGTGTCGCGGATGAAGTGAATTTCCGGCTCATCCAGAATCCACCAGCCCCCCGGCCCACCCCGGCCCCGGTGATAGGGGTTATAGAGTTCGCCCCCCAGTGTTGCCCCGGCGATGACATGGCGACTGGCCGGACGTGGCTGGGCGTACAACCTGCCATTGATAATCTCGCCGGTCA
>JAUPTV010000071.1 GCA_030917925.1 Pseudomonadota bacterium
CGGGAACTGAGCCGGGCCGACTTGCGGGCGTTACCGGCCGTGGCGAAGGCGCTGGCGGAGGCCGAGGCGCAGTTGGCGCAGTATCGGCAGGCGCTGGAAGTGCGCTATGGGGAGCGGCTGCGCCTGCGCACTCATGCGGTGGTCGCCCTCGGGCTGGATCGGCTGGTCTGGGCCTGATGTCACCATTCAGTTCCCCCTTTACTTTACAAAAGCGGTTAGGGGATTGAGGCATCAGGAGTCATGCAAGGCGTTCAAGCGAAAACGATGAGGCCATGGGTAATCTGACGGTTCATCTACAGGATCGGTTTATCGACTGCTGCCCGCCGGGCTGGGTGGCTCATCGTGAAGTTCGCCTGTTGCCGCCCGAGTTTGAACAATGGGTTGGCTATCAAGCCCGCGCCGATATTCTGCTGGAACAACCTGAACAGCGACGCCGACTTTGGATTGAGTTTGAGGTTAGTCGGGCTGATCCTGTGGCTAATCATGCCAAGTTCGCCACAACCCACCTGTTTTTTCCGCAGCGAATGGGCGATGTTTTTGTGTCAATGGTCAGCGCCCATGTTGTTCTGGGTCGGGTAAACCTTGCCGCAAACACCATCGTCTTGATGCGCCAGGTCGGGATGTCGGCGTTCCAGACTACGTTGCTGCCGACTTATTCCGGTGAAGCGATTAAGAAGCTCAATCATCTCGATCTGGCGCAATTAAAATCTAATTCGGATTATTTAAATTTTCCTGGTTGCCTCTATCTCAACACGAGCGTATGCTCAGGTTTCCTAAAGCATTGCGCCGTTCCTCCACCCGGTCAGGTGGTTTTTTGTTTTGTGCTCCCTTGATTATGGGGGGGTGTCGGGTAACCGTAAGGTCCCGGCGGTCGTAATGCCGTAGGAGCACCTCCCCGCCTGATTAGGGGACCCATCCTGAATCATTACGGATTACATCTCATGGCTACTCAAATTATTCCCTTTGCCTTCCAGGAACATCATCCGGTTCGCATTGTGATGATCGACAACGAACCCTGGTTTGTCGCTGCGGACATCGCAGCCACGCTTGACTACAGCGAAGCTGCCAAGCTGACCCGAATGCTGGAACCCGATGAAAAGGGTCTCCACATTGTGGAGACCCCTGGCGGTAGTCAATCACTTAGCATCATTAATGAACCTGGTTTGTACCGCGCACTGGCGAATAGTCGTTCAATCAAAGCCAAGCCGTTCCAGCGCTGGTTATTTCACGAAGTACTGCCTGCGCTGCGCCAACAGGGTCGCTATGAACTACCGACAGTCCGCCCTGAACCCTTTATTACCCTGACCCAAGCCGAATGTGCGGCCTTTATCGAGCGCTGCATCACCAAAGCGATCCGGGCCGCGATTGGCGCACCCCGCGCCCAGCGGGTGAAATTCAGCGATGCCGAAAAAGCTGAAATGCTGCAATTACGCGAGCAGGGTGTCGGCGTCGCGGAAATCGCCCGTCGCCTGAACCGCTCAGCCGGTTCAGTAGGCAACTTCCTGCTGCAACACCGGCGCAATATGACCCGAGAGCACGTTTAAATTCTGTTTCCCCCGCTCTGCTTGGATATCAGTCAGGCTGATCGGGGGAATAATCTCCAATTCATGGTTTGCACATATCCACGATAACCCGCTTTCCATAGCGCTTTTTCATAATTATCATGTATTGCGATTATGCAAAGTTCAATGATCAGGGGCAACGTGATGAATAAAAACCTGAAAAAACGTGGGCGGCCCGCAACCGGGCAAAAGACAACGTTGGTTCGAGTACCCATTGCTCTGAAGCCAGCCATCCAGGAATGGGTAAACAACTATCAGCGGATTAGCTGGCAAATCCCCCCCGTGGGACAGCCTGACGATGATGATGATGCGTACTGGGTAGCGGAAGCGGAAGCCGTGCTAGACCGGGTTGATCGTGGGGAAGAACAGGTTATCACCCTGGAACAGTGGGAAGCGCGGCATGGTCTGGGCGGTTGAGTTGGCGGAAAGTGCAGCAGACGAACTGGATAAACTGGACCTGGTAACACAGCAACGAATCTGGCGGTATCTGCGTGGGCGGCTGGCTCGCACGGTCAACCCCCGGCAAACCGGCAAGGCATTAACCGGCTCGTATTCCGGACTATGGCGCTACCGGGTTGGGGACTATCGGCTGGTATGTCGCATTGAAGACGCCCGGTTGGTGGTGCTGGTGGTTAAGGTGGGACATCGGCGTAATGCTTACCAGGGCAACCCACCGCAATGAAAAAACTCATTGAAAGGTTGCTGCGTCAGCGGTCAGAGTTGCTATAGTTTCGCCATTCAAGGGCAACAAACTACCACATTGATTAATGAGAACTCACATGGCTATCGACGAAAAGCGCCGCCAGAAAAAACTCGCCAGGAAAGCCGCAGAACGTAAAGCCAAGCAAACAGAAAAGCGTTCTCTCTTACCTGCTAGTTCCGCCGCTGCTGCAGCCCGCTTCCCTATTGGCGACTGTTTCATACCCACCGACCTGTTCAGCGAGGGCATCGGCCACATTATACTGACCCGTACACTGCCCAATAGCCGGATTGCGGTAGCCGGGTTCCTGATTGACGCCTTCTGTCTGGGCGTCAAGAACGCGCTGTACCACGAAATGTCTTATGAAGAGTACGAATCTTATCTGGCTCAAGTCGAAAGTCAGGTGCCCATAGAAAAGGCGCATCCCAGTTGTGTGCGTAAGCTGGTCGAAAGCGCGGCCCGCTACGCGCAGGATATCGGCTTGTCACCACATCCCGATTACGCCAAAGCCAGCCGCCTGTTTGGCGATATTGACGCCGCCGCGTGTCCGGTTCGCTACACCTTTGGCAAAGATGGCAAACCACTCTACATCAATGGCCCCAACGAGACCCCTTTTCAACAACGCAAAATCATTGAAACTCTGGAGCGCCATCTTGGATCTGACGGTTTTGAACATATTTACATGACCGAAGCGGGTGAGGATGGGTTTGCTCCATTCCCAATGGCAGGACACTTGAAGTTGGTCAATTACCGAATCAGCGACGACATGCCGGCAGATGCCCCCTTCGCCAAACTACCGGCATCGGTTCAGAAAGAATGCAATGAGATATAGATCG
>JAUPTV010000072.1 GCA_030917925.1 Pseudomonadota bacterium
CATCGGTCAATAGTGCGGTATCGGGAAAGGCTTCAAGCATCTGACGCACCGAGATGGCGACCGTGCGCGGCGGCGGACGCTGATCATCAGGGACCGTTTGCGATTGAACTGAACCGGTCGTCGCCTGCCAGATGACCGGATAGGGCGCTTTGTCATCGGTCGTCGTCGTTCGCCAAGCCTGTAACAAGCGATTTCGTACTTCGGACGGCAAGGTAGCCGACAACAAAATAACGCTCCCGCCGGTCGTTTTTTGTCGGTGCAATACCTCCGCCAACAAGCCATGCATGTAGCGATCGTAGGCATGGACTTCATCAATAATCAGCACTGACTTGGCCACGCCCAAGCCTCGCACAAAGGCATGGCGCACCGGCAACACGGACAACAACACCTGATCAACGGTGCAGACGCCGATCTGACCAAGGAACACCCGTTTACGGCTTTGCGCCAGCCAAGCGGCGCATTGAGCAGATGCTTCTTGACGACCTTGTGGGGTCAACCGTTGACCGGCCGCCAACAACGCCTGAAACCCCGGATGAAAACGGCGTTTACCATGCGCTAACACCAGGTGAGCCGCTGTTCCGGTGAAAGCTTGCGCGGCAAACGCCTCGATACGAGTCAGCATGGCATTCGCCGTGGCCTGAGTGGGCAAGGCAAAAACCAGCGCATCAGCAACGCCACTGCCCAGTTGTTGCCAAGCCAGCGCCAGTGCCGCCTCAGTCTTACCCGAGCCGGTCGGCGCTTCAATGATCATCAAACTCCCGGCTTGGGGCATTTGATCAACCAGCACTTGAACACCGCGCGGATTTTCCTGAGGTTGCAGCAGTGTGGCGACGCCTGAATAGGGTTGGGCCGCGCCGATCACGCCCAAGCGTTGCAGCCAACGCCTTTCCTGAACGATCTGAACCCGGCTGGCCCAATAATCGGCCAGTGACCCCACAAAATCCGGCGCTTGATACGGCATCACCTCGGTATTAGATCCGATCCAGTCACACACGGAACCAAACCCGGCCAGCAAGGCTTGCGCGGCGGTTTGTGTATCAACTTCAACTTCTGGCGTCGGTGACGTCAGCGTCAAACCCACTGGCGATAGAAACAGCTCCGCCATGGCATGAACAAACGCCCGACGCGCCTGACGATCATGAGCGATGACCGCGTCTTCAGCTTCCAGTGGCATCAGGTCGAGGGTACTTTGCGGAATATCGCCATGATGACCAGTGACGGCGGCGATCCACAGCCGCCATTGATCAGAACGGTCAGCGGCAGGCTCACCTGTTCCCCATCCATCAACACATTCCTCTAGCGCCCAGCCAAACCCGCCACGGCCATGATCAAAACGCCGGATCACGTTAGGCGAGGTGTCCACATCATCAAAATTCAGTTCGGGCCAGCAACGTTTCACGGTTTCTGGAGCTTTTAACTGAAAACGGACATCCCACTTGCCCAGATCATGCAGTGCTAGAAACCAGAAGATCCAGGCGCATAACGTGCGTTGTTGAGAAGGGTCTACTTTAAAAGCTTGGAGGAATGCCTGGCGCAAGCCCGGACTGGCGTCCCACCAAACATAGCCCACTGCCGCCACATCCAGGGCGTGATAGACCAAAGGATGGTAATCATCACCGTGAGTTTTCCCCCAGTAGCGAAACAGAAGTGTTGTTGCAGAATCGTTCATGGCAGCTTGAGTCCTTTTTGCGTCATGCATTGCAAACTGGATAAATCAATGCTGTCAAGTCTAGTGCACACGAAAGGGAAAGGGGGAAATTACCCTACTTTTTTTACCAAAGACTTGTGGATCGTGTTGGGCTGCTCATGGCGCACTGTCGCATTTGCACCATTTCTGTAGTTTGCAACCCTATTCCTGACCCGTTCGCTGGCCCGACCGGGACACCCATGGCCTCCCTAATGCCGCAGATGAAAAACCGCCAGAAACCGCCAAAAAATGGCCTTTTGGAGGGGAGGGGGGATAAGGGGGGAGGGGAGGCGAGTCTGGGAGCGGAAGGGTGGGGGGCGTAAAAAAGCGCATCCGAGCGCCCGCCTACCCGTGAGGCGTCCCCCGCTCCAGCCCGAACGCCTCTGCCGCCTTGACCAGCGTGGGCCGCACCCAGGTCAACCGTGCCCCGTCGCCCGGCAAGCGCCGAAAATGCCCACGTCGCCAATGCGGGCGCACCGTCCGCCCGGATTCCGCCTCAACCGCGACGACCGCTACCGGCACCTCCACGATCACCCGTGGCCCGATCAGCGTATGGTCATACGCCAGCGCCAACCGCGCCCGGCGCTTCGCATTCAACTTGCCGAACGCCGGCAACCGTTGCGCCAAATAGACCCCTTGGTTTACCCGATACTGCTATGCCCAGTGATTTTATCGACGCCCCGTCAACCGCCTACTACCACGCCCATGCCGACCGGTTCTTTGCCGAGACCGTCGCGCTCGATCTGACGCCGTTGTATGCGCCATTTCTAGCTCGGCTACCGGTGGGCGGAACGATTCTGGACGCGGGCTGTGGTTCAGGCCGTGACGCCCGCGCTTTTCTGGAACGCGGCTATACGGTGAGCGCCTTTGACGCCTCGCCGAGCCTGGCGCGGTTAGCGGCGGCGCATACCGGCCTACCGGTCACGGTTCAGCGCTTTCAGGAACTGGACGAGTCCGAACGCTTTGACGGGATCTGGGCCTGCGCCAGTCTACTGCATGTCCCGCTGGCCGACCTGCCCGACGTGCTGCGGCGGCTGGCGCGGGCGCTTAAACCTGAGGGCGTGTTGTACGCCTCCTGGAAGTATGGCCAGGGCGAACGGCAGGACGGCAACCGGCGCTTTACTGATCTGGACGAGGCCGGACTGGACGCGCTGCTGCAAACCCTGTCGATCTGGACACCGCTGACCGTGTGGACGAGCGCAGACCGTCGCCCGGACCGGCCTGATGCGTTGTGGCTGAATGCCCTCTTGCGGCGCACCGTTCAACGATAAGCCCGGCTCACCCTGATGGTGGCGCTGTGGGGCGTTCTTTCGGGGAAATTCTTTCGACAAGGCCGGACGTTCTGTAGCCACGGGCCGGGTGCAGTGGCACTCTCCTGCTTTGCGGTCTACAACCCCTGATGGATAAAAGCCCACTCCCCGCAAAAACAGCGCTTGCCGCTTGATTCTGCTATAATTAGTGCGTCTGCTGATGTGCGAGAACACGCCAACAGGCGACTTCCCATGAGTTGATCCTTCATCAGAGGAATCCCGCCATGAGCAACCCGAATCTTATCAGTTTGGACGCGCAACTATTGACCGACTTGCAGCGTTACTTTGCCCGGCAGCCCGCGAAGCACTATCCCACCGAGCAACTACTGGACTATCTGGCCGGTATCGACCACGCGCCGCGGGCGACCTTTGACCAGGGCAAGGGCAAGGCCATCACCGCCCGACACCTGGCCCGGCTGCTACAGCCCTATGGCATCGTTTCAAAGACCATCCGTATATCCGCAACAGCCACGCCTAAATGCTACCGTGTTGCCGACTTCAAGGAGGCCTTTGCCAAGGTTGTTGCGGATAGATCGCCGGTTGTTGCGGCAAATGTTGCGGATAATGTTGTTGATAAAATTGATGTTTCTGATAATGTTTTGGATGTTGCGGATAATGTTTTGGACGCGACCCGCCACCAAATCCACCAGCTTGGAGAACACCTGACTCGTGGCTACGAAGCCACCGGCAACCCGTTCAGCCATGCCAGTTCATCGGAAATTCAGCAATGGCGCGACCTGGCCGACCTCATGCGCAAAGCCGCAGAATCCATTGACTCGTTTACCGTAACCACACGCCCCACCTTAACCCTGATTCAGGGCGGCAAAAGTTCTGTTGCGGATAGCGATGTAGCGGCATTGATGGCCGCCGATGCAGTGGCTGCTATAGCGGCAAGAAAGCGGAGGATGACAGCGCCCGTTCAACCGCCCGTTCAAGCCAAGAAGAGTCAATGGCCACCGCCGAAAGGTTGGGTATGGAACCATCAGACCGAGTGCTACGAACCGCCCAAGCCTAAGGTTCAGCCTGACCCGTCCGTCATTCGGCAACCCATCGAGATGTCCCCCAACCTCAAGTATCAACCGGGTCGTGGTCTAATCGCCATAGACCCGCAGGAAACCGCCTAATCCCTCCCCTGACGCCCGGCTCCACCACCAGGCGTTACCCGACCCACCGCACGTTGGGTACGTTTAAACAAACGACACCAAAGTCCCATAGGATTTCGCACAAACGCCCCAATGGTATGGCGTTGAGCTGATTATCGACCTCCCAAATTTAGACGGTCGGTCAAGCTGGATTTTTGGGGGACATTGACCATCGATACCTACCCATCAGAAGCAACGGTCTCTCTAGGATATACAGAAAAGGATCAAATGTTGGATAACAATTCAGACTAAACCAGTACCGCAACCTGCACCTGATTACGTCCCGCCTGCTTAGCTGCATACATCGCCTGATCGGCACGTCCCAACAGTTGTTCGGCGGTCTCCGGTGCTTCCCACTGGGCAACGCCCACGCTAACGGTAAACGAAATGACCGCCGTCCCGAGCGAAACCGGCGATGCTTCGAGCTTCGCTCTAAGACGCTCCGCGATGAGGGCGGCATCACACCCCCGAGTCTGTGGCAACAGCAGCGTAAATTCTTCGCCCCCCATCCGTCCCAGAACATCGGTGGGGCGCAACATCTCTTTCAGGAGAGCCACAAAATGTCGGAGCGCCTGATCGCCTCCGGCATGGCCATAGCGATCATTAATCTGCTTGAAGTGATCCAAGTCCATCCCCAACACACTGAACGGCAGACTATAACGACTCGCTCGTTGCCGTTCGGCATCCATCAAGGTCAGGAGGCTCCGGCGATTAGCGCAGCCCGTCAACGCATCCGTGCGGGCTTGCCGAGCCAACTCGTCATTTAACCCGGTCAACTTCTGGCTATGCTGAATCAGGACGCGGATATAAATCAGGGTTCCCGCAATCAACGATACAGACAACAAACCTACCAGTGAGAGCAAAGCAAACAACCAGTTACGATCTCGCTGAATATTCTCAATTTCGCGTAAATCACGATAAACATAGACCCTCAATATATCTTCCGGGTGACCCTGAGTCGCTAATACGCTGGGATATGAGTTTTCACGCCAATGGATAAGATTCGTCGACTCTTTAAGATGCGCCGGAGCCATCATCACGGTGGTAAATTCCCTACGTTTATACCGCTGCTCACGCGCCTCAGTGGATAACTGCGCGACTCTGGCATCCGGCAATGAGCGCATTTTTAAATCGGGATCGTGGGCTAAAATAATCACGTCATATTCATCCGTGATGAACATATTGGGTCCGAGTAGATGGCTCAGATTGTCCAAATTGGTTCTGACCCCCACCGCGCCAAGGAAATGTCCCTGTGCCATCACCGGCGAGACAAAAAACAAGCCGGGTACGCCCGTGACTCGACCCACTGCGAATTGATAACCCTTCTGGCCCCGCTGCGCCGCCTGAAAATAGTCACGATCTACATAATTAGCCCCGGTAAAGTTGGTATCCTTGGGCAAAACACCGACGGCAACGGTATCGCCCGCTGCATTCATTAACCAGCAGGCATTAATACCAATGTCGTCAACCGCAACAATCTCATTCAGACGCTGCACCAAATGACTTAATGCAGGATCAGCCCGCCATTGCCGGTGGCGTTCTTCATACGGAAGCGGCGATGCGGTAATGTTGGAGCCGAACTGAGATAACAGTGACACTAATGAGGGTTCGCTGGCAATTAAAGTAGGCAAGTTTTGAATATGAACCAAACTACGGTGAATAATGGTGTGAATAATCTCAGCGCTTTTATTGGCTTCCTGTTGTTCGCGATGAATAAGTTGCGACTGGCGCTGTTGAGCCACCACGCCAGCAATAAAATAGGCGGCTATCAACCACAGGATGACCATGATCACCCACACTGCGAGAGTCCAACGTGATTGCAGAACTGAGGTCATGAGCTTCGATTTCATCATTGGCGTAAAAAGAACCCTATTATTTTTGTCAATTATTTGCAACCTTCAGTCCTACCTTTGAAAAAGGTTTGTTTGTTTTTTGGTACAATTTCCCAAAAAGTTAATTCTTACCGTTTAATTTTACACTGGGCAAATCACTATGCTTGCCAGAATAACCCAAACTGAGTACTTGTCGCTGGATTCAGCCTGCGAATTTCAATCAAACACTGTTTGACGGGGCGTTACCAGCCAGCCTGATCACGCTGAATCGCAAGGCTCACGCTCGCTTCCTGTCACTCGATTCTCGACCCACGTGTCGGCGGTAGATCAGCCCCCACTGGCACGACGCTAAGGGCTGATTCATAGACGGTCCCGGAGGATGTTCCCCAAGGACGGGGGGCGTCAGGGTCTAAATCATGCTGTCCACCAGGGGCGTGGTCATCAGCACACTGTCCAGCAACAGCCTTCCGGCCTGAAATCGGTAAATGGTCATTCGAGCGCTGGCTTCGGTGTCTACAGCCAACGTCAGTTCAAGGTCGGGCGACGGTAGCCCATCCAGCGCATGGGTATCCGGTGTCTGCGCCAAGGCGGTTGACGGACTATCCCCGACCAGAGCGGCGGTTTCCCCTGGTACGGACCACCGGGGCGTTCCGACGCCATAGGCCGTCAGCAGCGAAGCCGTGATCATGGGCTACTCCACGACCCCGGAGGCGTCAACACGGCAGGGGGCTGGCGTTCCTATAGCCTTGATAGCCGGGCACGGTAGCGCGTTCGAGATCGCTGACATCCTCGAGGGTCACATGGAGTTCGTTTTCCAGGCACACCACCAAACGCAGGGCGTCAATCGAATCCAGACCGAGGTCGTGAAAACTGAGATCGGCGTCCAGGATGCGCGGATCGGCGTTCGGGAGAAACTCACGCAAAAGGAGCCGAATCTTGGCGCGTAGCAGTGCGGGGTTGATCAGGGACATCGCCATCGTTCTTGCTCTCTCGTTCAAGCCGTCAAGATATTGCGGCGCAACATCGGTTACGATTATTCAAGCAAGAAGAAGGCCATTTTCATGACAGGGAGGATATGGCTGTCTTTAGTGGTCCTTCTGGCTAAAGTTCATCTTGACGATATGAAGGGTGAATAGCGCAGAGATACATTGTTTTGCCGCGACCAGACGCCTTCACCACCGGCTATCCAGTGACATCCCCCCGGCCTTGGCGGCTACCGGCCCGGCCCTGCACAAAACCCGCAGGGCCAGCACCTATCGCCCCCAAGCCGGAATCATCGACCGTGGCACTCAACGTGTCCAGCAGCGGCGCGTGGCCAAAAGACACCGCGCACCGCCCAGAGCTCAAGGTTGAGCAGGGAAACACCGGTTCCCCAATCAAGCAGCATCCAGCGCCGAACCGCTTGTACCGGGGATTTTCTTAAATTCTGGCGGTTGAAAAGGTGAATTAGTGAGCAGGCGGTTGATAATCCGGCACCCGGTTACGCACGGGCGGCACCGTTTGCAGATACTGGAACATGGCGCGTAGATCGTCTTCAGTCAGATGTGATAATGCCTGCCAAGGCATCGGCGGCAGAATCGGTCGACCCACCCCGGCATGTTTGCCCGTTTTCATCGCCGTCACGAAGTCCTCGGCCTTCCAGGCCCCCAACCCCGTCTCCCGATCCGAGGTGATATTGATCGCGTAACTAATGCCCCAAGGACCGGCGTAAGCAGTATTGGTGGCCGAACCAAACCACACCCATGACTCATTCGCTTGGGGCGGCGGTGCGAGTTTGAGTGATTCCGGGTGGCCGGACAGGGCGCGGGATCGGTCAGGTTCCGGGCCGTTCGGTCCCATTTTCATCGGGGTATGACAATCGGCGCACCCCCACGAGTTCACCAGATAGGCCCCACGCGAGACGGCATCCGCATTACTGGCCGCTGCCGCCTCGACCAGCCAGCCCTTGGCGCACAGCGCGATTAAACCCGCCACCGCCAGCTTCTGGATAGGCCGTTGCCAGGCCGTAGGGAGGGAATGTAGCAAAACGACACGATATTTCATAACTCACCTCTGGATCTTTCCGGTCTTCATCCCTTCTTCATCAGGGCGACGTTACTGATCCTCATTAGGGGATCCCTTGCCGCTCCCCGCCCAGCGGTAGGCGGTCAACCATGGAATATAGGTAGGGTTCCTCATGGAGGACGTATTTACAAGATAGCACAGCCGGTCGCCCGTTCCGGCGCCGCCGACAAACCGCTTTCCTTCCATCGAGTCATCCTGCCCTGCTTTCCGGCTTGGCGACTATCGCCCGATTACTCCACCCGATTCCGCGTAGCGCCGCCTTGTACACAAAGGGGTTCGTATACCCGTTTAAGGTTCGCCATCCCGTGCGGTGGGTTCGGCCAGCAAAGGGGCGTGTTGGTTTTCGTTCTTTTGTGGTCTAGCCATCCAAGGCCGCGAAGCCCCGCGAGCTGTGGAACGATCAATAGCACCGCAGCGAAAACAGGCGCAGTGCTCATTCAATAAAAAAGGCGCTGGGCGTTCATCCATGAACGAGATAGTATTTTCTAATACGGCATCCTGCCTGCATCCGTGGCGCTCTAAAAAAACGCTGATTTTTAGAAAGAACACCATGAAATATATGAGAAAATTTTTTGTTTTTATAAAATGGGTAGTCCTGCAGATTGTAGTGAACCCTCATGCAGTAGCGACCGATAGGGTCTTGTTGTAATGGTGTACAAAATACCATATAGCCCCAATGTGATTTTATATTTTCTTTGAAAAAGATAGCGTTTTTCTGACTACAC
>JAUPTV010000073.1 GCA_030917925.1 Pseudomonadota bacterium
CCGGCGTTCCGGCTGGCGTAGTCGCCGCGTCATTCAGCACATTCAGCCCCGGCGGGTTCACCGTGACCGTCACCGTGGCGCTGGCGGTTTGCCCGAAGCTGTCGCGCACGGTATAGAGGAAAGTATCGATCCCGGCAAAGTTGGCGGTGGGGGTGTAGGTGATGGCGGTGCCGCTGATAACGGCGGTGCCGTGGCCGGGGCTGCTCACGGTGTCAATAGTCAGTCCAGTTCCAACATCATTAGCCAGTACGTTGACCGTGATCGGCGTTCCGGCCGCCGTGGTCGCCGCGTCATTCAGCACATTCAGAACTGGCGCATTCACCGTGACCGTCACCGTGGCGCTGGCGGTTTGCCCAAAACTGTCGCGCACGGTATAGAGAAAGGTATCGATCCCGGCAAAGTTGGCGCTGGGGGTGTAGGTGATCGCATTACCACTGATGCTGGCGCTGCCGTGGCCGGGGCTGCTCACTGCGTCAATCGTTAGCCCGGTCCCGACATCGTTGGTCAGCACGTTGATCGTGACCGGGGTTCCGGCAGCGGTCTGGGCGGTGTCATTTCCCGCACTGATCGACACGATGCCATTACCGGTTAAGCTTGCAGACAGTGTTTGTGGAGGGTTACATGCAGTGCTAAAGCAAACTGCGGCAACCACATTCAGTGCGCCGGTCTGGGTTCCAATCGTGGTAGGTGAAAAAGCGACGTCGATACTGCAGGAAGACCCCCCAAATAACTGAGACGGGCAGCCGCTGGTTGCTGAAAAACCGGCAGTTGTCGAGATGCTGCTGATGACCAGCGAAGTCGCAGAATCGTTATGGCTCAGGATGAAAGTTTGCGGCGAACTGGTGGAATCCACGGGAACCGACCCAAAATCCGCCTGACCCGGCGACAGGGTAGGGGACGCACTCTGCGCTCGTAACTCAATCCCCCAATCCGGCAAGAGCGTCAAAATAAAACCGAAGAACAGCAATCGGGCCGCCCTGGCCCAAAATCCACAGTGATTCAGTAATTGATTGTTCATGGTTATGCCGCCCTTACTTGCAGATGTCACTTATCAATCGTCTTTATGGGGACAACCCCTATCGCAGGGAACTGCTTTCGCCAATCAGGGTAAACGCCGCCCAAAATATCGGATGCGCCATATTCGGCTGTTCCATCAGCGCCAG
Source organism: Pseudomonadota bacterium (assembly GCA_030917925.1). GTDB lineage: Bacteria > Pseudomonadota > Gammaproteobacteria > Competibacterales > Competibacteraceae > UBA2383. Next base: position 1,164 of record JAUPTV010000073.1, read on the forward strand.
TTGCGCCCGGCGCAAGGCTTCCGCCCGGCCCAGTTGCGGCGATTTCCGGTATGCATCGAAAGTATGGGTCGTCAGAAACACCGTCGGTTCTGAAACTACATACCAGTGCGTCGCCAGTAGTGATCGGGCACCCGCGTAGAAAAACGCCGTCGCCAACCCGGATAACCCTTCGCCGCGCAGTCGCTCGCCGCCCGGACCTGCGGTATTACAGGCCGATAACAGCACCCAGTCCGCATCCAGCCGCAAACCGGCGATGGCGCTGGCGCTCAATAATCCGTTGTCCCCTTCCTTGCCGGACGGTTGTGGCGTCAACGCCAGCGCGGGTTCGGTCAGACAGTCCAGTTCCCCCGGCAGCAGCGCGTGGGTGGCGAAGGCAATCGTGCGGTAGTTCTGTAAATTGGCGTTCTGCACTGCGGAAACCGTGGCTTGACGGCCCAATACCACCCCACGTTCCGGCGGGACGCCCAGAGTCCGCGCCAGGGTGCGTAATTCAACAGCGGTCTCCGGAAGTTGCGCCAACTGGGCTAACGCTTGTGCGCCGGGTTGACATTGCTGGATCACGCGGTCGACGCTGCTACTGCTACCACCGCGCAACGCCACGCCCGCTCGTTCTGAAAAGACCGGATCGCCAAAACTGATAAAGGTTGAGGGCGCTTGTGATGTGCCGACCAGTTGGCGGAACTGTTCCAGCGCGATCACCGACGGCAACAGGCTGAACGCCATGTCACGCGCCAGCCAGGCCGCCTGCCGATAGTCGCCGGGCGCTGCCGGGCGTCTCACCAATAACGCGGGCGGCAGACTCAGCAGCGCACCGGAAGGCGCGACAATCAAATGTTCCACACCCGCCAGTGCCGATTCCAGCGGCCCCAGCAGTTCCCGGTACAACGCATGGGCCAGCGCCAGATCAAAGTCGGGAATGCGCCCGGAACTGGCATCCACGCCGGCGCGCAACCGTTCAACCTGCGCCGTCAGTTGCCCGGCTGGCAATTTCACGGCAGCACCCTGCAACGTTCCATCCGCTTTGACCAGAAACACCCAGGTTTCCTGTTGTCCGGGCAACACCCGCAACAACGCTTCATTGCGCCGGAGCAGTTTGGCCACCGCCGCCGCATCCAGAGGCATCGGCGTCACCAGACGGCCATAGCGGGGGAAACGCGCCTGTAATTGTTGCTCCCGCTGTTGATAGTCTTCCGCCGCCGTGCGCAAGCGGGCTTTCAGCGCCTCCTCCTTGCCAGCGTCTCGCGCCAGGAAGGGTTTACTTTGCTCCACGCCCAGTTCGTATTGAATATCCTGGCGGGCTTTCAGCGCATCCTGCAACGCCCGGGCAGTTTCTCGCACCGCCGGATCGGTTTCCGCCAATCGCGCCGCAACCTGAGTGACCGCCCGTCCGGCAGCGGGCGTTTGACCCAGTTGAGAGGCCGTAAACGCTTCATCCAGGAGCGCCGTTCGCTCGCTGGAACCCACGCGATTGGCCTGTTCAAACAGCAATTCCAGATAACCTTCAAGCGTTCTGGTCTGCAATTGCGCCAGCGCCGGTTGATCGCTTAACAGAATCCGCCGCGCCTCGCGCCATAGCGTCAGGGCGCGCTCAGGCTGGCCCGCGGCCCGTTCAACTTTGGCTTGCATCATCAGCGCCTCAGCCAGCGCCCGGCCCTCGCCAAACAGGAGGCGACTCAGTTCCACGGCGGACTGCGCATGGGCGCGGGCCTGCTCATAGGCTTGACGGCGGCGATACACTTCCGCCAGACGCTGATGGGTTTCCCCGACCCAGTGATAATCGCCACCCCGCACGGCGTCGAAAATTCCGAGCGCCTGCACATAAGCCGCTTCGGCTTCCGCCAGTTGGCCCAGTTCGACATCGACATCGCCAACCCCGACCAGGGAGTGACCGATCCGGGGATTGGTCGCGCCTTGTTGGGAACGCGCCGCCGCCGCCTGACTCAGTTCCCGGGATTGTTGCGCATACTCGGCGGCCCGTTTCGGTTCACCCCGCTCCAGGGCGTCCCAGGCGCGATAAACGAGAAACTCCGGCCAGTCCGAAACATCCGGCGAGGCTTTCACCAAAGGTTCAGCGCGCTGAAACATCGCTTCCGCCGCACCGGGTTGCAGGCGGCTGAGTTCACGGGCCATTCGCGCCGCCAGATAACCCCCGCTCGGATGATTGACGCCCTTGATGCGCTCGTGAATTTCCAGGGCGCGCTGCGCCAGTTCCAGGGCGCGTTGATGATTTTTTGCCGAGTTGTACAGGGTGCTCAACTCATCCAGCGCCGTGAATTGCCCGATATCCTCCAGACCGATAGTCCGGCCTTCGGGAGCAATCGCCTGTTCAGCCAGCGCGATCAATTGCGACCGACTGCCGGGGAGTCTCTCCTGCGCCTCGCCCCGCAGCGACGCCTGCACGAAGTCTTCAAACAGGGGGGCCAGGTGCGCCGGTCCCCAGACCACGAAAGCCCGCTGATCCACGCCCGCAGCAATCAGTAAGTAGGGAAATCCGCCGTTGTAGCTGACGCAGCGGCGCAGCACCGCCGGTTGATCGTTCAAAATGCGGGTGGGTTCCAGCTCCCCGCATTCGGCGTCGTTTTGCACGGTTTTGGCCAGACCGCCTTCGTTCAACAACTGCGCTTCCCACTGCGCGGAAGGGCGGGGCAAACTGCCGCGCCAAACCTGTCCGGCAGGACGTTCCCAGCCGGGGCAACGAATTTCGAATTGCTCCAGACGCCGCCCGCTGCCGGTTTTGTAAAACTCGCAGGCGACGCCGCCCAGTGCTTTGGAGGTTTCCGGCAACGCAATTCGCGTACCGATAGGCAACCCTTCGGGAGCTGCCGTCGGCGAGCGTCCTCCGGTTGCGCAGCCGGACAGCGCTAGTACGCTAACCAGCAACAGCAACGTGCGATAACGAGGTTCATTGCAAACCATGCGCCCTCCCCATTTTTTTTTTCAGTGTTTACGGGTTGTCCATCGTCGGCGTATCCAGGCGGATAAATTCACTGCGGCGATTCAATTCCCGGTCCGCTTCCGTGGCGTTGGACGCTACTGGATAAGCCTCGCCATAACCCTTTGCCGTCAGCCGGTTGGGAGCGATCCCCTGTCGAATGAGGTAATCCCGCACTGCCTGCGCCCGCCGCTCGGATAATAATAGATTATGCGCATCGGAACCGGCAGCGTCGGTATGGCCGGCGATTAACAGGATCGCCGCGCCCAGCGCCGGGCTTTGCAATGCGCTCGCATATTCATTCAGCAAAGGATAGGCGTCAGGGCGGATGCGCGCCGAATTCACATCAAAACGAATCTGCGCGGCTACTTTGGGCCGGTCGCGAACCAGGGTCGGATAATCCAGACTTTGCCAGGACTGATCCGTTGACGCGGGCACGGGTTGCGCGGGAGTGGATGGCGCAGCGGTTGGATCGTCAACGATGCCGGCCGGACCGCGCAAGTGCAGTGGCGCTCCACGTAGTTGCAAACCCGGCTGAGCCGGAACGCTCAAGGCGCGTTCGATTTCCGAGGCGGTCCTGGGTTGCGCCGATTGAGCCGCCACGTCAGCGCTCCAGACCAGTCCAGGCAGCAATGCGAACACCGCAGCATGGCCAGTCCAGCGGCTGACTCGTGGAGTCTCTAGTTGATCAAGACTTTCAGGATTCATCATCATTCTCCGCAAAAGACCCTGGCGGTTACGCTGGGGATGATATTCAAGGCAGATGCGGCCGTTCCAGATAATCATGCGACTGCATTTCCTGCAACCGGCTCACGGTGCGCTGGAATTCAAATTTCAGTTTCTGACCGGTATAGATATCCAGCGGCGGGGCGGCGGCCGAGAGAATCAGTTTGACGCTCCGGTCATAGAATTCATCCACCAGGTTCACAAAGCGGCGTGCCTGATTTTCCATTTGCCAGTCCATGACGGGGATATTGGAAATCAGCACGGTGTGAAAGCAGCGGGCGATTTCGATGTAATCATTGGTGCCGCGCGGCCCGTCGCATATTGCCCGGAAGTTGAACCAGATCACGCCATCGGCTTCGCGCAGCGTGGGGATAAAGCGCCCTTCAATTTCCAGATCGCCGCCGCGATGACCGGGTTCCGGGGCAATATGGGTGAAGACATCCGCCAGAACCTGTTCGGCCCGGTCATCCAGTGGGTAATGATAGATCTCCGCCTTTTCCAGGTAACGCAGCCGATAATCCACGCCGCCATCAACGTTCAGCACATCGAGATGTTGTTTGAGCAGATCAATGGCGGGCAGGAAGCGGGCGCGTTGCAGTCCATCCTTGTAGAGATCATCCGGCGGAATGTTGGAGGTGGTAATCAGCGTTACCCCCTGCGCGAATAATTCTTTTAATAGCCCGTAAAGCAGCATGGCGTCGGTAATATCGGAGACGAAGAACTCATCCAGACAAATCACCCGCGCCTTTTCTGCAAAACGGCGGGCGACGATGCGCAAGGGGTCCTGCTGCTGCTTGAGCTCTTTCAATTCGGCATGAACGGCGCGCATAAAGCTGTGAAAATGAATGCGCTGTTTATGCTCGATAGGCAGGGCGTCAACAAAGGTGTCCACCAGATAGGTTTTGCCGCGCCCGACGCCGCCCCAGAGGTATAGACCCCGCACCGGGGAACGACCGGCTTCTGCCGCTGGCTTATTACGGACGGCTAACCGGGAGAATAATCCCCCGGATTTTTGGGCAGGGGCGGGTGCCGGTTGCGCCATCAATTGGTCATAGACTTTCTGCAACTGGAGAACCGCCCGTTCCTGAGCGGGATCATGCTGGAAACCTTCCCTTTCCAGGTCAAGACGATAACGTTCGTAGGGCATGGCGGAACTCGAAATGGCAATTTATGGGTATTGTTGACTAACCACTCACCGCCGGCGGGCGTTGTGGCAAATACCGGGACCAGTCGCGCCCCGCGTCGCTGAAGGCAAAGAAATCGGGATTGATCAGCACGGGACGGGCATTGTAGCGCAGGGGCCGTAACTGCATGTCAGTCAGATGGCCGCCCGCTTCTTCGAGAATAATCTGCGCGGCGGCGGTATCCCATTCGCCGGTCGGACCAAAGCGGGGGTAGATATCCGCTTCCCCCTCGGCAATCAGACAGGATTTGAGCGAACTGCCCAGAAAGATGTGTCGATACTCGCCGATCTGCTGCAAATACTCCTGGAGACGGCGACTCCGGTAAGAGGCCTGGCTACTGGTCACCCGCACCGGTTGATGACAGACCGAGGCGGCATGAATCGGTCGAAGCGGTTGATTGCGCGGTTTCTTCCAGGCACCGCCGCCGCGCCAGGCGTAATAGCAAGCGCCATCGACCGGCGACAGAATCAGCCCGAACACGGCTTCATGCTGATGAATCAGCGCGATATTGATAGAAAACTGGTCGCTGCGCCGGATAAATTCCCGGGTACCGTCCAGTGGGTCCACCAGCCACAACCATTCCCAACGACTGCGTTCGGCAAAGCTGATGTCGGTGGATTCCTCGGACAGGACTGGAATCCGGGGAGTCCGCTCCCCCAGTCCTCGCAGGATGCACCGATGTGCGACGAGATCCGCTTCAGTGATTGGACTCTGATCGGCTTTTTCGGTGATGCTGAAAGCGCCCGCATAGACGTCCAGAATGCAACGTCCCGCCTCCCGGGCGATGGCCTGCACCGGATCCGCCAGAGCGGACAGCGGAATATCGGGGACGTCGATCATGATGCGACAAACCTCATGGGTCGGGAAATCATGCAAATTTAAGGCGCTGTTACTCCCACAGCTCACTTCGATTAACAAACAGCTCCAGCGCCTCCGGGATTTCGACCGGCGGCCCACGCACGACATTATGGACAGCCCGTTTGATAATTTTACCGCTTTTAGTGCGTGGGATGTCGGTTACTTGAGGTTGCACAGCACGAAGGTAGCGAACGCCCGTTGTTTGATCCAGCCCTCCATCGGGCCTTTTTTGGGAAGCCTGTTCCCCCGCCACTGAGAAAGGCTATAACCGCGCAACTCAAGAGGGGCAGGAGCGAGGGTGCTTCAGGGTATCAAAAGCGGCATCGTATCGCGGCTCAAGCAGCAGGCTTCATGTGCTCCGGCATTTGCACCGCCACCACCTGGCCACGGGCGCAGATTTCGCCATTGGCGCTGACAGTGGCGCTAACCACAACCTTGCGGCCCTTGATTTCCTGAACCTGGCCACGGATCTCCAACGGTACACCCAACGGGGTGGGGCGCAGATACTCGACCTGGAGCGCAGCGGTCACAAAGCGCAACGGGGGCAGAGTATCCATGGCCCGACCGGCAGCGCGATAGGCGGCAGCGGCGGCTGTTCCGGTACCATGGCAGTCGATCAGCGATGCGATCTGACCTCCTTAAACGTAGCCGGGAATGGCTATGTGATAGGGTCGCGGGTTTTAGGAGGCTTTGGATTCTTCCTCGTCCCAATAACTTTTGAGCTGGTAACCCTGTTCATTGAGTCGGCCACAACCGTAGCAATGACTGAGTTCTTCAGGATAGTAATCTTGAAAGGCTTGGTCGTTATTCATGGTTTTTTCTCGGCGATAAATGAATGGACGAACGCAAAATACTATATTTTATCGCCATTGTAAGGGATAGTATTGCGGATTGAACAAGCCACAGGAAACCAAAAAAATCATTCAATATTCTGAATATGCTCCCGCATTTGCTCAATCAGCACCTTCAACTCAATCGAAGCACGGGTCGTATCCGCATCCGCCGATTTCGACGACAGCGTATTCGCCTCCCGATTCAACTCCTGCATCAGAAAATCCAGCCGTCGCCCGACCGGCTCCTTGCGCTTGAGTACCGCCTCGATCTCATGAAGATGCGCATCCAGCCGATCCAGTTCCTCATCCACATCCAGCCGCTGGGCCACCAGCACCAACTCCTGCTCCAACCGACCAGGATCAGCCTCCGCCGAAAGATCCGCCAACCGGCCCAACAGCTTATCGCGCCAGCGGGCCAGCACCTCCGGACGGCGGGCGCGCACCTGCTTCACCTGCTCACTCATAGCCACACAACGTTGCTGAATCAATTCCGCCGTGCGTTGACCTTCCCGCTCACGGGTCGCCACCAACTCCGCCAGCGCTACATCCAGACTATTGAGCAGCGTCAACTTGATTTCATCCAAATCCGGCTCCGCCTCACTGACCACTCCCGGCCAGCGCAACACATCAATCAGCCGCAATCCAGTGCCTGGCCCCATTAAATGCTCCAGTTCACCCGCTACTTCCAGCAGCCGCTCTACCACCGGTGGATTTAAAGTAATCCCCGTCAATGCCGCCCCAGTAGTTTGCAGCTTGAGGGTTCCCTCCACCTTGCCGCGACTTAGCTTGGCCGCAATGCGTTCCCGCGCCAGCGACTCCAGACTGCGCAACGCCTCCGGCAGGCGAATCGACGTTTCCAGATAGCGATGATTGACCGAACGTAATTCCCAAATGATAACGCCCCAGGCGCTGGCCTGCTCCTGGCGGGCGAAAGCCGTCATACTGCGTAACATGGAATAATCCTCAAAACTTTGATGGTTTCATTATGTGCTGTGCTTAATCTTAGGCGGAAATTGCCGGTCTGGCGCGTTTTGCATGAATCTTCCAGCGACCAAGCTGAAAATATTGCCCCGTCCGGCATCCCTGGCCAGTTCTGCTATAGTTTCCCGGCCAAACTGTCCACACCCCTCCATTTCAGGAAATCGCCTTTATGCGTCCCAGTGCCCGCGCCGCCGATGAACTGCGCCCGATCCGCCTCACCCGTCAATTCACCCAACACGCCGAAGGCTCAGTGCTGGTGGAGTTCGGCGCGACCAAAGTGATTTGCACCGCCAGCGTCGAAGAACGGGTGCCGCCCTTTCTCAAAAACAAAGGCCGGGGCTGGGTCACAGCGGAATATGGCATGTTGCCGCGCGCTACCCATACTCGGATGCAGCGTGAAGCCAGTCGGGGCCGACAGGATGGCCGCACTCTGGAAATTCAGCGCCTGATTGGCCGATCCCTGCGGGCAGTCATGGATTTGGAGGCGCTGGGCGAACGCACCATCACCCTCGACTGCGACGTGATTCAAGCCGATGGCGGCACCCGCACCGCCGCCATCACCGGCGGGTTCGTCGCACTGGCCGACGCCGTGCGCCAGATGATGACCCGGCGGCAGGTGAAAAAGAATCCCCTGCACGGCCAGATTGCCTCGGTCTCCGTCGGCATTTATCAGGGCGTCCCGGTGCTGGATCTGGATTACGCCGAGGATTCCGAGGCAGAAACCGATATGAACGTGGTGATGAACGACGCCGGAGCGTTCATCGAAATCCAGGGCACCGCCGAGGGTCACGCCTTCCGCATGACCGAGTTACAGGCCATGCTGGAACTGGCTGGTGGCGGCATCAGCCAGTTGTTGCAGAAGCAACGGGAAGCGCTGGGATTGCCGGCCTGAGCGCTATTTGCCATTACAAGGGAGAAATCGCCATGCGCCAAATTGTTCTGGCGACCAACAATCCCGGCAAGGCCCGGGAGTTTAACGCTGCCCTGGCCGGCTACGATCTCGATATCGTCCCGCAATCGGCCTTCAACGTGCCGGAAATTGAAGAAACCGGCCTGACCTTTGTTGAAAACGCTATTCTCAAGGCCCGCAACGCTGCCCGACATACCGGACTCCCGGCCTTAGCCGACGATTCCGGGTTGAGCGTGGACATTCTGGGAGGCGCACCCGGTGTCTATTCAGCGCGCTATGCTGGTCCCGGTGCCGACGACTGCGCCAATATCGACAAACTGTTGGCCGATTTGCGCGATGTTCCCGCCGAACAGCGTACCGCCCGCTTTCACTGTGTGCTGGCGCTATTGCAGCACGCCGCCGACCCGATGCCGCTGATTTGCCAGGCCAGTTGGGAGGGGATGATCACCTTTGAACCTTATGGCAGCGGTGGCTTTGGTTATGACCCGGTGTTTCTGGTTCTTGATGAAAGCCAAACCGCCGCTGAACTGGAGCTGGCGGTCAAAAACCGGCTGAGTCATCGTGGGCAGGCGCTGGCGCATCTGGTCAAGGCGTTGCAACAACCCGGACTATGGGATCAGGCTACATTGGCGGCAGGCTGATCGACATAAGGATGGGTTCGAGTTGCTTCCAGACTTGTTCAGCTTGCCGTTTCGACAGGACTTTGGGCAACATCTCGTGAATCCCCTCCAGTTCAGTCCGCAACACCTCGACCGTAGTGACTCCATCAATCCGTTCAACCCGGCGCACCGCAGTAGGCCCCATGACCTCCAACAGGGTGCGCCGAATCACATCCTTGGCCTTGTTCAGATTGAAGGTCGGCTGAGCGGGAGGCACCGCCGGCGAAATGGCGGCGAGAATCGGCTCCAGTTGGTTCTTCACCTGCGCAGCTTGCGACCTGGAAAAAATCCTGGGTAACATTTCATTCAGGACATCCAGCTCGATGCGCAAGATATCCGGCGTGGCTATGGCATCCATGCGTTCGATCCAGTAGCCGGTGTTGGGGCCGGCGTTGGCTGACAGGATCTGGTGGATCGCTGCCTTGGCCTTATCCAGAGGGGAGTCTGGCTGAGCAGGAGACGCCGCTATGGCCGGGGCCGTGGGTTTGGCTGTAGCATCCCGAGACGAGGGCAGCGCGAACGGTGCCATGATGGGTTCAAGTTGCTTCCAAATCTGTTCAGCATGGCGCTTGGACAGGACGGTGGGGAGCATTTCGCGGATGCCGTCCAGTTCGACGCGCAACTCCTCGACCGAGGTGGTCGCTTCAACGAGATCAATCCGTCGGGCGGCGCTGGGTCCCATGGCGGCTAACAGCGTCGCCCGAATAAAATTCTTGGCCTTATCGAGATTAAAATGGGGTTCGGCAGTTCCGGATAGCGCGGAGCGGGCAGACGGTAAAGCCGAAGCCGGAGTTGCATCGTCGTCTCCCCAGAGATTTTGCATCAGGAGTCGCTCGGATTGCGGCTCAGACGTGGACGATGCTGGGGAATCATCCAGGATTTTAACCGGTGGCGGCGCAGTGGGCGCAGCGACCGGTGGCGCGACCGGTGTGAGGGATACGATGAAACCACCGGTTTCCAGTTCGGTCAGTGCAGATGTGACATCGCCCATGGCGCTGAGCCGGTCAATCATTTCGGCTGCCGTGGAATGACCGTCGACCATGATCAGCAATTTGCGCAGAGTAGCGGACAGTTTGTAGGTCCGTTGCTGGATTTCTTCCTGCCCCTTGGCAGTTTTTATATAAACCTGCTTGAGTTCCATAGCGCTCTCAAAAATACTGAAAATTGAAGGGGGACTGGACCGTAGTGGTCAGGTGGCGCTTACATACCTAATAATTTTAGTAGGTACTCTGAAAAGTTTAGTCGTCAAGGAAAAAAATGCCGGATTTTTATTGCACGATACCATTAGCGCTTTACGTTCACGTCCCCTGGTGTATGCGGAAGTGTCCCTATTGCGATTTCAATTCCCATGAAGTACGCGGGCCATTGCCGGAGCGGGCTTACGTTGATGCCCTGCTGGCCGATGTGGAGCAGGACTTGCCCCGCGTCTGGGGACGGCGCATTGACAGCGTGTTCATCGGCGGCGGGACGCCAAGCTTGCTGTCCGCCGAGGCACTGGATCGGCTGTTATCCGGCCTGCGCGCCCGGTTACCATTGCGCCCGGACCTGGAAATTACCCTGGAAGCGAATCCCGGCGCGATGGAACAGGCGCAGTTTGCCGAATTCCGGGCGGCGGGCATTAGCCGCTTGTCGATTGGGGTACAAAGCTTCAATGATGAGCATCTGCACAAGCTGGGGCGGATTCACGACCGCCGTGCGGCGTTTGCCGCTGCCGAAGCCGCGCACGCTGCCGGGCTGGATAATTTTAATCTGGATTTAATGTTCGGCTTGCCGGGACAAACCGTGGTTGAAGCACTGGCCGATATTGCTAATGCAGTAGCGCTGCAACCGGCGCACCTTTCGTATTACCAGCTCACCATCGAGCCAAATACGCTCTTCCATCAGTCGCCACCAACCTTGCCTAATGAGGAAATTATTGACGCCATTCAGGAACGGGCGCAGGCGGAATTGGCTGAGCGTGGTTATCCACGTTATGAAGTATCAGCTTACGCCCCGGAAAATCGGCGCTGCCGGCACAATCTCAATTACTGGGAATTTGCCGATTATCTGGGCATTGGCGCTGGCGCACATGGGAAACTGACTGATCCGGCCACTGGAAAAATCCACCGGCTCTGGAAACTCAAACATCCGCAGGATTATCTGACGCGGGCCGGAACTCCAGACAGTCTGGGCGGCGATGCGCCGATTCAGGATGCTGATTTACCGGTAGAATTCCTGATGAACGCTTTGCGGCTGGTCGATGGTGTCCCGGCGAAACTGTTCGAGGAACGCACCGGTTTACCACTGACTGCCCTGGAACCGGCGTTAAACCGGGCCAGGGAACGCGGCTTGTTGGACACCGATCCCGACCGGTTGCAACCCACCGAAACCGGATTACGGTTTCTGAACGACCTGCTACAAGAATTCATGTAGCCGCTGACTTCGAGGAAAACAGATGAAGATTAAAGTATTGCATCACTACAACCAGGATGTGGACACGGTGTTCAGCCGGTTCCACGATCCCGATTTCATGCAGGAAAAATATGTCGGTATCGGCGCCCGCAATGTTGAAGTGCTGGAGTGTTCTGGCAGTGATGGTGCCTACCGCATCAAGGTCAAGCGGGAAGTTCCGGCAGACGTGCCTGGCCTGCTCAAGAAATTCCTCAACCCCTGGAATACTGTGGTGCAGAGCGAGCACTGGGAGGGCAAAGCCGGGGGGCCTTATCGTTGCCAGATCAGTCTGGAGATTTCCGGAGTGCCGGTCAGTCTGGGCGGTGAAATGGAACTGCGAACTCAGGACGGCGGTTGCGTCAATGACGTGCGGATTGAAGTCAAGTGCGGCATTCCCCTGGTCGGCGGCAAACTGGCCGATTTCGTCGGCAGCGACGCGGAAAAAGCCATTCAGGCGGAATACGAATTCATTCGCAGCCGGTTAGGCTAAACTTTTCATTCAAAACGCTAATGACTACCTCCAAACCTCTGCTGTTGGTGGATGGCTCCTCCTGGCTACACCGGGCTTTCAACGCGCTGCCACCGCTGACGAATGCGGCGGGCGAACCGACCGGGGCGCTGTACGGCGTGTTGAACATGCTGCGCCGACTGCTGGCCGACTATCAGCCCGATGTGCTGGCGGTGGTGTTCGATGCGCCGGGCAAGACCTTCCGCCATGCCTGGTTTACTGACTACAAGGCGAACCGTCCGCCGCTGGACACGGAACTGATTCAGCAAATCGAACCGCTGCATCTCGGCATCCGCGCTATGGGATTGCCGCTGCTGCAAATTTCCGGGGTGGAAGCGGATGATGTTATTGGCACCTTGACCCGGCAGGCGACGCTGCGTGGCTGGCCGGTGCTGATTGTCAGCAGCGATAAGGATCTGGCGCAACTGGTCAGTCCGCAAGTGCGCCTGCTGGACACGATGAAGAATGTCATCACCGACGTCGCCGGGGTGGAAGCGAAGTTTGGCGTTCCCCCGGACCGAATTATTGATTGGCTGGCGCTGGTCGGCGACAGTTCGGACAACATTCCCGGCGTTCCCGGTGTTGGGGCGAAAACTGCCGCCAAGTGGCTCACTCAGTACGGTTCCCTGGATGCGCTAATGGCGAACGCTGCGGCCATTTCCGGGAAGATCGGGGAAAAGTTGCGGGCCGGTCTGGAACAATTACCACTATCCCGGCAACTGGCGACGCTGGATTGTGCAGTGCCTTTGCCGGTCACACTCGACAATTTGCATCCCGCGCCGCCTGATGTATCGGCATTGCGCACTCTGTGTGAACGCTACGACTTTCACTCCTGGCTGCGGGAGTTACCGCCCTCTCCCACTCCGGTTCTCTCCGATCAAAGCGCCAAGGATCAGACGCCAGCCGTTCCTGCGGGTCAGGGTGGGGATAGCGGAAATGAACCGTTGCTGCCGCCCGTTTACTCCACCATCCTTGATCAGTCCACTCTCGATATATGGCTGGAACGATTGCGGTCAGCGGATTTGTTCGCCTTTGACACCGAGACCACCAGCCTGAATTATCTGGACGCCCGCATCGTCGGCGTCTCTTTCGCGGTTACACCCGGTGAAGCCGCCTATGTGCCATTGGCGCACGACTACCCCGGTGCACCGGATCAGTTGAACCGGGAAGCGGTGTTGGAACAATTGCGCCCGCTGCTGGAAGACCCGGCTCGCGGCAAAGTTGGCCAGCATCTCAAATACGACCAGCACGTTCTCGCCAACCACGACATCGCCCTGCGCGGCATTCGCCACGATACCCTGCTGGAATCTTATGTGCTGGATTCCACCGCCCAGCATGATCTGGACAGTCTGGCGGAACGGCATTTGAACTGGCGCACGATCCGTTATGAAGACGTGGCCGGGAAAGGCGCGAAACAACTGAGTTTCAACGAAGTACCGCTGGAGCAGGCCGGACCTTACGCGGCGGAAGATGCGGAAGTGACGTTGCGGCTTCATCAAACGCTGTGGCCAAAACTGGCAGCCATGCCGGGCTTGCGGGATTTGTATGAGACGCTGGAAATCCCGCTGATTGACATGCTGGGGCGGATGGAGCGGATCGGGGTGCGGGTCAATGCGGCGGCGTTGCGCCAGCAAAGCGGCGAGTTGGCCAAACGGCTCTGGGACGTGGAGCAGCAGGCGTATGCACTGGCCGGTGAACGCTTTAACCTCGGTTCGCCCAAGCAGTTGCAGATCATCCTGTTCGAGCGGCTCAAACTGCCTACGGGCAAGAAGACGCCGACTGGCCAGGCGTCCACTGCCGAAGAGGTGTTGCAGGAACTGGCGCTGACATATCCGTTGCCCAAGGTCATTCTGGAACACCGGACGCTCAGCAAGCTGAAATCGACCTATACCGACCGGCTGCCGGAACAGATACACCCGCTGACCGGCCGGGTGCATACCTCCTACCATCAGGCGGTGGCCAGTACCGGGCGACTGTCTTCCTCCGATCCCAATTTGCAGAACATTCCGACCCGCACCCCGGAAGGGCGGCGCATTCGCCAGGCGTTCGTGCCGGAGGCGGGTTTTGTGATGCTGGCGGCGGACTATTCGCAGATCGAGTTGCGCATCATGGCCCACTTATCCAGCGACGAAGGATTGCTGCGGGCTTTCGCTACCGGCATGGATGTCCATCGGGCGACGGCGGCTGAAGTGTTTGGCGTAGACCCGGAGGCAGTCAGCACGGAACAGCGGCGCAGCGCCAAGGCGATTAACTTCGGGCTGATCTACGGGATGTCGGCGTTCGGCCTGGCGCAACAACTGGGCATCGAACGCAGCGCCGCGAAGGATTATGTTGAGCGCTATTTCGCCCGTTACCCCGGCGTCAAAGCCTATATGGAGGAGACCCGGAGCCGGGCCGCAACATTGGGCTATGTCGAGACGGTCGCTGGGCGGCGGTTGTATTTGCCCGAAATCCGCTCACGGAATGCCCAGCGCCGACAGGGGGCGGAACGGGCAGCGATCAATGCGCCCATGCAGGGCACGGCTGCCGACATCATTAAACAGGCCATGCTGGCCGTGGATCACTGGTTGCAGGATTCCGGGTTCCCGGCGCGAATGATTATGCAGGTGCATGATGAACTGGTGTTTGAAGTGGCTGAGGGGAGCATTGCTGACGCCAGGGAACAGATTCGGGGGTTAATGGTGGACGCCGCGAAGTTGCGGATACCGCTAGAAGTGGATATTGGCGTCGGCGCGAACTGGGATGAGGCGCATTGATCTTGATTAGAGTCCGGCCTATGTTTGGCCTGTATCAAAAACTGGAGGTACGACCATGCCCAACTTAGCCACTACCGAACGCCATGCCCGTCTATTCCGCAACGGCCGCAATCAGGCTGTGCGGATTCCGCGTGAATTTGAACTGCCCGGCCAGGAGGTCATCATCCGCAAGGACGGCGACCGCCTGATCATTGAACCCGTCAGGAAATACAACAACCTGGCCGAACTGCTGGCCTCGTGGGAACCGATTGAAGAAGAATTTCCAGACATAGAAGATCCACCCGTAAAACCTGAGGATATCTTCTGACATGATTGGCCCTCGCTATTTGTTCGATACAAATCTGTTATCCGCGCTGATCAAAAGACCTGTCCGCCCGTTGGCGGAACGCATTGCTGCCTTGGACCGCCAAGCATTTTGCACCAGCATCATCGTTGCCTGTGAACTGCGTTACGGCGTCTTGAAAAAAGATTCACCGCGCCTGACCGAAAAAGTTGACCACCTGCTGACGCAAGTCACCGTGTTGCCCCTGGATGCACAGGTCGAGCAGCACTACGCAGAAATCCGGGTTGCGCTGGAAAAAGTGGGGCAACCCATTGGCCATAATGATCTGCTCATTGCCGCTCATGCCCGCGCCCTAGTAGTCTGTCATGCTAGTTTTTAGGGAGTGGAGGGTATGCTAGACTCCCTGTCAGGTAAATAGGATCGAGAACAGACATGGCCGAAAAATATATGGTGCGCTTGACCGCGGAAG
>JAUPTV010000012.1 GCA_030917925.1 Pseudomonadota bacterium
ATTGAACTGTACCTTCAGACAGCGGATCTCTCGTTAAGTCAGAAAAACGCTATCTTTTTCAAAGAAAATAGAAAATCACAGTGGGGCTATTTGGTATTTTGTTCACCATTATAACAAGTCCCTATCGGTCGCTACTGCATGAGGGTTCACTACAATCTGCAGGACTACCCACGATTTTTCCATCTAATACATAGCAACCATTCCATGCTTTCCCGAGAGAAATGTTCACTACTTCGAGATTTGCTGTACCAGGCCACTTGTATGGACTTCTGGCGCTATAAATAGTCCAACCACGATGAATGATGTCACGAAGCCCAGAATCTAATGATTCCCCTCTTAGCAGCGAAGCAGTTGCCACGAAAGACATTTTCCCCTGTTGTTGCAGGATTAAAAGCGTCCGCTTGAAAAATCCAACCACAAAATCAGCTTTCCCATGCCACGGTTCGTTGAATTTCTGGAGCAACTTCATGTAATTAGTCCCAAATGCCTCCGTAGCTAAGGTACCTCCAATAAACGGCGGATTCCCGACAAACGCATCAAACCCGCCGCGTTCCATAATTTCAGGAAACGCCAGCGGCCAATGCAACGGTCGCCGATTTCCCAAACCTTCCCGCGCCCACTGCTGCAACTGTTCCAGCGAGCCATTTTCCCACCACGCCATCAGATGATCCGCCAACACATCGCGCTCGGCTAAATAATCCCGCTCATTCAAGCCGCGCAATTCCAGCCCGATCAACGCATCCGCCGCATATTTCAACTTCGCAACCGCCGTTTCCGCCTCCCGATGCAACGCCTGTTTCGCGGTAATCTGCGCCGGTGTATCCGACGGCAACGCCTCCAATTGCTTCCGCTTATCCCGCGCCGCCTCGATATGCCGCCACAGATTCAACAGACTGAACGGAGCCTGCATTTCCCCAGAGCGCAAACTGAAATGCTCCAACTGCGCAAAGGCGCTAATCCCCAACAGCGAATCGCCGCACTTCAAGGCATGATCGAGAAAGGTAAACGGGCGATCCTGTTGCAGCGTCACCAGCCACAACGACAACTTCGCCATTTCCACCGCCATCGGGTTGATGTCCACCCCGAACAAACAGCGATCCGCCACAATGCGCCGCGCCATCGCCAGCCGCTCAGTCGGGTCTTGCGGCAACAACCGCTCCGCCGCGTCGCCCTGCGATAATTCGCCCTCTGGCGTGATCAGAAACCGCCCCGGTTGCGCCGCTTCCGCCGCATCCCACGCCTCAACCAAGCGCTCGGCCAGATAGCGGCAGACCTGCACCAGAAACGCCCCGGAACCCATCGCCAAATCACAGACCTTGAGCGCCAATAACTCACCCGGCGCTTTCAACCGCCAGTCGTTCTCCGGCAACCCCTCCGCTGGCCCGACATACACCAGCGGCTCCAAAGTGTGTTGCACAATCGGCTCGGTCAAACTGCGCGGGGTGTAATGCGTTCCGGTACTGCGCCGGGTCGCGCCCGCCGTCACATACACGCTGCCCGGCAACACCACCACCGGCAACCCAAACGAATCCTCCCGCAACACCGCCGCAAACGGACGGACTCGCGCCAACAGCGCCGCATCCTGATCGCACACCCGCTGCAACCGGTCATCCCCGACCTCTGGTGTTTGCAAGGCTTTCCGCAACGCCGCTTCCGAACGTCCGGTTTCCTCTTTGAGGAACGCTGTCAACGCCGCATCCCCCGCCGCCCGCTGCGTTTCCAAGGCGCTCAGGGCGATTTCCGGCTCCTGATGCTTGCTGCCTTGCAATCCCAACACCGGCGCAGTCGCCCGGATCGCGGTGTGATCGAGCAAGCCCTCATACACATGGCCGATCTGTTCAATATCCAGCCCCCGAAACGACAAGCGCCGCGCCTCCGCAGGTCCACCCCCCGGTACTTTCACCCGCAACACCTGCAACGATTCCAGCAAATGCAACGTCACCCGGTTATTGATCCGCAACGGCTGCGCCGGCGTCTCCCGCCACCGCGTCCCGCTGGCCCGACCTTCCAGAAAGGCGAATCGATCCGGGTCAAACAGCGTCCCGCCATAGGCCGGCAAGCTCATCGCCTCATGCGTCACCCCGCCATGCACCGCCCGAAACGTCGCCAGCAACCGCGCCCAGGCATCGGCCCGCCGTTCCAACACTTCCTCGCCGTGCTGATCCGCCGCCTCGCGCAACTGTTCGCGCAAGGTGGACAACGCATAATTCCCGTCATACAGCGGCTCGCCCAACCGCAACAGCCCGCGTTCCTCCGCCGAAAACAGGAACACCAGCCGCATCATCACCGTCAGCGCCGCCTCGTACAGCGTTGCCGGCAACACCCCGACCAACAAGTGCCGCTGATGATCCTGATCCAGCCGGTCGAACGCCTGCACCAACACCTCGACCGCCCGCCGCACTTGCCCACCGAGTTGTTCGGTCACGTCCTGCTGATTCTGGGCGCTGGCCGCAAACAGTGCCGCCAACCGTTCGTTCTCGGCCACCCCAAACAAGCGGCGCGGCTCCAATAACGCCTGAAACGCCCGCGCCGTGATCGGCTCCTCCAGCCACAACCCGGCCTGCCAGGTGGTAAAGCCGCTGGTTTCCCCGGAACGGGCATAGACCAGCAGCCATTGCTCGCCGTTAGTCACCAATCCCAAGGGCGTCCCGGTGGCATGAAGCAACTCGCTCATCCGGGTCGCAGGCGACGCTCGCCAGCGCAATTCCGCCACGGGCGCATCGAGGTTTTGCCCCGGCAAATACTTCTTGAACAACACTTGCGCCTGACCGGCCAAAGGATGCCCGTCCGGCCCCACGACCGCGCCATCCGGGCGCAAGGTTTCCCCGGCTATCGCGATGTCGGCCTGCAACCCCGGCGGCAAACTCTGGCCTTCCCGCCACACTTTCCCGTCGTAGCCCAGAAACCCCTCCAGCACTACCCGCACCCACGCTTGAAACCGCGCTGGATTCTTCGGCTGTTCCTGCCATTCGGCATAGGCCAGCCGCAGCGTTTGCGCCCGCTCCGGGTCACGCGGCGGCAAGCCTTGCGGAAAGGTCTGCATCAACACCGGCAACGACAAAAACGGCCCGGAGGTCTCGATCAGGGACAACCATTCGGCATGATGGCGGGCAATGCTCATCGACTAATTCCTTAACACGGTGGGCGGCACCAAATACGTGACCGCTATCGGAAACAGCCGGGGCGATGGATCACGGAACCGGGCGCGTAAATGTGCGGCTTCCTGCTGCATTTCTCCCGGAATCTCCTGCAAGCGCCGCCGTAAGCCCTGCTCATCCCGCTCACGCTGGGATTTTTCGTCATCCGTCCAAAACTCCATTTGCGGGCGCGCCGACCCTTGCAACTCCTGTTCAATCGCCCGCTGCAACTCCTTCAACACCGCCTCGAAACGCGCCACTTCCTGATCCGCCCGCGCCGCCAGCGTTGTCGCCAAGTTCCGGGTGCGCTCGTTCATCCGCGTTTCCAGAGCTTTCAACAGCGGTTCGCCATGGTTCGGCCACAGCGCCGCCAGGCGTTCACACACCCCGGCCGGGGCGGCTTGCAAGGTCGCCGCCTGAAACGCTTCATTCATCTCCCGGAGCGACTCGAACCGGGCGAACCGCCCTTCCCGAATCACGCCCCCGGCCATAATCACTTCCTCGTGCAACCGATGATGGTCACCGCCCAACACCACAATCCGGCCATGAGCAATCACCAAGGGGTCGCGCCACTTCGTCCCGGATGACAGCACCTGAGCGCTGACCCGATGAATCGCCTGCCGCCCGCTCAACGCCCACACTTCGGCGCGCAACAACCGCAAGCACATCTGCACCAGCCGATGGTTCAAATGGGCCAACACCACGTCATCCCGCCCGGTGGCCAGCGCCGCATCGAACACAATGGGCCGGATCTGCTGGGTATGCGGGTGCGCCAAGCCGGCGGTACAGCCCGCCCAACTGCCGGTCAACGTCGGCAACCGGAACACCGGACACCGTGCCCGCTGGGGATCCGGCCAAATACCCGGCACCTCAGCGTCGATCAATGCGGGTTGCCCGGCCAGGTGTAGACCGGTTTGCACCACGTCCTGCACATTCTCCGGGGTCAAGCGCAACTCGGTTTGCGTGTCCTGCAACTGATCCATCAGCTTTTTCAACTGCTCGCGCAATTGCCGCTCAAACTTCAGCATCTGCCGAACCGGTTCCGCCTCGCGTTCCGCCTGCCGGGTATCCAGCGTCTGGCGCTTGCCGAGCATCGCCTCTTCCACCTGGGACGCAATCACCGGCCCGACCTTACCCAAATCCTCGCGGATGGTCTGAATCTTGAGCGCCGCCCGCATCAGAAACTCCAAATCCGCCTCCAGCGCCCCAACTTTCGTACCCATCGCCGCTTGGGCAAACCCAGCGCCGACGAAGTGATAAACCTGCACCTCGGCGGCTTTTTGCCCATGGCGATCCACCCGCCCGTTGCGCTGTTCCATGCGATTCGGATTCCAGGGGATCTCGTAATGAATGAGCCGGGAGCAGTAATTTTGCAGGTTCAAACCTTCTGAGGCGGCATCGGTCGCCAAGAGAATCCGCACCGGAGCTTCGTCGGGAGCGGCCTGAAACGCCGCTTTGATCTTCTCGCGGTCGTCATGCGGCATTCCGCCATAAATCATCAGTAACCGACCATGGGCGGCGAAGCCTTGATGCGCCAATAGATCGTGCAACCACTTCTGCGTGGCCCGGTACTCGGTGAACAGGATTACCCGCTCGCCGTTCCAAACCCCGTTCGGGCGCAGGTGCGTATTCAACCAGTGGATCAAGGTTTGCGCCTTGCAATCCGGCCCTTGACTGGCCTGGTCGGCATAGCGAGTCAAACGATCCAGCAGCGCCTTCTCCTCAAGGCTCAAGCGCGGCAAGGCGCCACTGGCCAGCGTTAATGCATCCTCGGTCGAAGTCTCGTAATCCTCATCGCTGGCATAGTCTTCCTCGACCGCTTCAAGCTGTCGCCGCCATGCCGTGCTGTCGGTGAAACCACTGGGGGGATGACCCATCGACACGCGGTGCTTGTTCAAGGTTGTGGCAAACGCGGCGGGCGAGGAAAACAGCCGTTTCTTGAGCAACTTCAAGACAAATTCCGCCGCGAACTGTTCAGCGGCGCTTTTGTCGTTCTGCAGCCGCAGCGCCGTATAGTCCTGCAAGGCCCGATGCGCCTGGCGTTCGGCCTCGGTATAGGGCACCTCCAACGGTTGCACCCGGCGCTCGGCAAACCGGGGCTTCCCGTCCCAGCGTTTCTGCAATTCCGACTTCATCCGCCGCACCATCACCGCGCCCAACTGTTCGCGGCTGGGCGTCACGGCGCGGGCGAACCGCTGGTTATCCAACAATTCCAGCAACGCCGCGAAACTCTCCCGATAGCCGTTATGCGGGGTCGCGGATAGAAACAGCTTGTGCTCAAAATGCGGGGCCAGGGTGCGAATGGCCTCAGTGCGCTGCGAATCGGTGGCGTAATGCCCGCGCCCGGACGGGGCGACGTTATGCGCTTCATCCACGATCAACAGATCAAACGGGCGGGGATAAACGGTCTGGCCGTGGGGCGGCAACTGCTCACGGAACAGGCGCAACGGCCGCTCGCGTTTAAGAAAATCAATCGAGGTAATCAAGCGGGGGAAATGCCGCCACGGATTCACATGAATCCCGCGCTGCCGCCGCAGTCGGCCCAACGCTTCGCTGTCGATAATGCGGAACTCCAGACCGAACTTGTCGCGCATTTCCTCCTGCCACTGAATTTGCAGGGAGGAGGGACAGACGATCAACACGGTCCGCGCCCGATGTCGCAACTGCATTTCCTGGACGACCAACCCGGCCTCAATGGTCTTGCCCAAGCCCACGTCATCGGCAATCAGCAGATTAACCCGAGGCATGGTCAAGGCGCGCACCACCGGGTCCAACTGGTAATCGTCGATCTCAATCCCGCTGCGAAACGGCGACTGCAAAGCTTTGTCGTCGGCCTGGGAAATTGCGCCCCAGCGCACGGCATTCAGGAACGCGGTCAACACCAGTGGCGGATCAAACCCGGTGGGTTTTGGCAAGGTGGCGGCGCGTTGTTGTGCAGTCGCGCCGGGTTCCAATTCCCAGAACAGTTCTATTTCCTCGCCAAAAGCGTCATCTTCAACCGAAGAGAGCTTGACCCAATGCATCGGCGCCTGAGCAGGTTGCAGTGCATCAGTTGGCAAGCTCTGTGACTGCACCTCAGTCACAACAAAGGCGCGGTTGCGGGCATGAACCAGTTGGCCGATTTCAGGGATGGGGAGCATGGCTGGCAAGTCCTTCTCGCAGGCGAACATCGCCTAATAGGGTCCTGAATTCCGGGTAGAGATCCGACATCGTTCTTCTCGGTTTTTTTCCAGTATGGCAGATGTTTTCCCTATTGCGTGATTTATTTTTCAGACGTTCCGCCTACGGGACGATGAGGCAAACCCTTGGTTACAGCGAATCCCATGCCAAAGCCCCGACATGGATTAAATCAAGCACTTACCTTTCAGATATGGGGGTTGATGTTTCAACTTGAAACAAATGGCGTTTCAGACGTTTCAACTTGAAACAAAGCGGGCGGAAGCGGTTTATCGCGGCCCGGTTGACACTTGCCAGGACTTGGACTAGCGTTTAACACACTAAATCACATAAAGCGGCTACCGCTCCGTACAGCGGTGGTCCGCGTTTGCGCGCTCGATCACCGGGCGTGCCTTAGCGCGGATCGATTACGCACCCAAAGGGCGTGGTCGATAGGAGCCAACTAAGGCACGGCCACGCCGGGCGCGAATAACTCCAGCCGACTTAAGGCGGTAATTGAGGCCACGCCGCCCTCAAGTGAATTGCGGTGAATCTGCCCGAGATTGCCGCTCATGACTGAATCCCTTGCCCCGTATGTGGTTGCCAAACGTACTGCGCGCGCCGCCAAGTGTGACCGTGACATCAAGCTGCATGTCCCTGAAGCCCTGTATGATGATCTGTCAACGCTGGCCCGGATGGATCGCCGGGCGCTGAGTGAATACATCCGCGTGACCCTGGAACAGCATGTCTATGGCACGATCAGCGTCTATCGGGGCTAAAATAGGCGGTCATCCTCGCTACCGGAACCGCCGCCATGTCTAAGGTTCTTCTCCAGCCCTGCGTTCTCAACGAAAAAGTCGCGTATCTATTGGGCTTGCCGGCGGTGGCGTTGCAACCCGGTGTGCAGTTCTGGGTTTCTGATACCGAATGGTTGTGGTTTGAGCCGTCAACGGGCGTCGCGATCTGGCAAGGGCCGGATATATTGCACGGTTTCCCGGCCGATTCGCTGGAAGCGGCGCTCGAATCCGTTGCCCAACAGGCGGTCGGCTAATGCGGACGGGTATCGTCATCGACTCGGCCTGTGATTTGCCGCAAAGCGTCCTCGACGCCCATCATATCCACTTGCTACCGATTCTATTGTGTCGCGGTGATCGTCGGTTGCCGGATCAACGCGACCCAGAGGCCACGCTGGCGTTTTATCGCCAGTACCAGGCCGATAAAACCCTCGATGCGGACACTGCGCCGCCCACGGTAGCGGCTATTCAGGCGCGGTTGCTGGATGAACTGGCCTTGCAATACGACCGGGTGCTGATCATTACCATTACGCACACGCGCAGCCCGTTATTTGCCCACGCGACCGAAGCCGCTTATGGCGCTCTCAAGCAATCGCGGGAACCGGCCTATCATCAGCGGCGGGTTCAAGCTGGACTGACCGGGCCATTCTTTGTCACGGTGATCGACAGCCAGGCGCTGTTCACTGGTCAGGGCGTATTGGTGCATGAAGCGATCCGGTTGCTGGAGGAACAACAACTGTCGTTCAGCGTCCTGCGCCAAGTGATTGAGCAGTTGAGTCCCCGCGTACAGGGCTATCTGGTGCCCAACGATTTGTTCTATGTCCGGCACCGCGCCAGCCGCAAGGGCGGTGCGATCCCGGCGCTGCCGACTGGGTGATTTGAGCGCGGCTAACGGCACAAACTGGCGCACGGGATGCCGTCACCATCCAGGCGTTTTACTCCGCACTGCTGCAAGTAGAACGTCGCTTCCTCGCA
>JAUPTV010000074.1 GCA_030917925.1 Pseudomonadota bacterium
ATCTAATTGCATCTTTTCCAGTTTCTCCAGCCATTGATTGAATCGTGGACAACTTTGCCTGATTCTGGCCAACCCAATCGCCTCAGCAATCAAAGGGCCATGCTCGGTTTTTGAGTAATGCTTGCCAAAGATCGCCTCCAGCCGCTTTGAGGGGGCAGTCGTTCGTCCGTCATTAATATCCTCGGGAGTTGTCACTGCCGCCACGATTGCCTGCAAAAATCCTCTGACCTGCTGATTCCACACTTCCATGACCCAATGAAAAGCGTCGATATCCGAGAACAGTAGCGCTTCAAATTCATATTGCTGCACATAAGGCAACAATTTCCGGCTGTCAGTGATAGACAGGGCGCACAAGGCCGATTCCAGAATCGCCGCCTCCAGTTCATCAACGGACTGAGCGCCCCGGCGCTTGAATCCATAATAATCGACCAAGGTAGTTATGAAGTCGGCATGACGATACTCATTGCGGATATGCCTGGTCAGGCGTTCCAGCGATACGTTCCCACCTCCTGACTGCCCAGGTCTCGTTTTCAGAATGGAGGGATAAATGCTGATTCCACAGGGGAGCAGATGTGGATACAGGCAGGCATTGATGAACTCGGCCTCGGTGGCTCCTTCGCAGATGACGCACAGGCGCTTCATGACCGGGTACCGACTGGCTGTTTGAGCCAAATCTCCGAAATCAGGTACTCATCATCCAGCCAGGCTTGATATTCATCTGGCGACAAAGTTCGTAACCGGGTCGCGCCCTGTTCGATATCGGCGACGATGATGTTTTCCAATTGAAAACAGTCCACCAACTGCGGCGATTGGGTCGCTAAAAAGACCTGCCGGGAGGCAGACAGGCGTTTCACCATCGCGGCCAGCAGGCCGATGGCGTGTGGATGCAGACCGAGTTCCGGTTCATCGAGAAACAGGATATCGGGAAGCATCTCATCGGGCAGGTTGAGCAGGGTCAGGAGACAAAACAGGCGCAAGGAGCCGTCAGACGTCAGGTGAGCGCCAAAGGTTTTGTCGACACCGCGCATGGTCCAGCGCAATTCGATCTTGCCGTAGACCGGTTGCAGGTCAAAATCCCCGAAGGTCGGTAGAACCCGGCTAATTTGTTTGACGATCAACTGATAACGAGCCGGCTCCTGTTCCCGCAGTCGATAGAGGATCGGTGCCAGGTTGGCCCCGTCCGACCGCAGATAAGCCGCATCAGTGGCATCCCAAGGTCGTTTGATCGGCGCATTGGCGGACGTATCATGAAACTGGTAGGTGACACAGCTTTGCAGGAGGCGGACGATCACCCGAGCTGTGGCATCTTGCGGCGCACGCTCGACAATGACCGCTTCGCGCGCTGGCATAGGTAATTCGGTCCACTGGTTCAGACCTGGGCGGTCGCGGCGCGAAAAGCGGTAGGCTTCTTCCACCAAACCCAACTGGTCGCCCGACACTGCGGTGAGGGCAAAACGATAGTCGTTGCGCCCCAAATCAGTTTCGAGCTGAATTTCCGCCTGCATCCGGGGCGTGGTCCGGGCACCCATAAAGAGTTGGTCATCGCCACCGCCCTGGCGCAGGACAAATTCCTGCAAACGCTGTCTGCGTAGCATCCAACCGAGCATCTCGAAAAACCGAATGAAGTTCGATTTGCCGGAGCCCTTGGCCCCGATGAGGACGGCCAGGCTGGGCAACGCCAGCGCCTCAATTTGGGCGAGACTGCGAAATCCGCGAATTGTCACCTGCACAATCCTGCCGCGCAACATGCGTTGTTGATTGTACGACAGATTGCTTTTGTCCATCACGGTCAGGTCTTCCAGCGAGGGTATTGAAATCTCAATTGATTATATAGCGATCCTGAACGGGTTGTGGAATCGCCGCTTCGAACCACCCCGGCGCTGACGCGCCACCCCTCCTTATCCAAGGAGGGGAAATTCCACAACGCCAACCGGATGGCTATACCTCATCAAGTCGAATGAGCCGGGGCGGCTGGCCGGCCAGTTAGCGTACATGGCTTGCAGCAGGCGTTCAAAGTTGCGGGTGAGCCGGGGAGTGTCGTACAGGGGGAAGGTGGCCGTCAGACACTGCTTTTTCCGCAGTACGCCGCTCACGCGATCTGTAACGCTTTGAGGATCGGCAGTTGTTTATCGGCGAAGGTCTGCGCTTGGGCGGTGAGTTCCGCCAGGTTAGCTTCGGCGCTGTCCAGGGTTTGGCCGTCCTTGATAATCCGTTGCCCTTGGGCGGCGAGCAGTTGCCAGACGACTTGCGCCCAGTCCGCCGGTTGTTTGTGGCCCTGACTGCGGGCCAGCAGGAATAGTTGCGGGAAGCGCCCGACGGTGATGCCGCCGCCGGTCAGCGGGCTGGTCAGATAACTGATGTCGCTGCTGCCGCGCGCCTGTTGGATGAGATGGGTATTGAGTTTGCTACAGGATTTCTGGACTTTGTTGATCGTGGTGTCGTCCTGGACCGGGACGAGATGACCGGCACCGGTCAGCACCATGACCGCCTGAAGGACTTGAGCGAAGGTGATGCCTTGATCTCGCACCGCCGCTTCCAACTGCCCGACCGTCTTCGGTTTGTGGTCAGCCAGGCTGTCCAGCAGGGGGTTATAGATGGCGTCGGTCAGCGTGGCTTCGCCGACTGCGCCAGTCACTTTTAAGGGGACGTCGACCCGTGGCACGACCAGCATGACCCGTTGCTGGCGCAGGGCTTCGGCCTGATCCAGCGCGTTCAGGCGGCGTGCGCCTTTAACCCAGTAGTCGCGTCGGAATTGCTGGTTGACCATGAAGTCCCACACCGACGCCCGAAAGTATGGGTCGGGTATTTCCTTAATAAAAGCCTGTTGTTCCGCTGTCAGGTTGATCGCTTCGATATGATCGAGGTAATGCGCTGATCCGGCATACTGGACTTTCGCCGGTTCCAGCCATTCGGCCATGGTGGCGAA
>JAUPTV010000075.1 GCA_030917925.1 Pseudomonadota bacterium
CTTACGCGGTTTGAACCGCAGCCGGCAACTCCCCCAGGTCTCACATCCTCTCCGCAGACTTCACATCCCGCCAGCCCGGCGGTAGGTCTTGAATAGGAGACAGTGGTGATGTTACCCAAAATCGCGGCGCTTCAACAGTCCCCGCCAGGGGGACTGCCGCGCCGCCCGCTATCCCTCCCCGCCCTAAAGGGCGAGGTCTCTCGCGGAAAATCTCGATGAAAACCACTACCGTAACCAATGCAAAATCCCATATTTCATTGAGTTCGCAACCAAACCCGCAACCGCCGCAGATCATCAGAATCAGCCGCATCGGGTAACAACGTCAACGAGCGGCGTCCCCCATTATCCAGTCGAAAATTCACAATGACGATCAGGGGATGGGCATAGCCGCCAGTGACTTGACCATGATGGACGCTGCCATCGCCGGTCTCCAGTCGCCAGCGTCCATCCAGCCATTCGATCCTGGTGATAAACCGCCGCCCCTTTGCATAACCGTAGCCGTAGCTAAACCAGACCAGCGACAAAATGATACCGACGACACATCCGCCCTGAACCCACCACGGAATACTGGAAACGACAACGGCGACGCCGGCCAGAACATGGCTGACGCCGCCGCTCAGTAGCAGTCGCCGCGAAAGACGCGGCTCAAGCTTTAAGGAGGGTGCGCATGATGTCGATGACACGGGCCATTGCCGGATTTTCCGGAGTCTGCCGACCCACGACGTAACTCATCAACAGAGGATCCTGTAGTTCCAACACCTCAGTGAACGCCTGCCGGTCTTCCGCTGAGGCATCCGGGTAATACCGTTCCAGATAACCCTCGGTCAATAAATCCAGTTCCTTCATCCCGCGCCGGCAACGCCAGTGTAATTTGCCGATCAGTTCATCCACCGCTGAAGTCTCCTTATCCAGAAAATCCCTCCCCTGGGTGGGGGAGGATTGGGGTGAGGGGAAGGAATACCTTACCGCCGCTCGATCATCAGCCTCTTGATTTCCGCAATCGCCTTGGCGGGGTTCAACCCCTTCGGGCAAGTCTTGGTGCAATTCATGATGGTGTGGCAGCGGTACAGCCGGAACGGGTCTTCCAGATTATCGAGCCGCTCGCCGGTAAACTCATCACGGCTGTCAATAATCCAGCGATAAGCCTGCAACAGAATCGAGGGGCCGAGATAGCGTTCGCCATTCCACCAGTAACTGGGGCAACTGGTTGAACAGCAAGCGCACAGGATGCACTCATACAGCCCGTCCAGCTTGGCGCGGTCTTCCTTGGATTGCAGGCGCTCGCGATCCGGAGCCTGCGTGGCCGACATCAACCAGGGCTTGATGGACGTGTACTGGGCATAAAAATGCGTCAGAACCGGCACCAGGTCTTTGACCACCGACAAGAGCGGTAAAGGATAAATCTTCACCACGCCGGAGACATCGCTAATCGCCTTGGTGCAAGCCAGCGTGTTGGTGCCGTCGATATTCATCGCACAGGAACCGCACACGCCTTCCCGGCAGGAGCGACGCAGGGTCAGGGTCGGGTCGATCTCGTTCTTGATTTTCAGCAGAGCGTCCAGCACCATCGGGCCGCAGGCCGCCAGATCGACCTCGTAGGTGTCCATACGCGGATTTTCGCCGCTGTCCGGATCCCATCGATAAATCTGGAAATTTTTGACATTCTTGGCGCCCGCCCCGGCATAGTAGGTTTTGCCGGTGCCGATAACGGAATTAGGCGGAAGATTGAATTGAGCCATGGCGTCATTCCTTCTCAGTACGTGCGCTTCTTGGGCGGAATGTAGTCCACCTCATTCGTGAGCGTGTAGGTGTGGACCGGCCGGTAGTCAATCGTGACCCCGCCATGCGCATCCAGCCAGGCCAGCGTGTGCTTCATCCAGCCCTCATCATTGCGATCCGGATAATCTTCACGGGCGTGTGCGCCGCGACTTTCCGGACGGTTGATCGCCGACTTGATGGACACCATTGCGCAACCCAGCAGGTTATCCAGTTCCAGCGTTTCGACCAGATCCGAATTCCACACCATACCGCGATCAGTGACCCCGATCTGGGCGAAGCCGGCAAACACTTCTTCCAGCAATTTGATGCCTTCCGCCATGGACTCGCCAGTGCGGAACACCGCCGCGTGATTCTGCATGATGCGCTGCATCCGCATCCGCAGGCTGGCGGTCGGATTCTCGCCCTTGGCATTCCGCAGACCGTCAAAGCGGGCCACGATCTTATCCACCGAGGCTTGCGGCAACGCGCCATGCGGGGTACCGGGCTGAACCAGTTCGGCGCAACGAATCGAGGCGGCACGGCCAAACACTACAATATCCAGCAACGAGTTGGAACCGAGCCGGTTAGCGCCATGCACCGAGACGCAGGCCGCTTCGCCAATCGCCATCAGGCCGGGGACGATATGATCGGGATTGCCGTCCTTGAGGATGACCACTTCGCCGCGATAGTTGGTGGGAATGCCGCCCATGTTGTAATGCACGGTCGGCAATACCGGCGCGGGTTCCTTGGTCACGTCGACGCCGGCAAAAATACGGGCGGTTTCGGCGATGCCGGGCAACCGTTCATTGACGACATCCGCGCCCAGATGCTCCAGATGCAGATGAATATGGTCCTTATGCTCGCCGACGCCACGCCCTTCACGGATTTCAATGGTCATCGACCGGCTCACCACGTCGCGGGACGCCAGGTCTTTAGCATTCGGCGCGTAACGCTCCATGAAGCGCTCGCCCAACGAATTGGTCAGGTAACCGCCTTCGCCACGGCAACCTTCGGTCATCAGACAGCCGGAGCCGTAGATGCCGGTGGGATGGAATTGGGTGAATTCCATATCCTGCAAGGGCAGGCCAGCGCGTAATACCATGCCGTTACCGTCGCCGGTGCAGGTGTGGGCGGAAGTCGCTGAGAAGTAGGCGCGGCCATATCCGCCGGTCGCCAGTACAGTCTCATGGGCGCGGAAGACGTGCAACGTGCCATCCGCCAGATCCCAGGCGACAACACCCCGGCAGACGCCCTCATCATCCATAATCAGATCAAGCGCGAAATATTCGATAAAGAATTCCGCATCATGCTTCAGCGCCTGCTGATACAGGGTATGCAGGATCGCATGACCGGTGCGGTCGGCGGCGGCGCAGGTGCGTTGAGCGGTGCCTTCGCCGTAGTTAGTGGTCATGCCGCCGAACGGGCGCTGATAAATTTTGCCTTCTTCAGTCCGGGAGAACGGCACGCCATAATGTTCAAGTTCGATAACCGCCGGAACCGCCTCGCGACACATATATTCAATCGCGTCCTGGTCGCCAAGCCAGTCGGAACCCTTAACGGTATCATACATGTGCCACTGCCACAGATCCTGGCCCATATTGCCCAGCGCCGCTGACATGCCGCCCTGCGCCGCCACTGTGTGGCTGCGGGTCGGGAACACCTTGGTCAGGCAGGCGGTCTTGAGTCCCTTCTGCGCCATGCCGAACGTGGCGCGCAAGCCCGCGCCACCAGCGCCGACCACCACCACATCATAATTATGATAAATCAGTTGATATGTAGACATGAAACCTCAGCCTCCAGGGGTGAGCGTCAGGCAGCCGCCAGCGCGACTTTGAGAACGGAAACGACCGCAACAGCGCCGAACAGGAATAACAGGAACTGGGTCGCCAGCAGCGCCACAAACTTGTTGCTTTCCGGACGGACGTAGTCCTCATAAACGACCTGCATGCCCAGACTGGCGTGATAGAACGCTGCGACAATCATGGCGATCATCGCCCCGGCATTGAACGGATGGCCGAGCCAGTATTTGAAGGTTTCATAATCGGCATGGGAGACCGACAGGAGGGAGATAACGAACCAGAGAACCAGTGGAATCAGTATCACCGAGGTGACACGCTGCATCCACCAATGATGAGTGCCGTCTTTGGCGGAACCCAGACCGCGAACGAAGCCCAGCGGGGTGCGAATGCTCATGGAATTTTTCTCCTCAGGGCGCGGCGATAAGCCAGCACACGAACGTCAGGGCGATGGAGGAAAAGACCACCCACCAACCGGATCTGGTCGCTTGATCGAGTTCAAGGCCACAGCCCGCGTCCCAGTACAGGTGCCGGATGCCGTTGGCCAAATGATAAAATAGCGCCCAGGTCCACAGGAACAGGAACAGCTGGCCAAGCATCGAGCCGAGCACGGCTTGCGCATGGTGATAGGCTTCGGGACCCAGCGCGGCGGACGCCAGCCAGTACACCAGCAGCAAGGTGCCGACGACCAGCCCGACGCCAGTAGCGCGATGGGTAATGGACAGCACCGAGGTCATTTGGGGCTTGTAGTAAGGGCCGATCATGAACGGCGACAGTGGCCGTTTATTGGCGGACATAGATTTCTCCTCGTTACGCAGTGGCAACACGATTCACTCTTCGTTTTATGCAAGGCAAAGCATACCAAATACCGCACGAATTTTCGGGAAAATCTGGCAAGGAGTAACGCCGGAGATCGAGAAGCAAGTTTCGGGCGGCGTTGGTGGGTCAGAAATCGATACAGCGTCCGGCTTTTTCCCAGTCGCCGTAGCGGGTGGGTTCGGGGCCTTTGGGGCCGCCGTATTCTTTGGGGCGCTGGGGAGGGGTTACATCTTGAGGGGGAGTCGGTGTTACCGAGGTCTGCGGGGGCAGTGTGGGTTCATCGTTCTTGTTCATTGGGAATTCGCTGCTTTTCCATCGCTATATTTTGTGCGGTTATTATGCCGTTCATGACTCCTGAACGCAATGAACCTGAAACCTTGATGATAGAATGCCTAGCCATCAACACCGACCAAGAGGTTCAAAACGATGCTCAAAGAATGGTTTGATTTTCTCGAAAAGTCCGGTGGTTGGGTGGTCGATGGCCGAACGGTGCATTTTGGCCATGAACATGCGGAACTCTGGACGGTGCTGAATGATGGCGATAC
>JAUPTV010000076.1 GCA_030917925.1 Pseudomonadota bacterium
CGGGAACGCTGTCCGGGGTCAGGGCGCGGGCGGCGTTTTGTAACTCCGCATCGGGCCATTCGGCGGGAGTGAGCGCAGGTCCAACCCGCAGGTCGCCCCGGCCCAGAATGACCAGTCGCCCAGCACCATACTCGCTGTCCGGTTGCCGCTGGGCGCGCCACAACAGCTCATCAACACGCTGTCCCCCCTGCCAACCGTGCAGAAAATCGCGGAGAAAGCGATCAGCGGGGCGGGCATCCAACCGGCCCGTGGGGGCCAGTACGGTTTGAACGCCCGCTTTCCGCAAGCGACGGCCATAGTCCACCAGGTTGTGATCCGCGTTGCCACAGGCCAGCAGCAGCACCAATGGGGGTAGATGAATATCGGACGGTAGCGCCCATTCCTGACCATCGGCTAACCGAAAAGGTGGAGCGGCATGGCACTCGCTGCCATGGGCCATGATGACCAGCAGTGACCGGTGGGACAGACCGCCACAGGCCAGCTTCCTTTGGACTTCGGTAATGCCGCGCCACTGAGCGGCGTTGGGCAAGCCATTCAACAGATTTTTGAAGAGCGGGGGTGATTGTCCATCCTCGCGTTCGGCATCTGGCCAGAGATCGGCAATCGCCACATTAGGGTTGGAGGGCAATACCGGCGGCGCTGCTGTGCGGGGGACATCGAAGATGACCTGCCAGTGGTCGCGCAGCGGGCGGGCGGATACGGCTTCATGGATAGCGCGTTGCGTCTCAACCGGCACATCTTCGGTCAGATGGAGACGCACCGGCGTCGATGGTGAGTTGATCTGCTGAAGGAGCCGCGCCGGGTTTTGGCGGGACAACAGGCGGGTGTCTGCTGCGGTCCACCAACGCATCTGTTCCCCTTCCGGCCACAGCCAGGCGTCCAGCCATTCAACGGTCATGGTTAAGCCACCTTGGCAAAAATGGGAATGCGGTAACGCTCCGGCTGATCTTCGTCGCCGATGATCAACACCCGGGGCTGCGCCGGATCAAGCATCAACTCAATGACGGGCTGGCTCGCCTCCAGACTGGCCGCCTCTACGATTTCCTCGTTGTCTAGCAGGAGGATTTGCAGGGGCGTGGGATGCAGATTTTCCACGCGCAACCGGGCTTGACCGTCAGCCGTTTCCGTCAGCGTCAGTCGCAACCGGTGGGGAATCTGGTAATGCTCAATATCCGGGGCATCAGCTTCGCCCATTGGTTGGGCAATCAGTTGATAGGATTGCAATAAATCGCCGATGGCTTCGAACAGCGCAGTACGCAGCCGGTCGAGAAGACTCGCGGGTTGCTCCTGAGCAACGGCTTGCCGGGCCGGTTCGCGGACGGCCTCGGCATAGGCGTGATAAAGCTGCTGGTAGCGATGGCGGGGATCGGTGGCGCTACCGAGCGGCGTACCGGTTCGCACGGGGTGAGTACCCGCTACACGACGCACAATGACACCCAGTTGCGCCTGCGCCCCAGCAGATGCGGGAGCGGTCAGGCACTCCACCGCCAGCGCTCGCACGGCCGCCAGGCGCTCCGGGCGCAGTTCAGCCAGCACCCGGCTGACCGAGGGTAAATAGACATGGACGGGATTCCAGAGCTGGATCATCCGCGCCAAGGGGTCGCAGGGTTCGTCTTCCGCGCCGAGTAACAAATCCCCGTCGCTGGCGTAATCGGTTTCCGCCGTCGCCAGCCAGCCATACCACACGTTCGGCGTCTCCGTCGGTTCGTTCAGCAACACCGCCAGCGGTCGGGACAGGTCCCAGTTCAGAAGACCGTGCGGGCCGCGCACTTCGTCAATGCGCACGATCTGGCCCGGCGTCGGCACGGGCGAGAAGGAGGCTTGTCGCGCAGCGACCCGTCGGCGAATCAATGCGCGTAAATCCGGGGGCATGGGAGCCATTGGCGCATCGTCAGTAACCATCTGATCGGCAGCATCAACCGTGGCGGCATCAAGGGCGACGCGGCGGGCATGGGCTTCGGGATCCGTCTCCAAAGCGCGTTTCAGGTCAGCCGGCAGTTCATCGCCCCGTTGCCAACGCGCCATCAGCGCATCGGAGGGGGTGAACAGTTCGTTTTCCAGTACCGTCAGGGGGGGCCAAAGCGTAGACATGGCTCACTCCTCCTTATCATCATTCGCGGGGTCCGCCGCGTCGGTGAACGGCAATTCGTCCTTTACCCGTAACAACGATTGCTGACAGAGAATTTTCAAAGCGGCCTGCGCCACATCCCGGTCGTCAAAAATCTCGGGCAAGTTCAGCGAACGCAGCCAGCGGCCCAGCAGGGTGCGGCGATAGTCGCCATCCGTTGGCGGTGCCAGGCCCAGTTTCTGCGCCTTGGCGTTGTAGGAGGGAATATGGCCTTTGAAGCGCACCAACCGAACCGGGGTTCGATTAAAGCAGGGTGCGCAGAAGTGATAGCGCAGGTACAGACGCGCCCAGGGTTCCTGGCTTTGCAGGAACTCATCGGCAGCAGTAGCAATGCGCTGCTGGATGTCAGCGCTCAGGCCTTCGGGAACTTCCGATTCGGGCGCTCTGAGAACTTCGATCAGTCTTGGTCCGGTTTCCTGGTCGTCAAGGGACAGGTGTGGCGCTTCTGGACCTGCACGGTGCAGATCAATCAGGAAGTTTTGAAAATAGTAGCGCAGCGCCCCGGCGTGAATCGGCGTATCGATGACATGGCCGTCCCGTGAGGCCGGTTCAAAGACCTTGTGGGTGAAAAAATCCAGGACACACTCTTCCAGCGGGAGATTCAAACCCTGGTATTCCTTGCAGGGACAGGCCAGCAAGATTTGCGATGTCAGTTGATAAAGCTGTTCCCATTCCCGCTCATCGAGGTCATCACGCCGTCGCCAGAGATCCTGCAACGGGGCATCCCAGTCCGTGAGTTTAGCCACGGGAACCTCCTGATTGCTGTTGCAACCAGCGAGCGATGTCCAGCCGCAGGCCATGGCGTAATACCCCCAGTTCGATCAGTCGATCGTGAGCAACCGCTTCGTATTGATAGGACAGATAGCCGTCAGTAGGCGATTCGGCGGGCAACCGCCGGGGAAACCAGTCGTCAGGTTTGAGGTGGAAAAATTTCGGATTGGGACGACGGGTAGCGGGCAGCAACAGGGTCAATGCGCCGCGCCGGGCTAGGGAAACGCCGGGACGCCAAGCTTTAGGTTCGCGGCGGTTGCTGCCAAAAATTAACGCGGATTGTGGGGCCAGATAGTGGAAACCATGCGCCCAGTCGGGGGAGGGTACGGCGTCTGGGGGCGGGGAAGTGGGTGGTTTTCTGCGGAACATGGTGAATTGAGTGATCCTTGGCAAAGTTCGGGTAAGTCACAAACGAGGTGAGATGTTATTAAATGATACAGGGTTTGCGCGTGATTGGGTTCCATCGATTAAATTTTGATGGGCGGGAGGAATGAATATTGAGTGCGACTCGGTTATAATGAGCTAATTTTTACTCACAGGAGATCAGCCATGTCCCGCTTTCAAGCGCTGACCACTTCGGTACTGGATGCTGAACTCGACCTGTTGCGCGAACGGTTAGCGCTCCAACCCAACCAGAAGGCGGAATTGCTGCGTGAGGTGGCGTCCATCGCGGGCTGGGTGGTGCGCCAGGCTGAACAGGGGCGCGTCATCGAGGCACATCGCGATCAGGAGGTTGAGCAACTCCGGCATCCGGCCCTGGAACGCTTGCAGGCCGCGCAAAGTCAACCCGTTGGCGACGCCCTGCGGCTCAGTACCGAAGAAACACTGCGGCTGGCGGCGATTCTTGAAAAGGGATTCAACCCACCTCCCGCCTTGCGGAAAGCGTTGGCGAATCTGGCGCAATCCAACCATCAACCGCCCACGCTGCGCTGGCCGTCAGCCGCCTGAGCCATGGCGCTGCATCTTGAACCGATCAGCCGGATTCATCGTCCGCTGTTCGCGGATTTCCAAAATCCCCAGGTCACACTGGTCGAGTACCTGAAGCGGTATGCCCTGCGCCATACCGAGAAGGATCGCCTGGCGCGAACCTGGCTGGCGATTGATGAGGCGGGGGGAACACCACGGCTGGCCGGCTATTTCAGTCTGGCGACGGTCAGCGTCGAACGGGCTGCGGCCGCTCGATTGCCCGCCCTGGATCGTTTGCCGCGTTTCCCGATCCCCGGCATCCTGCTGGCGCGGTTAGCGGTCGATAGTCGCGTTCATGGCCAAGGGCTGGGCCGATATCTGTTTGAAGAAGCCTTGGGTTTGACGCTGCAATTGGCGCAAACCGGCCCGGTGGCGTTTCGGCTATTGGTGACCGATGCGATGGATGAAGCAGCCATGCGCTTCTACGCTCATTTCGGTCTGACTGCGCTGGGAGAGATTTTTCCCAGTCGTATGGTGCTGGATTTAAACCCGCTCCTCGATGGCTAAAGGACTTCTAGCGGGCCTTGACGGTTTACAACCCGCTGTCTTCCCGCGCCTTGAGATAGCGCCAGGTTTTATAGGCCCCGTAAGCCAGCAAACTGCCGACGGCAATGACCGCGCCCGCTGGAACCAGGACGGGCGCGGCGACTACTGTGGAAACCGTGGTAGTGGCACCAAGCCAGCCGGCGATTCCGGCGGCGGGAACAGTAGACGTGACGAGCGTCGGGATGGTGGCAACCGTGAGAGTTCCCCCGATCGATGAACCGGCCAGAGTGGTCGCAGCGGTAATGATCTCGTCGCGCATGGGCTGTGCTCCTATGGTGAAATGGATTCTGGGTTATTCAACCAGCAGGTTCAGGGATTTTTCAAACCGGGTTGCCGAAAAATTGTTGGGCCTGTTGGCGGTGCTCAGGGCGAATATGGGTGCGGATAATAGCGATGACTGCAGCAATGACGCCGCCATCTTCCAACCAACCCACCACTGGCAGGAGATCCGGAACGATGTCCGTGGGGAGAACCAGGTAACCGAGTGCCCCGACAATCAGGCTTTTGACCCAGGCTGGTGTCTGGCGGTCCTTGAGGCAATAGAACAGGGCCAGCGCGTCCGGGAGAAAAGACAGCGCTCGATGGGAACAGACCACCGTCCAGAATCCGGAATCCGAGTAATGCTGACGGTAATCGGTAACGATGACATCCGGGGTCAGATCAGCGGAGTGAGCGGTCACGGCGATACCTCGTGGTTTATGTTGAATTGCTGATTGAACAACGGGCGGGTTGCGGTATTTTTCAAAGTCGGGACTGGGTGGAAAGCGTGTGTTTCAGCATCGGTTGGGTCATGGATCGAGATTTAAGTCAATCCAGTTTCGCGCTGAATGGCCAGGATTTTCAATAACCGTTATTAGCGATGATCGGCTAATCAAACAATAACCAGTTGATTCCATAGCCGACTGCGGTGCCAACTCCCAATACTATCGCGCCACCTACCACGGCAGGCGCGGCAACGATGCCAACCGCGCCCAGTGCAATCGATGCTGACCCACCCACGGCCGCCAGCGTAGCGCTGGTTGCCGCTGCTCCACTCAGCGCCGCTATCGGCGTTCCGGTACTGGCGGCAACACCAGCTATGGAAGCCGTTTTAATCGCAACAGGAACAGCGATTGCTTCTGCCCCGGCAATGACCGCGCTTTTGGCGGCGGCAGTAGCAGCCTCCTTGACGGTGAAGTCGCCATCACAAAGTACCAAGGGAATGGAACGTCCGGGTTTTTTGGTCGGCAACGAGTCAGAATCACACCCGGAAAAAGCAGCCGTGCTGTAGCACAGTGTGGTCAGGAACAGGCCAGTCGCGACGATGGATGGGGTCTGCATGATATAAGCCTCCTCGATGGTCGGATTAAAGGATTACTCGGTGTGGTGATGGTCAGTGCTGTTGGATTTCATGGTCTGTCAACGTAAGCTGCGGCATTTTTAAACTCTGGTTGCTTCGCACTGATGCGCCACAGCCGACCTGGGGTGGGAGCCGGTACTGGATTAACGAAAGCCCCAGGCGTAGCCGCTTGACTGGCTGGCGGGGTGTCCAAGGGGCAAACTAGGCGACTGCACAGAGCATTATGTGTAATAAGTGACGATAACGGTCCGACCAGAACATATCTTGGCGGTGATGCGCAGTAAGCTGACAGGGCCACGGGATCATCCGCCAGCGCCGACATCGTGAATGGCATCAGGGAACCGATAAACTGATTGAAAGTGCAGGATTGCTCGATAGCGACCAGGCTACTGACGCCGACACCGGTCAGGGCGGCGGTTAAAACGATTTCGCGCCAGGTCAGATGTTGGGTTGGGGTCTGCTCGATCATTTCGGTTCTCCGGTTGAGGGGGGTAATCTTTACAACGAGCTGAACACTGGTTTTTTTCAACATGTATTTAGTTGCTGACCAGCCAGTACACCGCGCCGCCGATCAGGGCTGCCGCGACCACCGGTGCAGCAACCAGCGTGGCGACTCCAGCAACCATGCTGCCGCCCACCACGCTGCCGACCGCTGCCAGGCCAGCAGGGCCTGCGCCGACCACTGCCACGGTGACCATTGATGCCCCCGTACCGACTACTGCGCCGCCGTAAGTCCCATAATGAGCCGCATCGCAAGCCGCCTGATCGTCGCAGTCGCTGTAGAGGGTTTCATTCATGACCTTCGCGGCGGTCAGGCCGGTCGCCACAGCCATTGTTGCCGGGCCACCAGCTACTGCCAGCGTTTTCATAATGGTGGCACCGGAACCGGTCGCAATCGCCGCCCCCGCAACGCTCGTCTCCGCCACGACCATGCCAGTACCCACGTTATCTGCAACCTCTGCGACGGTGTTGGCGGTTTCCTGAATCTCCCGATCATCGCTGACCCAGGCGACGGTCTGGCCGACTAACCCGGTGCCTTCTGCCGCCAATCCACCGGTTTTGAGTCCGGTCAATGCGCCGCCGGCCCAGACTGGAGTAGCCATGCCGGCCAGCAGGGCCAGCGCCAAGGCGTTACGCAGGGCTTGATTCTTTCGAGTACGCACGTTCTGCATGGTCAACTCCTGATGAAAGTGATGGGACCGGGTAGAAACGGGGTTCAGTATCGAAGTCATGGCGGTCGCTCCTCTGGACAGTTGCACGGGTTCTATGGTCAATCAACGCGCCGGTTCAGACGTTTTTCAATATTCGGCGCGCATCCGCCAGAGTCGCCCCGCTGTAGGAACCGGCGGGGGATTGATGAACATCCCTGAGGTTGTCGGATCAATAGCGACTGGCGAATCGAGCGGACACATTGGGGAGTTGCACAGGGCAAGATGCGTAATGGCTATTGATGACTCGATCATGACCATTTTTGCAGACCAGGCGCAGTAAGCGGCCAGAGCGGCTGGATCGGTAGCGCGCATGGACATCCGGTACAGGGTCAGGAACCTCGCGGCCCGGACGATGGCACAGGGATCGCCGACAATCGTGGTCAATCCACCAATACCGGCGACAGTCAGGGCGGCAGCGAGGGTAGCGTCGCGCCGGGTGAGACGTTTGGTTGAATGCTGTGAGTTCATTGCGATTCTCCGGTGGTGGCATGTAGACGTTTTTCCATATTCCAGCATCTGATGGAGAAACGATCAGCCCTCAAAAAAGGAAATAACCACTTTAATAGTGATACCTACCATGATGATCGTGATCACAATCGTCATCGCTGCGAGCCTCCTGAAGTCTGCTGGATGATGGATCAGCGCGGGGCGGGTGCTTTTCTGCCATTCCGTGGAGCTTTCCCGGTTTTGCCGCCCCTTTATCTTTTACAACGCACTGCTTGGGCCTTTTTTCAAAATATTGTGTCATGCGCTTCCCTGCCGGTTCGTTACCTGGGCCTGGTCGCCTTCCTGGCTTCCTCTTCCCTTAAACGTGGGGGTGCAGGTTTTTTTCAAAATTTTGCTCGCCCTGTATCAGCGTTTCGGTGGGAATGGTCCTATTTTGGGTTCTTCGTGCGTTTTTGTTGAGCAGCCAAAGTTGGTTGAAGCTTTTACGGGTCTAATTTCCTGCAGCTTGCTGCGGGGTCGTTCATTTTTTCAAAAATTTATGACTGTTAAAATTTATGACTGTTATTTGGGAACAGGTCTAGTAGTCTGTCATGCTAGTTTTTAGGGAGTGGAGGGTATGCTAGACTCCCTGTCAGGTAAATAGGATCGAGAACAGATATGGCCGAAAAATATATGGTGCGCTTGACCGCGGAAGAAC
>JAUPTV010000077.1 GCA_030917925.1 Pseudomonadota bacterium
CTTCTCCGCATCCGTATCCGCCACACCCAATGCGATCAATATTTTCTGCAGCAACTGCGGATTAGCATTATTCAGGCTGATCCGGCCTGCTGCATCTTCAACGCTAATCCGCACCCGGCCGCCGCCGAACTCCCAGTCCTGCGGATCGCCACTGGGCGGCCACTCTTTCTGCGCTTCTGGATTGAGTTGCCAGGCCAGCGCATAAACCACGCCCGCCTCGGCCAGCGCTCGTGCCTGCGCCCGTTCAACAGCGCTGGTTGCCAGGCGCGTCTCCACCCGCATGGAATAGGCAAAACCACCAGCCATCACCGCCAGCAGGGTCACGATCCACAGCACAATCACCAACACCATACCGCGCTGACTACCGTTAGCTATTGCGTTCATCAAGGCTTGCCTTCGGCCAGCGCCGCCACCAGATCCGGCCACGGCTCACCGCCCAAACGGAGATTCAGCCGCACCAGTTGTGGCCGCTGTTGCGTATTTGTCCAATTGGAACTCCAGCGCCGGGGCGAATCGGGTTGCTGGTCCTCAGGGCCAAAATAGGCCCATTCCACATCGGACACCCCATCCAGCAACACCGTCTCCCGCTCAGGCTCCGCGTCTGGATCAGCGGGCAGATATGGACGCCAACGAATCCATAGCCGGCCATCAGTAGCGATGATTCGCACACGATACAATCCGCCCATGCCCAACTGCGCCAGCATCGGCGCGACAAATTCGACGCCATCCGCTTGTCCAACGAAGACGACGACCCGTTCCTGCCGATCATTGACTTGATAAGTCTTAATAGACTGCGTTAATTGTCGGCGGAGAAATTCCTGGGCCAGCCGCAGCCGATTGGTCGCTTCGGCGCGTTGTTCACCCCCCTCCCAGCTATTTAGTCCCAACCGCAACCCGCTATAGAGTACGACCAGCACCAACCCCATCAGCGTGATAGAGACCAGCAGTTCCAGGAGGGTGAAACCGGCCAGGCGGGAGTCACGGGTAGCGCTCACTAGCCCGGCTCCCCGGCTTCCACTGGCACCAGCCGCAGGGTTTCCAGAACGACGGAGCGGTTGTGCATTATTCCCGGCCAGTACACTTCGACGATCACCCGATAAACCCGCACCGTTTCTGACTCGGGCAGCCCTTCGGTATAGCGGCTCACGCTACTGCGCCAGGAAAATTGCTCATTCACCGGCCCACTGCGCTCGCCCTCGGTCAGTGGCGCTTCCCGACCCACCGCCGCCAGAATCGACTCGGCATACAGCGTTGCCTGGGTATAGTCATCGGCCAGGCCAGCGTTACGCAGCCCGGTGGCGAAAACCTGGAGCAATACGCCCAGCGAGATGCTCAGAATGGCGAACGCCACCAGGACTTCCAGCAGCGAAAAGCCAAGTTCCCACCTCCCCAGCGCTGCCCGCTGCCCCTTCACGGGCGGGCCTCCTGCTCAATGATGGCAATGCCGCCCGTCAACCAGTCCACGTTCACCCGATAGGCCCGCTTCGGACCACTAACCGTAATCGCGCCGCCGGTGGAACTGCCGTCCGGGAAAAACCGGATACTGCCTTTCTCACGATCCAGCAGTTCTGACTGAGCGGTATAAAGATGCAGGGCAACGCTGCCAGGCAAGGCGACTTCCCGCGAATCCCCGCTGACGGCAAACCGGTGTCCCGCCAGATCCAGCAGCAAGATCGCCTCCTGTTGACCGGTGACGGCCTGGTTACGCGCATTGCGCAAACCGGCAGCCAGTTGTCGCGCCGCGCCGCGCAACTCGGTGGAGCCGCTCATGCCGGACAGCAGGGGCGGCGTCAACGCGACCAGCAACACGCCAATCACCAGCACCATTAGCACTTCCAACAGCGTGAAGCCCTCCTGCCCCCGTACCATCGTGCGCCTACTGCCAACTCACCACGTCCTGATCTTCACCCTCGCCGCCTTCAGCGTTATTGGCACCGAGCGAATACAGGTCAAAAGCCCCGCCGCTGTTCTGGCCAGGGGCACGATATTGGTAATCGTTACCCCACGGGTCTTTGGGAATAAGGTTTTTGCGCAGATAAGGGCCGTTCCAGCGGCTCGCGCCGGACGGTTGCATGACCAGCGCCTGCAAGCCCTCATTGGTATTGGGATAGCGGCCCATATCCAGCCGGAAGGCGTCCAGCGCCGTGCTGAAATCTTCAATCTGCAATTTAGCAGTTTTGGTGTTTGCGCCGCCCAGGTACTTCATTACCTGCGGCCCGACCAACCCGGCCAGCAGGCCGAGAATCACCAATACCACCAGTAGTTCAATCAAAGTA
The DNA here is from genome assembly GCA_030917925.1 of Pseudomonadota bacterium. Taxonomy (GTDB): domain Bacteria; phylum Pseudomonadota; class Gammaproteobacteria; order Competibacterales; family Competibacteraceae; genus UBA2383. Next base: position 2,277 of record JAUPTV010000077.1, read on the forward strand.
AAGCCGCGTGCGCGGCGGAAAGTCGTTTGTTTCATGCCTTTTTCTCGCATCTTGAACCTGTTAAAAAGCCAACTCATTTAAACTGAGAATCGCGACCAGAATAGACATGATAATTCCGGCAATGATCACACCCAGCCCAAGAATGAGCGCCGGCTCCAGCAGGGTCAGCATTCGCTTAACGGCGGTCTGCACCTCGCCATCGTAGGTCTCGGCGACCTGTAGCAGCATCTCCTGCAACTGGCCGGTTTCTTCACCGACCCGAATCATTTGCACTGCCAGTTTGGGAAAGTTCCCGGCCTCCTGCAACGGTTCAGCCAGCCCCCGCCCGGTCTTGACATGTTCAGAGACCTCGCCCAGCGCCGTCGCTAACACCTGATTGGTCAGCGTCTCCCGGACGATGGTCAGCGCATTCAACAGCGACACGCCGTTGCCAATTAATGTTCCCAACGTCCGCGTCAGTCGCGCCGTCTCCACCTTGGCGATCAAGTCGCCGAACAAGGGCAGACTGAGAAACCAGCGATCCCAGCGGGCGCGACTGGCAGGCTGACTGAGTTGCTGGCGCAGTATCGCCACGATCAGCAGGAGCAGCATTACTCCCACCCACCAGTAATGCCGAAATCCGTCCCCCAGGGCAATCACAATCTGCGTCGCCAGCGGCAGCGCTTTACCGGCGTCCGCGAACAGTTGTTGAAATTGCGGCACCACAAAGGTCAGCAAAATAATCACCGACAACGCCGATACCGACAGCAGAATGATTGGGTAAATCAGCGCCGAGGTCACCGTTTCCCGCAGGGCCTGCGAGCGCTCCAGAAACTCGGTCAACCGCTTGAGCACCACTTCCAACGCCCCGCCCGCTTCGCCAGCGCGAATCATGTTCAGGTAGAAGCGCGAAAAGGCCCCTTGTGCTTCCAGCGCATCGGCCAGCGAAGAACCGCCGCGCACTTTTTCCTGGACCCGCTCTAGCAGCGTTTGCGCCTGTTCATCGTCACTGACCCCGATCAGGATGGTCAAGGCCCGATCCAGTGGCATCCCAGCATGGAGGAGGTTGGCCAGTTGCTGGGTCATCAGCATCACCGCTTTGCGCGAGAGTGACCGCCTCTTGCTGAACCACGGCTGACCCAGGCCGACGCCCAGCCATCCGCCTCTGGTTTCATCGACTGACAGCGGCAGCAAACCTTGGTCGCGCAGCCGTTCAATGACCACTTCCGGATTCGGCGCATCCAGTTCATCACGCACCACGTCGCCGGTGTTATCCACCGCTTCATAGCGATAGCGGGGCATCTACGCCTCCTGTTCCTGCTGAGTCGTCACGCGCAGCACTTCCTCAAGGGTCGTGACGCCAGCGACCGCCTTGCGCAACCCGTCTTCATACATGGTATCCATCCCCTCCTGCTGGGCTTCGGCCTGCAACACCGTCGCGTCAGCGTGTTTCAGCACTAGGCGCCGCAGGGTATCGGTCATCGTCAGAAATTCCATGATCGCCGCCCGACCGCGATACCCGGTCCCGCCGCACAGTTCGCAACCGACCGCCTTATACAAAGTGATCCCATTCCCTTCACTACCGGTTTCAACAAACCGCCGCAACCGCATTTCCTCGACCAGTTCCGGCAGCGCCTCATACGGCTGGCGGCAATGGGGACAAAGAAGACGCACCAGGCGTTGCGCCAGAATACCGTTGATAGTCGACGTCAGCAGATAATCGTCAACGCCCATATCCATCAAGCGGGTAATGCCGCCCGCGGCGTCGTTGGTGTGCAGGGTAGACAGCACCATGTGGCCGGTTAATGCCGACTGCACCGCAATGCCCGCCGTTTCCAGATCGCGCATTTCACCAATCATGATCACGTCCGGGTCCTGGCGGACGATGGAGCGCAGCGCATTGGCGAACGTCAGATTGATCTGCGCTTTGACCTGAATCTGGTTAATGCCTTCCAGTTGATATTCCACTGGATCTTCCACCGTCAAAATCTTCCGCTCGGGGGTATTCAGCGTCTGCAAAGCGGTATACAGGGTCGTCGTCTTGCCGCTGCCGGTTGGCCCGGTGACCACGATAATGCCATGCGGCATCATCAGAATATGGAGGAAGCGTTCGAGGGTGCGCGGGCTGAATCCCAACGTTGGGAAATCCAGCACCACACTGGCCTTGTCGAGAATGCGCATGACCACGCTTTCGCCCCACAAGGTCGGCACGGTGGACACGCGCAGATCGATTTCCTTGCCGTGCGCCCGCAATTGAATCCGCCCATCCTGGGGCAAGCGCCGCTCGGCGATATTCAGCTTGGCCATGATCTTGATGCGGGAGATGACCGCTGCTGAAAGCCGTGAAGGCGGCGATTCCACTTCACGCAGCACCCCATCGACCCGGTAACGCACCTTCAGCCGGTTTTCAAACGGTTCAATGTGAATATCCGAAGCCCGCGATTCCACGGCACGGGCGATCATCAGATTGACCAAGCGAATCACCGGCGCTTCGCTGGCCAGGTCTTTCAGATGCTGAATCTGCTCCTCATCGGTCAGATCGTCGGCCAGACCAATGGAATCCACGATCTGGCCCATCGCCGAGCGGCCACTGCCATACAACCGCTCAAACACCGCTTCCAGTTCCGAGGGAATGCCGACTTGCGGCAGGATGGTCTTACCCGTCGCCAAGCGCAGCGCGGACAACACATACTCATCGGTAGGATTGGCCATCGCCACGGTCAGACCCTGCTCATCGTCCGCCAGGGGAATCACGCGAGCGTCTTTCAGAAAGCGCGGCGAAAGTGCGCCATTGGTTGCCGGGGTTTCGGGGTAATCGGCAGGCCGGACCAGCGGCAGATTCAATTGCGCTGTCAGCGCCTCGGCCAGATCGCGTTCCGAAATCAGCCCCAGCTTGAGCAGCAGCGTATCGAGCGCTTCGCCAGCGCCTTCCTGCACCCGCTTGGCGCGCTGTAAATCCGCATCAGTCAGTTTCTGGTGGGCAACCAGCAATTCGCCAAGATCAACAGACATGGAGTGAGTGGTTAGGTTAGTAGTCAATAGTCAGAGGATAGCAGAGCTTGCAAACCGTCCCGCCACGGGCGCGGGAAGATACCGAATTGAGCCGCCAGTTTCCCACAATCCAGCGTGGAATTGGCGGGCCGGGCAGCGGGCGTTGGGTAATCCGCAGTGGTAATCGGAATGACCGTTTGCGCCCGCAAGGGTTCACGTTCCCCGGCCTGTTCCACAATGGCGCGGGTAAAGCCATACCAGGTCGTTACCGGTTCATTGCAATAGTGGTAAGTCCCCCAAGCGCCTTTTGCATCAATTTCAGGGATGCGCCCAGCCAGTTCCAACAGGGTATCCGCAATGTCGCCGGCGAAGGTGGGACTGCCGTGCTGATCAGCAACAATTCTTAGTTCTTCCCGCTCCCGCGCCAGCCGTAGGATAGTCTTGACGAAGTTATGGCCGTGGACGCCAAACACCCAGCTCACCCGCAAGATCAGATGCCGGGGCAACCCGCGACGCACGGCTTCATCACCCGCCAGCTTGCTGGCCCCATACACGCCTAGCGGCGCCGTAGCGTCGTCTTCAACGTAGGGGCTGGATTTGCGTCCGTCATAAACATAGTCGGTGGAAATATGCAGTAATGGGATATTCAAACGAGCGCAAGCTGTAGCCAGATGCGCGGGACCGTCCCGGTTCACCGCAAACGCCAGATCGGGTTCCTGTTCCGCCTTATCCACTGCGGTATAAGCGGCAGCATTGATGACGACATCAGCGCTGCTGGCGTCCAGCGCCCTGTCCACCGCGACGGTATCAGTAATATCCAGTTCCACCTGACTCCAGGCCAGTACGGCATGGCCCAGCGCCATGGCCCGGCGATTCAATTCCCAACCGACCTGACCCTGTGCGCCCGTGACAATCATGCGCATGAATTCAACCCTCGTACACCGGCAACTCTTCAGTCGCATGTTCTTTCAACCGTCGATTTTGCTGATCCTTGCCCGACAACGCCACGTCCCGCAACGGCCAGTCAATGCCAATGTCCGGATCATTCCAGGCAATACCGTGTTCAGACTGTGGATGGTAGTAATCGGTACATTTATAGAAGAAATCTGCTTCTTCGGAAATCACGCAGAAGCCGTGAGCGAAACCGGGCGGGATATACAATTGCCGATGATCCACATCGTCCAGCACACAACCATACCAGCGCCCGAAGGCCGGCGATCCCCGGCGAATATCCACGGCCACATCGAACACCGCGCCGCGTGTGACCCACACCAGCTTGCCCTGGGGTTGAACCAATTGATAATGCAGGCCGCGCAAGACGCCCCGGCGCGACCGGGAATGGTTGTCCTGGACAAAGCGCTCCGGCATTCCTGCCTCGTGATAACGCGCCGCCTGCCAGGTCTCCATGAAAAAACCACGCACATCGCCGAATACCTTGGGTTCCAGCAGCAACACGCCGGGCAACCCGGTTTCGATCACCTTCACGCCGTCACCCTCCGCTCCAGCAATTCCAGCAGATATTGACCGTAGCCGCTTTTAGCCAGTGGCTGCGCCAACCGGGTCAGTTGTTCATCGTCGATGTAACCCATCCGCCAGGCGACTTCCTCCGGGCAGGAAATTTTCAGACCCTGGCGCTGTTCGACCACCTGCATGAAATTAGCCGCCGCCAACAGTGATTCGTGAGTACCCGTATCCAGCCAGGCATACCCGCGCCCGAGCAGTTCCACATTTAACGCGCCGCGTTCCAGATAGACTTTATTAACATCGGTGATTTCCAGTTCGCCCCGCGCTGAAGGCCGGATGTTTTTGGCGACGTTGACGACGTCATTATCGTAAAAATACAGGCCGGTCACGGCGTAATTGGACTTGGGCTGTTTCGGTTTCTCTTCAATTTCCACTGCCCGACCCTGGGCGTCAAAGCTAACCACGCCATATTGCTGGGGATCGCGCACATAGTAGCCGAATACGGTCGCGCCTTGCTGGCGAGCGGTCGCTCGGCGCAGTACCGCGGACAGCCCCTGACCATAATAAATGTTGTCGCCGAGCATCAGACAGGCCGGATCAGCGCCAATAAACGACTCGCCAATCAGGAACGCCTGTGCCAACCCGTCGGGACTGGGCTGGATGGCATACTCAATGTTCATACCCCAGCGCGCACCGTCGCCCAATAGGGTTTGATACGCTTCCTGATCGCGGGGGGTGGTAATAATCAGAATGTTCCGGATTTCCGCCAGCATCAGCGTGGCGACCGGGTAATAAATCATCGGCTTATCGTAGACCGGCATCAACTGCTTGCTGACTGAAACCGTCAGTGGGTGCAATCGGGTGCCGGAGCCGCCAGCGAGAATCAGGCCTTTGTAAGTCATAGCGTAGGTATTCACCAAATCGGTTGTGTAACGCTGAAGCATTCAGTCCCCGGAATCTTAACTGCTTTCCGGGGACACTCATAGCCCGATTGACCCGCCTTAACCCTTCATCCCGGCGACCCGCCGCATCTCTTCCTCATACCCGCCTTCCCACACCGTTTGCCGCAAGGCCCGATTGACCGCGCTGACCACCGCCTTCAGCGACGCCGTGACGATATTACTGTCGATACCAACCCCGAACAGTGCGGTCGGATCGCCGTCCATGCGCACTTCGACATAGGACACCGCGGTTGCGTTGGCCCCGGCCCCAATCGCGTGTTCGTGGTAATCCACCACTTTGACATCCAGGCCAAAATGCTGATTCAACGCATCGGTAAAGGCGTCAATCGGGCCGTTGCCTTTGCCGGAAATCAACCGCTCCTGGCCCCGTTCCCGAATCGTCGCTGTCAACTTGCTTACCCCACCCGCCTGGCGGGAAGGTGTCGTGCGATGATCGATAAAATGGAAAGGCATATCGGGCTGCAAATAGTCGCTTTCAAACGCGGCCCACAGGTCAGCGGACGTCAATTCCTTGCCGGTCCCGTCAGCGATGGCCTGCACAATCCGGCTGAACTCGATCTGCAACCGGCGCGGCAACCGCAGGCCATGATCCTTTTCCAGAAGATAAGCGATGCCGCCCTTGCCGGACTGGCTGTTGACCCGAATCACCGCTTCATAGGTGCGGCCCACATCCTCAGGGTCAATCGGCAAATAGGGCACATCCCAAATGGCCTGCCCGGCAATCGCGGCCAGACCCTTCTTGATCGCGTCCTGATGCGAACCAGAAAAAGCCGTGAACACCAACTCGCCCGCATAAGGATGGCGCGGATGCACCGGCAACTGGTTGCAGTATTCCGCCGCCCGCACCACCGCGTTGATGTCGGACAGGTCCAGACCGGGGTCAATGCCCTGGGTAAACAAATTCAGCGCCAAGGTCACAATGTCCACATTGCCGGTGCGCTCGCCATTGCCGAACAGCGTTCCCTCCACTCGATCCGCGCCAGCCAGCAACGCCAGTTCCGCGGCGGCAACCGCCGTTCCCCGGTCATTATGCGGATGGACGCTGATCAACACTGAATCACGGCAACTGAGATGACGGCAGAACCACTCGATTTGATCGGCGTGAACATTCGGCGTGGCCATTTCCACCGTCGCTGGCAGGTTGAGAATCGCCCGATGTTCCGGCGTCGGCTGCCAAACGTCGACGACCGCTTCGCACACTGCCAGGGCAAAGTCGAGTTCCGTCGCGCTGAAACTCTCCGGGGAATATTCAAACGTCCAGTTTGTATCCGGATAGTCAGCCGCGATCTCCCGCATCAACCGGGCGCCGGCGACAGCAATTTCAATAATGCCGGCCTTGTCCAACCCAAACACGACCTCCCGCTGAATCGGTGAGGTGGAGTTGTAAAGATGCACCACCGCTTTTTTCACCCCGTGCAGGGCTTCAAAACTGCGGCGAATCAATGGTTCGCGGGACTGGGTGAGCACCTGGATGCTGACCTCGTCGGGAATGAGCCGCTGATCGACCAGATAGCGGACGAAATCAAAATCGGTCTGCGACGCGGCGGGAAAGCCGACCTCGATCTCCTTGAAACCGAGTTGCACCAAGGTCTCGAACATCCGGCGCTTGCGATCCGTGCCCATCGGTTCAATCAGCGCCTGATTGCCATCGCGCAGATCCACGCTGCACCAGTGCGGGGCCTCGGTGAGCACCCGCGCCGGCCATTGCCGATCAGGCAACGGAATGGGCGGGAAGGGACGGTATTTACGGGCGGCGTCAACGTGCATCAGTAATTCCTCTTTTGAAGGATGTTCCAAAAAAACCAGCGCGGCGCGGTACGACCGCTACTGAGTCGCAGTAATTCCAGGGAGAGCAGACCCGCGAAATTCGGACAGCCGACGCTGCCAGCGGAAACGGGGAGAAGGACGATGCAGGATCGATCAGGGTCAGACACGGGCGGCAATCCTTGACACCACGAAAGACACGAACAGCACGAAAAAAGAATCGATCAGGGTCAGACATGGGCGGCAATCCTCGACAGCGGTTTGAATGATTAACGGCGACAACCAGCCCCGACGCTCCACTCAGGAGGCCGGGCCACTCAGTCGCAGTTCAAACCGTTCGGGGGATTGCATGGTTTTCATAGTTGGCAAATTAACTCAGACAGCAATTCCGGGTCAAGCCAGGAAAGCGTACTTGGGAGATAATAGGTTTTTTTCACCGCCACGAGGAATCTGGCATGTCTGACCAACCGCACACTCTCCACAACCTCAAAGTCTGGGATTTGCCGACCCGGCTGTTTCACTGGACGCTGGTGATTCTAATGATCGTCCAGTGGTGGACCGCCGAGCAAAGCAGCACCATGAATTGGCATCTCTGGGGGGGCTACGCCGTGCTGACATTGGTGCTGTTTCGGCTGATCTGGGGCTTCACGGGTAGCGAAACCGCCCGCTTCACTGACTTTATTCGGGGTCCCGGCGCGGCGCTGGATTACCTGAAGGCGCTACTTCGCGGCGAAACGCCCCACTATCTCGGCCATAATCCCATGGGTGCCTGGTCAATTGTAGCGCTGCTGACCCTGCTACTGATTCAGGCCATCACCGGCCTGTTCGCCAACGATGACATTCTGGTTGAAGGGCCGCTGTACGGTTGGGTATCGAAAGCGGCCAGCGACTGGCTGACGACGATTCACAAGCTCAATTTCAACCTGCTGCTGACGATGATCGTCATTCACCTGGGGGCTGTATTCTTTTATCTGCTGGTCAAACGGGAAAATTTGATCCACCCAATGCTGAGCGGCAACAAGCCGGTTCCATCGGAACGGGCGGGTCAAGCGCCGCGCATCGTGAGTCCGTGGCGGGGTCTGGCAGCCCTGGCCATAGCAGGCGTTGGCGTCTGGCTGCTGGTGCGCTGAGCAGTAAGTAGTACCAGAAAGCGCATCGCCCTTGACTGTTGCATCCGCCCCTCTCCCGCCGACAGGAGAGGGAGGCAAAAATCAATCCTTCCTGAATTCCTTATGACAAGCTTTGCAGGTTTCGGCGGTCTTGCCGAACTGCGCCTTGATCACCGCTTCGTCGCCACCCTTGGCGACTTCGGCCAGCTTCGCGGATTCCTGCTGGAAGTTCTTCATGGCAGTCTCGAACTTGCCCCAATTCGTCCAGATATCCGCCTTGGCGTCGGTATCCTCAACCGCATCTGGCCCCGATCCCTTCGGAAAACCCTCCAGCGCCGCCTTGCTCATCAAATCGACATACTGAGCGTGGCGGGCGACTGCGGCAGCATCAAACGGAACTTCACCCTTCACCATCGCACCCATGGGTTTGAAGTTCCAGCCAATGATGTTAAATACCGACTGCCGGTATTCCATGGCGTCTTCCGGTTTGGGACCGGCGGCGTGGGCGGCCATGGTGAGCAAACTTGCGCCCAACAGAGCGCCTGTCAAGCGGATTCCCAGGGATTTCCTGTTCATTGAATGTTTATCCTCTCAATGTAAGTTCAATAACTCCAGCACGGGTCATCATGCCAAAACATTGATATTTTGCAAGGACAAGCTGAACCCGGACTGAAACATACACAGTGTTATTCAATCGGGATATGGCCTGCATATCTTTGGGGTCGTTGTTGGAAAGGCGACATTCCCGGCTATCCCCCATCGCGTAAAGTCGGCTAAACTGATGAGCACTGTCTGAATCGCCAGTCGACCCGCCACCGTGCGGGCATTTCCCCGGTCGATTTCCCGCATGACGAGCACCTTCATTATGAATACGCAGGATTCTTTCAGCAAAACCGAAACCCATCAGGCTTTTTCCGTCGGTCAGACCATTTTCCAGGAAGGCGATCCCGGCAATGTCCTGTATATCGTCATTGAGGGCGAGGTGACGATTCTGATCGATGGCCAACCCCTGGAAACACTCGGCCCCGGCGATATTCTCGGCGAAATGGCGCTGATTGAAGACCGCCCGCGCAGCGCAACGGCGCTTGCCGCCACTGACTGCCTGTTGACGCTGGTAACCCGCCAGCACTTTCTCACCCTGATTCAGCGCACCCCGATGTTCGCCCTCCAGGTCATGCGGGTGCTCGCCCATCGCCTGCGTGAAACCAACCAGCAGAGACGCGCATGAGCGAAGCCGCCCTGGCTTTCTGTCTGGAAGAATCCGAAACGCTGGAATCGCCCAGCGAAACGTTGCTGGCCTCCTATCCGGTCGCCGAATCCGGCTATGACGAGATGTGTTCAGCGCCCGGCGTCCTGCGGCCCCACTGGGTCGCTATGGCCCAGGCGCTGGAAGAACTCGGCGGCGATGAACTGGAGCGCCGCCATAACGAAGTTCAGCGACTGTTGCAGACGGATGGCGTCACCTACAACACCTATGACGATCCACACGGTCCGCAACGACACTGGCTGGTCGATCCGATTCCGCTGTTGATGACCGGCGAGGAATGGACGACGCTGGCGGAGGGTCTGGAACAGCGCGCCCGGTTGATGAATGCGCTACTGGTGGATTTATATGACCGGCGACTGGCGATCCGGCAAGGTTGGCTCCCCGCGGAACTGGTTTATGCGCACCCTGGCTTTCTGCATCCCTGCTACCGTTCGCTGCCCGATGGCAACCGCTGGCTGATTTTTCATGGCGTTGATCTGGCGCGGGGACCGGATGGCGTCTTCCGGGTCTATGGCGACCGCACCCAGTCGCCTTCAGGTGCCGGCTACACGCTGGAAAACCGCATTACCCTGGCGCGGGCATTGCCCATGCTCTACCGCGATGCGCCATTGCGCCGACTGGCCAGTTTCCTGGAAACCGAACGGACCACCCTGGCCAACCTGTCCCGGCATCATCCTGAAAATCCGCATGTCGTGCTGCTGTCCCCCGGTCCCAACAGCCCGGTCTATTTTGAGCACGCCTATTTGGCCAATTACCTGTCGCTGAGTCTGGTCGAGGGCGAGGATCTGGTGGTGCGCGATAGCCGGGTCTGGCTGAAAACCCTCGGCGGGTTGCGTCCAGTCGACGTTATTCTGCGGCGAGTGCTGGACGCCTTCTGCGATCCGCTGGAACTGGATGGCGACTCCCTGCTCGGCATTCCTGGACTGCTACAGGCGGCGCGCGGTGGTCATGTGGTGCTGGCCAACGCCCTCGGCAGCAGCATTGTCGAAAATCCCGGACTGGGGCCGTTTCTGCCATTGTTGTGTCGGCAACTGCTGGGCGAGGATTTGAAATTGCCGTCGCTGCCGACCTGGTGGTGCGGCCAGCTCGACGATAGGGGCTATGTGCTGGCGCATCTGGATGAACTGGTGGTGCGCTCCATTCTCCCTGGCGGCCCCTATTGGGAAGGCCGCAAACTGGACGCCGCTGCTCAGGCCGAACTCATCAAGCGCATTCAGGACCAGCCGCATCTATTCATCGCTCAGGCTCCATCGCCGCTGTCCACAACGCCGGTGCTGGAGGATGGTCGCCTGACGCCGCGCCCGGTGATGTTGCGTGGATTCGTCGTGGCGGAGGATGACGGTTATCGGGTGATGCCAGGGGGACTGGCGCGGGTTTCCTCGGGGATGGATACCTTGCAGGCGTCATTGCAAAAGGGCGGCATCAGCAAGGACTGGTGGGTGCTGGCACCGACGCCGCAACGCCACGTCAGTTTGCTGCGTCAGGCCTATGGTCCCATCATTGTCACCCGCGATGGCGGCGATTTGCCGAGCCGGGTTGCCGATAATCTGTTTTGGCTGGGCCGCTATGGCGAACGGCTGGACGGGACCGCCCGCTTGTTGCGCGAGGCGCTGGGCCGGCTGCTGGAGTGGGAGCAGGACAATACCGATGAGCGTTGTCTGGATGATCTGTTCGAGGCACTGGAAATTCCGGTGCCGCCGGTAGCGGAATCGCCGCGCGCCCGCTTCTTCGCCCTGCGCCAGATGTTGTTGAATCTCCTGGTCGATGTGGAGCATCCGGGCAGTTTGCAAACCATCTTCAATGGTCTGTCCCGAACCGGTCGAGCGGTGCGCAATCATCTGGGCGATGACAGTTGGCGGTTGCTGAACCGCTTGCAGCAATGGATTCAGGAACTCCCCGCCAATCTGAGCGCCCGGCAGGCCCGCGAGTTGCTGGAGGAGGAGCTGGTGCTGGTCGCCTCGTTCTGCGGACTGAATAATGAAACCATGCCGCATCATCAGGGCTGGCTGTTTTTCGATATAGGCCGTTACCTGGAGCGGGTCTTGCGGACGCTGGATTTATTCAAACTGGCGTTCATTACCGCTCGTCATCCCGGCGTCCCGCTGTGGGAAGTAGTGCTGACGATTACCGACAATCTGACCGCCTATCGTCGCCGCTACCGCTCGGCGCTGCATCCGACCGCGATTATTGATTTGCTACTGTTTGATGAGGGCAATCCCCGCTCGGTCGGTTACCAGTTGCGGCGGTTGCAACGGCATATTGGCCGACTGCAACAACCGAATGGCTCGCCCTATCGCAGCGTTGAGGAACGGCTGGTGCTGGAAGCGCTGTCCACCCTGCAACTGGCTGATATTGCAGCACTTGCCACCCTGTCCCACGACAGTACCCGTTCCAGCGTGGAACTGATCCGACTGCTGGACGCCCTTCACAAACCGCTGTCCGGTTTGTCTGACGCGCTGACCCACAGCCACTTCAGTCATGCTGAAGTGGCTCAACAGTTGATCATGATGCGGCCATGAGGTACACCATTACTCACCGAACGCTTTACACAGTTTTCGTGGCCTTCGTGTCTTTCGTGGTGATCATGCCATGAGGTACACCATTACTCACCGAACGCTTTACGAGTACACCAGTGGCGTGTCTTTGTGTCATAACGAAGCACGCCTGCTGCCTCGTGAGACGCCCTGGCAATTGCACCGGCCCAGCCAGATCCGGATTAAACCCCGACCGGCGGTGTCGGTGGAACGGGTAGATTTCTTTGGCAATCGGGTGCTGTACTTTGCGATCCAGGATATTCATCAGCGGTTGGAAGTCACGGTCGCTACCGAAGTGCGGGTGTTGGACGAGCGACCGTTCGACGAGTCCAGCGCCTCACCGCCCTGGGAACAGGCCCGCCGGATGTTGCAGGAAGATCCAGACCCGGAAATTGTCGAAGCTCGCTTGTTTGGGCTGAATTCGCCTTTTATCGCGATCCAGCCGGTCTTTCGTGAATATGCCGAGGCCAGCTTCCCGCCGGGCCGCCCCCTACTGGAAGCGATGGCCGATTTGAATACACGAATTTACCAGGAATTCAAATATGACCCGCATTTTACGACCGTGGCCACGCCGCTGGACGAGGTGCTCAAGGAGCGGCGTGGGGTCTGTCAGGATTTCGCCCATCTGGGGATCGCCTGTTTGAGGTCGCTGGGGCTGGCCGGGCGCTATATCAGTGGTTATCTGGAGACCTTGCCGCCACCCGGTCAGCCCCGGCTGATCGGTGCTGACGCTTCCCACGCCTGGCTGGCGGTGTATGTGCCTGGTATGGGGTGGGCGGAATTTGATCCGACCAATGACTGTATGCCCAGGGAAAAGCATGTCACGCTGGCGTGGGGCCGCGATTACGGCGATGTCGCCCCGTTGCAGGGCGTGGTCACCGGCGGCGGTTCGCATTCCCTGAAAGTGTCGGTGGATGTCGCCCCGAATCCTGAACCGCTGCGAGGAAAGCGGGGGTAGGGAAGTTCGGGGTTCGGGGTTCGGTTAAATACGCACCGCCAGCACATCGCACGGTGCCCCATGCAGAACAGCGTTGGCAGTGGAGCCGAGCAACAGCGCCAGCCCGTGGCGGCCATGGCTGCCGACGACGATCAGATCAATGTGATGGTCCTTGGCGGCACCAATAATGCCTTCCTTGGTAGAGAGGGCGTTGACGACCCACAGGCCGGCGTCGGTGATGTCCAGACGCTGTGCCAGATTCCCCAGTGCGTTGCGCGATTCCTGAAGCAGGGCTTCATCGGGCAGGTCGGGCAGAACGGGTAGCAGCTCATAGCCCCCGCCCAGGCTGATATTCACGTCCTCGACCACATGAATCAGACTCAACTTCGCGCCGCATTTCCGGGCGATGTCCCGGGCGCGTTCGCCTACCCGCAATGCGTCTTCGGAGAAATCAGCAGCAAACAGGATTTGTTGGTACATGATTTTTACTCCCAGGTTGGTTTTACGGTGATGCCGTTTCCAGCAGCGTCTGTAAAAATTCACGGGTCTCCTGCCGCGCCGGATCGTCGGGCGGCAAGCGTTTTTGCGATTCGCGCAAGGCCCCGATACCCAGTTTGACCTGCACTAACCCTAAATTATGCAGGGTTTTTGCGTCATCGCGGCGGCGCAGCGATTCCTGATAGGCGCGTTGTGCCGAATCCAGCCGTCCCTGTTCCGCATACAGATTGCCCAACTGAAACCAGGGTTCAGCATCGCCCGGTTTCAGCCGGGTGAGTTGTAAATAGTAGCCTTCGGCCACGTCCCATCGTCCGGTTTGATAAGCCTGCTCGGCGCGTTCGCCGATGAAGGCCGGGTTCGCGGAACCCGGTTTGCCAGCCACGGGCGGCGCGGGCGGGGGAACCGGCGATTCGGCAACCCGTGGGCGGGGGGCATCAGTCGCCGGGGCGCTGGTGACGCTGGGCATCGCCACGCAGCCGCTCAGGGCAACCAGACAGGCTATTATCAACAAAAACCGGAACATACGCAGCGATCTCCAGCAAACGTTTTGGCTACAGCAAAAACACTGTCGCTAGTCCCAGGAAGATAAAAAAGCCCATGCCATCGGTAATGAAGGTCAGCAGGACGCTCGATCCCATGGCCGGATCGCGGCCCAGCCGATGCATCGTTAGCGGAATGGCGACGCCCATCAGCGCCGCCAGCAGTAGATTCAACAGCATGGCCGCCGCCATCACCCCACCCAATGGCAGGTTCCGGTACAACAGCCAGGCGAACAAGCCCACCGTCGCGCCCCAGACCAGCCCGTTCAGCAGGCCAACGCCCAGTTCCTTGAAGACCAGATGCCAGGTGTTCTCCGGGGTAATCTCGCCCAGCGCCAGACCACGCACCACCAGGGCGGTCGTCTGATTGCCGGAGTTGCCGCCAATGCCAGCGATAATCGGCATCAGCGTCGCCAGCGCCACAATCTGGGTAATGGTGTCCTCGAACAGGCCGATAGCCCGCGAGGCGATAAAAGCGGTGCAAAGGTTAACCGCCAGCCACAGCCAGCGGTTGCGGGCGCTGGCCCAGATTGGCGCGAACAGGTCTTCATCGCCCTGCAAACCCGCCATGTTCAGCACATCTTCCTCCGACTCCTCGCGGATGTAGTCCATGACTTCATCCACCGTCAACCGTCCCACCAGTTTGCCCCGCTCATTGACCACCGGTGCCGATACCAGATCGTAGCGCTCGAAGGCCCGGGCGGCATCATCGGCATCGTCAGTCGGGCTGAACAGCACCGGATCAGTCATCATCAGCGCACTGATCGGTTGTTGTGGATCATTGAGCAACAGCGCCGGCAAGGGTAGAACACCCTTGAATGAATGTCGGGCGTCGACCACGAACAATTGGTCAGTATTCGGCGGCAACGCCTCCCGTCCGCGCAACAGCCACAAGACCTGTTCCACCCGCTGATTCTCGCGCACCGTCAGAATATCGGGACTCATCAAATGACCCACCTGATCTTCAGGATAGGCCATGGTGGTTTGCAGCCAGTCGCGGTCACGCGCGTTGCGCGTTTGCAGAACCTCGGCCAGCACGTCTTCGGCAACAGCCTCGGCTAAATCGGCCAGATCGTCGGCGTCCAGTTGACCCAGCACCTTGACCAGCGCCGGACGTTCCAACACCTCGATCACCCAATCCCGCACCGCATCAGAGACCTCCAGCAGCACCTCGCCGCCTTGCTCATCCCGCATCTGTCGCCAGACCAGCAAGCGGTCTTCCAGCGGCAACGCTTCCAGGATATAGGCAATATCTGCCGGATGCAGGCTGTGCAGTTTCAGTTGCAGTTCCACCAGATGCTGACGATGCACCAGCGATTCGATGAGTTGATGGCGGGGACTGGCACGGTCGCGGTCAACCAGCGTTTCCACCAGGCGATGCTTCTCCAGCAACTTGATAATTTGCCGCAGGTGCTCTTCAACCTGATGGGGTGATGGGCGTAGCGGGGCGGCAGTATCGGTCATGGTCAGGGGTCAGAGGCAGGTGAATTCGGTCAGTTCAAAAAAACGCAGGGTATTGCGGCCCGCCGCCTTGGCCGCATACATCGCCAGATCGGCCTGTTTCAGCAGTTGCTTCACCGTTTCCTGATGGTGGCTGAACAAGGTGATGCCAATGCTGGGGGTGCTATGGCGCCACTGATCGACCAGCGGGTAAGGCTGATTCAGCACCGTCAGAATTTTCTCGCCCACCAATCGCGTCTGGGTAACGGCTTCTTGAAGATTCCGGCTCAGGTCTTCAAGCATCACTACGAACTCGTCGCCACCCAGTCGGGCTACCGTATCTTTTTTGCGGACACAGGTTACCAACCGTTCAGCGACTTGTTGCAGCAGCAAGTCGCCATAATCATGACCGAGGGTGTCATTGAGGGTCTTGAAATTGTCCAGATCGATGAATAGCAAGGCGCCATACCGCTGGTTGCGGTCGCTGGCCGCGATGGCTTGATGCAAGCGATCCAGCAGTAACCGCCGGTTGGGCAGTTCGGTCAGCGAGTCGTAGAAGGCCAGATGCTTGATTTCATCTTCGGCGATTTTGCGTTGAGTAATATCCGTGAGCGTCCCGACATAGTGAGTGATCGCGCTGCTCTCGTCCTTGACCCCGGTAATCGTTAGCCAAATCAGATACACGCTGCCATTCGGGCGGCGGTTCCAGATTTCACCCTGCCATTGTCCATCCTGTTCAATGTGCCCCCACATCGTAGTAAAAAAAGCGGCATCGTGGCGACCGGATTTCAGCAGGCGCGGATTCCGGCCCACGGCCTCTTCAGCGGAATACCCGGTGATCAGGGTGAAGGCGCGATTGACGCGCAGGATCGCTTGGGTGGTATCGGTAATCATCATGCCTTCCTGGGACTCAAAAGCCGTAGCAGCGATGCGTAACTCGGTTTCCGTATGCTTGCGTTCGGTAATATCGTGGCCAATACCCTGAAAGTGAGTGAATTGGCCCTGGTCATCAAAGAAGGCGTGATCTGTCCATTCATGCCAGCGAATCGCGCCATAGGCTGTCACTGGATGCTGGTAAGTCTTCGATGGCACCTCCGGAGTGAGGGACAGGTAAAAATCCTTGACCGCCAGTGCCGCTTCCACCGGCAAAAAATCGAGAAACTGTTGCCCCAGCAAAGCCTCGGGCGGTTGCTCAAAGTAATCGCAATACGCCCGATTGACATAAACCAGTGTGCTGTCCGGCAGGTATTGGCAAATCAGCGCCGGCATATCTTCGGACAGCCCGCGATAGCGTTGTTCGCTCTGCTGTAAGGCTTGTTTGATCTGCTTGCGTTCGGTGATGTCCTGCACCGTGCCGACGCTGCGCTGGGCCGTTCCATTGGCGTCGAATTCCAGTTGCGCCCGTTCATGCACCCAGCGGATGGCTCCGTTCACTACAATGCGATGTTCAATATCATAAGGCGCGCCACTGAGCGCCGCCTGCCAGACCTGATCGACTCTGGCGCGGTCATCGGGATGCACACGCTCCAGAAAGCGGGCGTAATCCGGCACAGCGCCCGGCGGCAGACCAAACAGACGACATGTTTCCTCCGACCAGCGGAGTTCGTTGTGGATCAGGTCGAATGTCCAGCTACCGATCCGGGCGACCGCCTGGGCGTGATTCAAATCTTCCTGACGGGTTTTAACTTCGGCTGTGCGGGTTTCCAGTTGTTGCTGATGTGCTTTCAGTTTGATCAATATTTTGGTCGCCGCCGCCAGTAACAGCGCGAAGAACAGGCCCAACGTCGCCATTAACGCCAGCCTGCCTGGATTGCTCCAGCCGGCTACCGGACTCACGCTCAGCATCCACGTCGCGTTCGGAACCTGAATAACTTGTTCAATCGGCGCAATGAGCATCGCTGACGTGGAGGCGGCGATGATCTGCTTTTGTCCGGTGTCTGGATGAATGCGCCAAAGCGCATAGTCGAGATTATTTTCGATCAGATGGGCCATTTGTGCGGGTTCCAGCACCTCAGGAAACCGCAGCAAGACGACGACGAATCCCCAGAAAAATGACGCGCCTGCTTCATCTTTGAGGAACACGGGGAAACGGCCTGCCGCCCCCAACCCACCTTGCACCAGGTTGAAAGGACCCGCGAGAGTGAGTTTGCCGGTGTCCCGGGCCAGGAAAGCTTCGCGGGTCCGCGCCGGGTCTTGCAGCAGATTGTGGCCTAGCGCCTTTTCGTTGCCGGCCAGCGGGATCATCTGGTTGACAATACCATCAGGGGCCAGGCCCAGTGCCGACACTCCAGTGTAGAACGGCAACATCTCCTCCACCAGCGCTGCAAAGTTCGAGACTGCACCATCGCCCTGACGCACCAGCGCCGCCAGGGCGTAGGTAGCCGACAGCGCCTTTTCAATATGGCGTTCGATCATGTGCGCGTGATGACCGGCGTAGGTGGCGATATGGGCACGTTCTACGTCGAGACGCGCCTGCTCCAAACGCCAGATGATCACACTGGCAGCAGCGGCAGCGATCAGAAACACCAGCATCGCGACCATCAGTGGATGGGATGGGCGGCGGCCATGGGAACAGAGTTCGGCAACCGATGAAGCAGTCACGTTGACCATTCGCTTTCAGTCGGGTAATGCTGAACGACATAATCATCGACGATTTTCTGGAACTCGGCAGCAATGGCGTCGCCCTTGAGGGTCACGGTTTTCTCGCCATCGACGTAGACCGGGGCAACAGGAATCTCGCCGGTTCCCGGCAGGCTGATGCCGACATTGGCCTGTTTGCTCTCGCCAGGGCCGTTGACCACGCAACCCATCACTGCCACTTTCAGGGCTGCAACGCCCGGATGCCGCTCCCGCCAGACCGGCATTTGTTGCCGCAACCAGGTTTGAATGTCCTGCGCCAGATGCTGAAAGTAGTCGCTGCTGGTTCGGCCACAACCGGGACAGGCGGTCACTTGCGGAGTGAACGAGCGCAGGCCCATGGCTTGCAGGATTTCCTGAGCCACAATCACTTCCTGGGTGCGGTCGCCGCCCGGTTCCGGGGTCAGGGAAATGCGAATGGTGTCGCCGATGCCTTCCTGCAACAACACTGCCAGCGCGGCGGTGGAGGCGACGATGCCCTTGCTGCCCATGCCCGCCTCGGTCAGTCCCAGATGCAGGGGGTAATCGCAGCGGATCGCCAGTTTGCGGTAGACCGCGATCAAATCTTGTACGCCGCTCATTTTCACCGACAGAATGATCCGGTCATGGCCCAGACCGATCTCCTCAGCCCGTTGCGCACTTTCCAACGCCGACAGAATCACCGCTTCATGCATCACTTCCGTCGCCGGTTTCGGCGTCGGCGACCGGGCGTTCTCATCCATCAGTCGCGCCGCCAGCGCCTGATCCAGACTGCCCCAGTTCACGCCGATCCGCACCGGTTTGTCGTAGCGGCAGGCGATTTCGACAATGGTGGAGAACTGCTCATCCTTCTTTTTGCCGCGCCCGACATTGCCGGGATTGATACGGTATTTATCCAGCGCCTCGGCGCAGGCGGGATATTTAGCCAGCAGGCGGTGGCCGTTGAAATGGAAATCGCCAATCAGCGGAACTGTGAGACCTTGCGTGGCTAGACGTTCCCGAATCACCGGCACGGCGGCAGCGGCCTCCTCAGTGTTGACCGTGATGCGGACCAGTTCCGAACCGGCTTCGGCCAATGCCACGACTTGCGCAGTGGTTGCCTGAGCGTCGGCAGTATCGGTATTGGTCATCGACTGCACGACGATGGGCGCAGCGCTGCCCACCGTGATCGCGCCAATGCGGACAGCGACACAGGGACGGCGGGGGATGGAAAATTCGGTACGGGTCATAATGATTACTCAAGTTTCAAAGTGACTCCCTTCCCTCGGGTGGGAGAGCGCCGGGGTGGAGAAAACCTATCGCAAAAACTCCCGGCTGATCTCCCGGAAGCGCTCCGTACCGGCCTGATGCAGCCACTCGAAAACCACCATCTCCCGACTGACCACCCGCACGCCCTCAGCCCGCATCCGCTCCAGCGCCAGTTCCACATCACGCGGCGACCGGGAAGAGACCGCATCGGCAACCAGATAAACGTCCTTGCCGGTTGCCCGTAGTCCCAAAGCCGTCTGCAAAACGCAGACATGCGCTTCCGCGCCCATAATTACGATCTGCTCGCGGCCCAGCGCGTCAATATGCCTCATGCAATCCCGGTCAGCGGCGCAGGAGAAGTGCATTTTTTCCATGAACGCTTCCGCCGGCAGCAAATCGCGAATGGCCGACACCGTGTGGCCCAGTCCTTTGGGATATTGTTCGGAAGCCAGCACCGACACCTCCAGTCGCTGGGCGATCTGGATCAACCAGACAGCGTTGGCGATAGTGCGGTCCGCATCGTGAAGGGCCGGCATCAGTCGTTCCTGAAAATCCACGACCAACAGGCAGGAGGTCTCGGCGTTCATCAACATGGGGTTAATCCTCTCAATTCAATCGGCAATCAGGGTTATCAATGGGTGGGAATTGGAACCCATGACCTGCTGAATCTGCAACCCTTGCCAGGCGGGAGCCAGCAGATCATCCGGGACCGAGGACAGTGGATCATCCAGAGCGAAGGTGAACAGACGCATCCGGGGTTCCCGTTGCTGCCGACTGATGCCGCCGATCCAGATGGGCGTATCGCCCTCCTGCAATCGCGCTCCGACATCCCAGAATCGCACCAGCCAGCGACTGGCCGGGTCATCGCCATAGCGGACCATCCGCAACTCATCTTCACGCCCATTGTGCAACTGTGGCAATACCGGCAGTTCCCGCAACTCCACCTGGGGACTCAAACAGAGCAGCAGGTTTTTCAGGTTCATGCCAGGATCGGGTTGCCAGCCGGCGTTTTGCAACCGTTGTGCCAGTTGCTCACGGGTTCCCGCCCATTGCAAGGTCAAATCCTGGCGAAGATGGCCCCGAAAATCGAGCCGTTGTTGCGGCAATTTCCGCCAACCCTGCGTTTGCCATTGTTCCCGTGTCAGGATCTGCAACGGGGTTTGCGGCTGATAGCGGTGCAAATCGTCCCGATAGTCGAGGCTGACATGCAGCAAATCCATTGCCAGTAGCACGATCACGCTACAAGCCAGCAATCCCCGCCAGTGGAGCGCTGCTTTGGGATGGTGGTTGTAGGCGATGCCCAGCACCGTGACCCAGATCAGTCCCAGGCAGAGACCCGCCAGCGTGTCGGTGAGCCAGTGAATGCCCAGGTACAGCCGGGCAAAGGCGATGGGAACGATGATGAACGCCGCCGCCAGATAGACCATCCAGCGTCGGGCCAGCGGGATTTCCTTGGCGATCAGCACCGCCAGAAACCCGAAGACCAGCGTACTGAACGTGGCGTGGCTCGATGGAAACGAATAGCCGATGACGCCCGCCAGCGCCTGGTCGGGACTGGCGACCGGCAACAGCCAGCGAAACAGCAGGTTGGTCGCCATGCCAAAGCCCAGAGCGACCAGCCAGTGCCAGGCGGCAAAGTGATGGCGTTGCCAAATCAACCAGCCGAACACCACCAGACTGAGCGGCAAGGTGACCTGATAGTCGCCCAGTTCTGTCGTGAACACCATCAGCGCATCGATCCAGGGGGTGCGCAATTCCTGGAAAAAGTGGTAGAGGCTTTGATCCAGGCCGCTCGGCAACTGCTGGCCAGCGGCGCTCAGACTTAAACCGAACAACACCACGCTGCCCAGCAGCAACACCCCTAGCGTCGCCAGTCCGCGCAATTCATTTTCACGCGGGTCCAGCAATGAGGCGCTGATCGGGCCAATGAAGCGCCGGCCCTGGCTCCACGTCGTAAACCGTTGCAGCCAGTCGGTGGCGTGCGCCTGGAACAGTCGCACGGCGTGTTTAACCAGCCAGGCGGTGAACCACAGCACCACCACCATGATAACGATCAGCAGGGCCAGTCGTCCGGCGACCCGCGAAGCGATGTCCAACGACGCGCCGAAGGCCATGCCCGGCAGCAGATAAATCGGCGCCCAGAGAATCCCGGAGACGACGTTGGCGACCATGAAGGCGCGCCAGTGCATGTCCATCATCCCGGCGACAGTGGGAATGGTGCCGCGCACCGGGCCGAAGAAGCGGCCAAACAGGACACTTTTGCCCCCATGTTTGCGGAAGAAGTCTTCGCTGCGGGTAATCATTTCCGGATGTTTGGTAAACGGCCACATTCGCCGAATACGCTGATGGAACACCCGGCCGATCCAGAAGCTGATGGCGTCGCCGAGAATCGCTCCCAGGGTCGCCCAGACGTAGGCGGTCCAGAAATCAACATGGCCCAGGCCGATGAATGCGCCCAGCGTGAACATGACCAGGGCACCGGGGATGATGACCCCAACGATGGTCAGTGACTCCGCCGTCGCTGAAATGAAGATAAAAGCGCTCATCCAGCCGGGATTGGCAGATACCCAGGCGAACAGGGAATTAACGAATTCGGAATGCATAGCGGGTTCAGGCGGACAGGTAAAGGGTTTCACGGGAGTCGTGCATCGCCGATTATGATAATGAGAAACCCTTTTTGCTACCGGAACCCGCTAGGCGGCGGAGAGATGGGTTTGTTGTTTGCTGCTGTCAGAAATCCAGGCGAAATAAATATGGACCTACCGCTGTGGAACCGGCATCTTGCCGGTTTAAGCCGACTGGAAGCCCGCTCCACAGTCCAATTTAATGCTGGTTACGCGACTTGCGCACCAAGAGTTTCAGGTTTTCATCGGCAACCTGGCTCAGGGAACGGATCAGTTTGGCGAACAGAATCGGCCGGTCAATGATGGTGTTCCGAATATCGCTCGCCACTTTGCCAGCCCGGGCCAGCAACAAGTCGGCGTCTTCTCCCAGATCCGCCGCCAGGCGCTGAATTGTTTCCTCGGAAGGCGGCGGAGCGGCTCCGCGTTCGACCCGGCGGAGATACGCCGGGTCGACGCCAATGCGCCGAGCGGTCTGGCGAACCGAATAACGGTGACTGATTTGATAACGCTGTTCGCGAAGCCGCTGTGCATAGTTTCCAAACACCATGAATTGATCCCCCGGTCGTTCCGATAAGTTGGTCTGTGGCCAACGCAGGTACTGGAACAACCCCTTTCGCAAAATTCAGGCCAAGGGGGATCGGGGGATAACCGGTCAAGGCTATGCAAAAAATTATTTTATAAAACAATAGAATGATAAAAAAAGGGCCAGATAAACATTATCCGGCCTCCACGGTGCTGTTTCATTTTGAAATGGTGAGCGTTTCACGCATTTCAAAGTGAAACATGGAAAGCTTAATCCACGAGTGGAAAATCCTTCATGCGGCGCCAGAGCGTCGTGCGGCTGATGCCCATCGCCCTGGCGACCAGATCCAGATTGCCTTTATACAGTTCCTTCAGTCGCTGGATTTTTGCATGTTCCATTTTCTTGACGCGAATGGGGTAATCAATATCAATGAAATCGACAAGCTTCCATGCGCCAGGTTGAATTTGATCACCCGTGTTTAAAATCAGGGCGCGCTCAATCAGGTTTTCGAGTTCTCGCACATTACCCGGATAGCTATAATGGCATAGTTCTTCCAGAGCTTCTTCACTAAAGCCGTTCGGGGGAATTTTCAATTTGTGTTGCTGTCTTTTCAGGCAATGCTCTGCTAATAGCGGAATATCCTCAATACGTTCCCGCAGGGGCGGCAGGTGAATGGGAAAGATATTAACGCGGTAATATAAATCCTGGCGAAATCGGCCCTTTTGGATTTCCGTCGGTAAATCCTTATGGGTTGCAGCGATAATACGGACATCAGCTTTCCGATATTCGCTATCGCCGACCCGTCGAAAGCGTCCATCCTGGAGAACCTGCAATAATTTAACCTGAAGCATCGGACTCATTTCGCTAATTTCATCGAGAAAAATCGTCCCGCCGTCGGCCACTTCAAACAGGCCCTTGCGGTCCTGGACGGCACCGGTGAAGGCTCCGCGCTTGTAACCAAACAGCTCGCTTTCCAGCAATGTTTCGGGCAGCGCCCCGCAATTCTGTTCAATAAATAATCGATCCTTGCGTGGTCCCTGGTTATGAATGTAACAGGCTAACAAGGTTTTACCGGTCCCTGTTTCACCCGTGAGCAGCACGGTTGCCGAGTTGCCGATCACGCGATGGACCAAATCAAGAACGTGTTGCATCGCCGGACTGCATCCGACGATTTCGGTGCATTGCCAATTCTTGTGAATCTCGGTTTTCAGAAAGGCGTTTTCACCCCGGAGTTGCTCGTTGGCCATTTGTAATTCCTTAGCCAATCGCTGGTTTTCCAGATTCATCTCGTAAGTTTCGAGCGCCCGCCGGATGACCAGTCGTAAATCCTGGCGCTCCCAGGGTTTGGTAATGTATTGATAAATATGGCCCTGGTTAATCGCCTGCACTAGCGCCGCCGTATCGGTGTAGCCGGTCAGGAGGATGCGCATGATCTGCGGGTTGAGGTCGATCACCCGTTTTAACAGTTCCACGCCGGTCATTTCCGGCATGCGCTGGTCGGTTATAATCAGCGCGATGCCCTGTTGTTGCAGAATTTCGAGTGCTTCAGTGCCGCTGGAGGCCGTGAAAACGTCGTGATCTTCGGTAAAAGTCAGGCGGAGACTGCGCAAAATTTCTTTTTCATCGTCGACGATCAACAAATTATGACGCTTCATTAGCTTCCTCTCGGTGAATGCACAGGTAGTTCAATAGTAAATTCGGTTCCTTCATGAATTTCGCTCCTGACCCGGATTTTTCCGCCATGCTTTTCAATAATGCCATAGCTGATACTGAGTCCCAGACCGGTGCCCATGCCGACATCTTTGGTGGTGAAAAACGGATCAAATACCCGGTCGAGATGTTCGGCAGGAATCCCATTGCCATTGTCACGAATCACCATTCGAACCCATTGATTCAGTACTGCGGTTTGAATCCAGACCTCGCCACGATCCGGAATGGACTGTGCCGCGTTTTGCAATAGATTCATAAAGACCTGATTGATTTGGCCGGGATGGCACTCTATCGGAGGCAGGTCGCCATAATCGCGATGAATCGTAATGCGCTCCCCGTATTGCCGGGTCAGCAGATTTAGCGTGGATTCAATCCCTTCATGGATATCGGCCAGCACCAGATCATGATCGTCGGTTCGGGAAAAGGTGCGCAAATCCAGAACGATCTTTTTCACCCGCGCCGAACCCTCCCGACAACTGGCGATCAGTTCCCGCAGGGTTTGCAGGGTGGTTTGCGGAGAAGTGGCACTTTGGCTTGATGTATCGTCGGAACGGCTATGTAGAACCGGCAGCGTGGAAACCAGCCCGGCCAGACGCTCCACAGAGTCCTCGATGAATTCCAGATTGCTGTGAACGTAGCTGATCGGGTTATTCAGTTCGTGAGCGATGCCGGCGACCAACATGCCCAGGGAGGCCATTTTCTCGGCATGAATGAGTTGTTGCTGGGCAGTTGCCAGATCCCGATAGGCCGTTTCCAGGAGCAGATGGCGCTCGCTTAGTTCATGGTGGGCGTCGATCAGTTCCCGGGTGCGTTCCAGGACTTTGCTTTCCAGTTGACGATTCGCAGCTTCCAGCAGCAGACGGCGCTCGCGCTCGGCATTGATCACCCGAATCAGCAAATGACCGATATAAATCAGCGCCACCAGCATGACCCCGGCCAGGATGGGTAGCCAGAGGTCCATTTTGGTAAACGTCCAGGACGCCAGCGCTACAAATAAACCAGACCACAGGATGGCAACGAGGGAGGCAGCGGCCGGATCAATCCAGGCGAAGGAGAGGCTGATTATCAGCGCCAGCGCCAGCAACAGCAGCCAGCGCTGAACGGGATCGAGTTGACGGATAAACCGCCCATCCAGCAGGTTGTTAATAATGTTGGCCTGCACTTCGACGCCGGGCATCAACGTCCCGGAGGTCCAGGAAAAAGGGGTGAGAAATAAATCGCCGGTCAAGCGTTGGGGTTCCGGCATTCCCTCCAGCGACCAACCGACCAGAACGATCTTGTCGGCGAAAAATCCGGGCGGCAGCATCCGCTGATCATCCAGGGCTTGGTAGTAGGACACCGTTGTAAAGGTTCGCGTGGGTCCCCGGTAGTTAATCAACGCATCCTGCAACCAAGTCCGGGAACTCAATCGCCGTTGCTCCAGTGCGTCGGGATGGCCTGCCGGATTCCCCATAAAACGCCGGAATGCCTGCAAGGCGAAAGAAGGGATATCCGGGGTCTGCAAGTATGTGCGCCGCACCACACCATCAGCGTCAATTTTGATCAGGGGGTTGCCGGCGATGGCGGCGTTTCGGAACAAGGGCGCGGGATCAACCCGAATGGTTTGACGAAACAGCGGATCATCGAGAATGGAAAATACACTGACCAGCACCACATTTTTAGCATCCTGCAGGGCGCTGGCGAACGCCTGATCATCTTCGGGGTTGGAGGGTTCAGCAAAGAGAATATCAAAGCCAATGACTCGGGCGCCGGCTTGATTGAGTTTCTGGATCAGTTGGGCGTGGGTAATGCGGGGCCAGGGCCATTGCCGACCCATTTCCGCCATGGAGGGTTCATCAATGGCGACGATGACAATATCTTTGGCGGGCGGTAACGGGCCACGCAGCGTGAACAGCAGATCGAGTCCTTTCAGTTCGATGAACGCGAAAAAGGACAGGTTACTGAGAATGAGCGTGATTCCAAAGGCAGCGATGGCAACCAGCGCTGCCGACAGGATTTGGGGGTTTAACTTTAGCAAGGTGGCGTGCTGATTAGCAGGGAACCTAAACCCACTGCCCATTGATGTATTTTAAACATATCCCGGTTGTGGTATTGCAAAGGATAGTTTCGTTTTCCTGAATACCGTCGGTGTTCAACCTGAAAAACTGTTTTGTTCCGACTCCATCCACTACCATCATCACCACGGAGTTAGGGCTGGGCTGAGTCAGATTTTCCAACAAAGTCTTTTCTTCAAATTTAAGCGTTGTCGCAGTCAAAAGAGCCATTGTTTCATACCTCCTTGCATAGCGTAGTTAAAAGTTGAGTGTGATCCGGGCCAGCCAGGTCCGCTCAGGGAGAAAACGCGGATCAGGATTATTCACGGTCTGAAACCAGTAATCCTGAAACTGAAAGTATTGATTGGTCAGATTTCTGGCTTCAAGCGCAACAATTCCCCAGCG
Source organism: Pseudomonadota bacterium (assembly GCA_030917925.1). Classification (GTDB taxonomy): domain Bacteria; phylum Pseudomonadota; class Gammaproteobacteria; order Competibacterales; family Competibacteraceae; genus UBA2383. Next base: position 28,920 of record JAUPTV010000077.1, read on the forward strand.
TTTTGGAAGGCGATAACCCACCGTTGCATCCAGTAAAAAGAAATCATCACTGCCGGATGTTGCTGAAGGATTAGCCACCGAATCATAATTGACCGACTGATCGACGTAAGTCGTACCCACTCCGGCGAAAAATCCTGACGGATCGAAATAGCGGATATTAAGCGGTACGGTAGTCGTTTCAAGCTGGGTTGGAAGGCTCGTCCGCCGATATTGACCATTCAGCATTTTGAATTCTTCATACAGATACTCGGCGGTCACTGACCAGTGGCGATCCAGCAACCAGTAAAGATAAGCGCGGTATATATTGTCCTGATCCTCTTCAATCTCAAAAGGTCCACCGATCCCGAAAGGCATTTCCAGGTCGCGCTGCAAGAACTCCAAACCGCTGAATAGCGTGGGGGTCAACTGTACGTCAAGACCAATCCCATAGTTTTTTGAAGACGTGCCATCCGCATTGTCGAAAAACTGATTGAAGCCGGCAATTTGGGTGGGTTCAATCGTTTGATTCACAACTAATGCCCGTTTAACTACCTGAAACACGGCAGCGCGTAACGCTAGTTGATCGGTAAGGCTCCATCGCAATCCTAGCTTCGGATTCAGTTGATGCAAACTAAAATTTAGCTGATCATAACTATCATAACTCAAACCCAGCGTTCCCGTGATATCAGGAGAAAACCGGATATTGGCATAACTATAAACCGTCGTCTGGTTAACTGGAAAGTTAAAATCTGGATAGGGTGTGCCAGGGTTAGAATAATTGTACTGATTTCTATAGAAGCTAAAACCAGCAATGGTATTGAACAGATTATCTTTATAAAGCCATTGTATTTCTGATTGAGTACCATTAGTTTCATTAATCAGTTGAAACCCATTTTCCCCATAAAAATAATCAAGATCAATATTCCGGTCAGTGTAGATCAATGAAGCAATCACACTGTTCTGTGGCGATAGCGAATAATGAAGACCGCCTCGGGCGATTTCCTGAGTCGTATTATTTCGATCTTTTGGCGCAAAGCGGCCATCGAAATTCAAATTCAAGTCGCCTTCGTTACTCTCATATCGACGGTACTCGGCTTGGAGATTCAGTTCCGGCGTCACTTCAGCCTGAACAAATACATCGTAGAGATCATGCTGCAAATCGCTATTGGGACGGAAGCCATCGGTCTGGTAGTGGAATTGCCCCAGACTGTAGGAAAAAGGCCCATTTAGTCCGGAGGCCACCACTTCATCTCCCCAGGTACTATTATTACCCGCCACTCCAGAGGCATAAAACTGCGTCTGGTCGCGCTCAAAGAGCGACATGTATTCGTTAAAAGCCATTTTAGAGACGCCGGTGCGCGCCAGAATATTCAGATTAGTCGCGACCAGACTGGGCTGAATGGGGTTGATATTGATCGGTTGCAACAACTGGGCTTGGAGCAATTCGCTAACCTGAGCGATTTCGTAACGGGGACGCCCCGCATAACTGTTCGAGAGAAAACGGTGCGCTGAATAGTTGGTCGGATCGAGGCTCAGTGATTGCGTCGCCTTCTCTTGCGCTAATTGCTCGAAGCCCAAATTTTCATAAATGCCGGCCTGACTGGCTTCGCGGGTCGCCAAATCCTCATCCAGCAAGAGTTTGGAGCGGTAAACCGTGCGGTTATCATTTAACTCAATGGATCGCTGCACATTGTCCAGCGCCTCTACCGGACGGTTGACGCTTTGCAGGCGAATGGCGTTATACAAATACGGGGTGGGATCGCGGGGATCGAGTTGCTTGGCCAATTCCAGATATTTCTGCGCCCGCTGGTCATCCTTGGCCTCATAGAACGCCTTGCCCAGATAGCTGTTGTAGAGCGCGACCTGCGGCTCCAGCAACGTCGCTTTCCGCATTTCTGCCACCGCCGCGTCGGTCTGATTCTCCCGAAATAGCACCAGGCCCAGGCCCAGATGCGGCAGACCCAGCGTAGAATTCTGGGCGATGGCGGTTTGAAACGCCTCGCGGGCCTCATTCACTCGGTAGTGCGTCAGTTGCAGGAAGCCCCACACCGTGTTGACCATCGCGTCATTCGGGGCTACCTGCCGCGCCCGCTCTGCGACCTTCATGGCCTCTTTCAGCCGCCCCATACCAAACAGCAGGCTGCTTTCCTGAACCAGTGTTTGCGGATTGTCCGGGTCGAGCGCCACCGCTTGTTGGGCAGAATGCAGCGCCCCATCCAGATCAAATTCGGCCTGCTGGACCCAACTCAGACTCAGGTATGCGGATGAGGCGCTCGGATTCGCCGCTATCGCCCGTTCCGCGTCCGCCCGCGCCTCAGCCTTCCGGTTCTGCGTCAACTCCAGCGTCGCCCGGAGACTATAGGCTTCAACGTCCTGGGGGTTACGCGCCAAAGCCCGATCCAGCGCCTGCCGGGCGGCGGGAACTTGACCGGCGAAGAGATAGCGTTGCGCCGCTTGAACCTCCGTACCCTGACCCTTGGCGAGCGGTGGGTAGTACAGCGACCATTGCACGGCATCGAGCGGGTTGAGCAGAAGCGTCTTGCGCGGCGCTTCACCCACCCGCACATCAGCCTGTTCATTGGCCGCCACCATAACGCTGCCTTGTGGGTTGCTGAATTCCACCAGCCCGTTGACGACCGCCAACCGCGCCGAATCCTGCGGCCCCACGGCCAGATTGAACTCGGTGCCGCGAATGGTGGCGGTCGCCGGGACAGTTTGAATTTCCAGGGGTTCACCGCTGTTGCGCACCCACACTTCGCCGCTCAGCATCCGCAGGATGTTTTGCACGGTTTGCCCGGCTGTAGCCAAAAAACCTTCAGGCGGGGGAACGCTTTGCTTGAGTTCCAACTGGCTCAGGGCATTCAGCTTGAGTTGCGTCCCGCTGGCCAGCAGGATCGCCGCCCGGCTGCCCGCGCCGGTGCGCACCGTGTCTCCGGCCGCCAGCGTCATTCCCGCATTTACCGCTTGCCAACGGCCTTCCCGCAGGACTTCAACCGTACCCAATGCGCTGATGACCTCGCCGGCGTTTTCGGCCAGCACCGGGTAGAGCGGTAGGAGACTGAGAATGAAAACAAGCATCAATCTGACGGAATACCGCTGGTTGTGGAACGCAAGCATCTGTTTTTTTCCTTGTGCGTAACCGTTCACTCCCCTCGCCCGCAGGCGGGAGAGGGGCTGGGGGTGAGGGCTGTGGATTCAACGGCTTACCCCCTCACCCTAGCCCTCTCCCCCTTGGCAGGGGGAGAGGGGACAGAACGCTTACCCTTGTGATTACAACGAACGGGCGCTGGCCTGGCGGAACGCCTCACGCATCTCGTCAAACGTTCGGGCGACGGGGAATTGCGGGAATTCATCGATCACATTCTGTGGCGGCCGGAACAGAATTCCGGCATCCGCTTCTGCCAGCATGGCCGTATCATTATAGGAATCGCCAGCGGCAATCACCCGGAAGTGGAGACCATGGAACGCCCGCACCGCCTGCCGCTTGGAATCCGGCTGGCGCAGGGTATAACCGACCACCCGGTCATTCTCCACCTCCAGCCGATGGCAGAACAGCGCTGGCCAGCCGAGTTGCCGCATCAACGGCATGGCGAACTCATAATAAGTATCCGAAAGAATCACCACCTGGAACCGCTCACGCAGCCAGTCCAGACAGTCCCGCGCCCCTTCCAGCGGTCCCATCCCGGCGATGACCTGTTGAATATCCGACAATTTCAAACCATGCTGATCCAGCAGCGCCAACCGCCCACGCATCAACTGATCGTAATCGGGAATATCGCGGGTCGTCAGCCGCAACGCATCGATGCCGGTACGTTCGGCGACATTAATCCAGATTTCCGGAATCAAGACCCCTTCCAGGTCCAGACAAGCAAGTTCCATGAGAAGCCCCTTTAAAAAACAACAAGATCAAATAATAGCGGTGTCGTGCGGCGTCAAAGCATCAATTATAGCGCGGGCTTCTTTTTCAGGACTCCTCCAGCAAACTGGCCAGTTGCTGCGTATTGAGCCGTAGCCGCAACGCCAGCACCATGATCAGGTCAATCGCCGCCTTGGGATTCTGTTCCAGAAACGGCATGAAATCGTTGCGGTGGATGACCATCAGTTCACTCGGTTCCAGCGTCACAGCCGTGGCAGAACGGCCCCGACCGTCGAGCATGGCGATTTCACCGACGATTTCGCCCTGGCCCACCGTACCCAGTACAACATCCCGTCCCTCCCCATCCGCCACGCTGACCTGAAGCCGCCCGTTGAGGATGACCATCATCGCCTCACCCGGCGAATCCTTTTCAAAAACGACGCTCTTGCTCTGCAACGTCACGATGCGCGAGATGGCCATGATTTTCTCAAGATTAGCCGCTGAGAAATTGCGGAACAGGAAGCACTTGCGCAGAATATCCACCCGGTTGCTCCGAGGCGTTGCAGGTCTTTGACCAAGAGTCAACGCCCCATGCAACTGGCTGGCGATCAGCGGGCGCCGGATGCAGGCATAGTCGGATTCGAGCATCGGCGACACCGAAGCCAGAATATGCGCCACATTGGGCTGATTCTGCCGATACTCATTCCAGAACATCATCGCCCCCGGATCATCGGCGTTGACGATGAAAATATCCGCGGCTTCCGCACTATCGGCTAACCATTTATAGATGACATCCTGGTTACTGGCGACAGACAGAATATTGCGAATCATCCGGCGATCTTTCTCCGGAAATCCCAACACATTAACCGCCATTGTTTTTGACATCGTATTGAATCCCCTTTTGTTGATCGATGATGACGTGGTTTATAGTAAATCCATGCCTCATCATAGGTATTACCGCGCTATAATTCATCGCTACGTTCGGATCAGGCGATTCACGCTAACCCTACAGGACCACGCCAATGCATAACTCGACTCCTGCTTCGGTGCTCCGGCAGCGACCGCTGACGGCGCTTACCCTGGCGATCCCGTTGTTACTGGCCGGATTATCGCCGGGCTATGCACAACCCTATGGAGGGCCACCCCCTGACTATTCTGGCCATCGCGATATGATCCGCTGCGCTTCCGATGGCGATTATCGGCATTGTCGGGCTGACACGCGTGATGGCGTTCGATTGTACCGGCAACTGAGCAACCATGCTTGTCGCTACAATGATAGCTGGGGCTATGATCAACGCGGCGTGTGGGTCGATAACGGTTGCCGGGGCGAATTTCAACTTTATGCCGGCAACAGTAGCGAGAGCAAGGATAAAAAAGACCAGGATCATACCGCCGCCATTATCGGCGGGGTGGTCGCACTGGGCATCCTGGGCGCAGTGCTGTCCGAACACGATAAAAAATCGGACCCGGGTCCTCCGGCTAACGTGGTCCGCTGCGAATCCGATGGCAATTATCGGCATTGCCGGGCCGATATTCGGGGCCGGGTCAATGTATATCGGCAATTGAGCCGGGCCAGTTGCCGCTATAACGACACCTGGGGTTACGACCGGCGCGGCGTCTGGGTGGATAATGGCTGTCGCGCTGAATTTACCCTGAACTAACTTCAATTTTCCAATGCCACGAGGCAATTCATTCCATGAACATTCGCTTACTGATTAGCGCCTGCCTGAGCCTGAGTCTGTCCGGACTGGCGATTCCGCTGCAAGCCGCAACGCCGGCGATGACCGAACTGAATTTGATGACGGGCCGTGAAGCCGGCACCTACTATCAAATGGGGCGCGACCTGAAAAAACTGGCCAGTCAACATCAGATCGATTTGGCGGTTATTCCTTCGGCGGGTTCGCTGGAGAATATTTTCAAGGTCTATGAATACCCCAGCCTCCAACTGGGCTTCAGCCAGTTTGACAGTCTGAGCCTGGTCGCCATGGAGGCGGCGGTCGGCGAAGACGAGGACAGCGTGGAGCTGGGCAAGGTCGCTAACTCGCTGCAACTGGTGCTGCCGCTGTTCTATGAAGAAGTCCATGTGATCGTCAAGTCGCCGGAGATTAAACAGATGGCCGATCTGAATGGCAAGCGGGTGGCACTGGGCGATGTGGTCAGCGGCGCTTATGGCACGGCGGCGACCCTGCTGGAGTTGTTAGAGATTAAACCTGCCGAAGAGCGGGATCTGGACGCCGTGACCGCCCTCGCAGCGCTGCACCAGGGAGAAATCGACGCCCTGATCCATGTGGTCGGCGCGCCCGCCCGGTTGTTCGCCGGTCCAGCCGATGGTGCCAACGCGCTGCATCTGATTCCCATCCCCGTCTCCGAAAAATTGGCCAAAAATGAACTCCTCCAGACCTTCTATCGGACGGCGACCATTCCAGCGGCGACTTATAGCTGGCAGGAGCCGGCGATTTCCACGGTAGCGGTTGGCGCGGTGCTGTTCACCAGCGACAAGGGGCCGGATGAGGAGCGTTGTCGCGCCATTGGCCGGTTCGCCAGAATGGTGTACGACAACCTGAATGAACTGGGCCGCACTGGCCACCCGAAATGGAAGAATATCGCCATCGACCGCGAAGCCCTGTTGAAAGCGCCCCATCTTTCACCTTGCGTCGCACAGGCGTTTAAATAAGTGTTACTGGCCGCGACAGTCATGGCTCCCCCTTTCCAAGCTTCCCGGCATGGTCTAAAGTTGAATCGTCAAGCGGGCGATAACTCCAGGCGTCCGGTCATTCACTGAATCAATAAGTCATGGCGACTCTTCCCAATAACGTTATTACTCAGCCGGGCGGTCAACTGAGCGGGCTGGCCCGACAGCTTGTCCTGAACCACTTACTCGATGAAGCCACCGCGCTCAAGGCGATTGACCAGGCGCGCCGCGATAATCTTCCCTTTGTCGCCTACCTGGTGGAAAACAAACTCGCCCGCGACAAGGATATCGCCCGGTTGGCGTCGCGCAGCTTCAATTTGCCGTTGTTTGACATCGACGCCCTGGACATCGACAAGACCACGGTCCAGATGGTCGATGAAAAGCTGCTGCGCCAGCATCACGCCCTGCCGCTGTATAAACGGGGCCGACGGCTGTTTGTCGGGGTGAGCGATCCTACCAATCAGCGCATCCTGGAAGATATCAAGTTCCAAACCCGGCTCGACATTGAACCGGTCATTATCAGCGAGACCCAGTGGGTCAAGGCGATTGAAAGCGCTATTGACAGCCAAGGGTCAGCGATGATCGATAGTGACATCGGCGATCTGGATTTCAGCGCCGAGGGCGAGGGTCCCAAGGTCGAAACCACCCTGACCCAGGGTGATGCGGACGATGCACCGGTGGTCCGGTTTATTAACCAGGTCATCCTGCAAGCGATCAACCGGGGCGCGTCGGATATTCACTTCGAACCCTACGAAAAGATCTACCGAGTGCGCTTCCGTCAGGACGGCATGCTCGACGAAATCTTTAAGCCGCCGGTGAACATGGCACCGCGCCTGGCCGCCCGCCTCAAGATCATGGCCCAGCTCGACATCGCCGAACGACGGGTGCCGCAGGACGGACGCCTCAAGCTCTATCTGACCAAGCAGCGCGCCATCGACTTTCGCGTCAACACCATGCCGACCCTGTGGGGCGAAAAAGTCGTATTGCGTCTGCTCGACCCGACCAGTGCGCAAATGGGCATTGACGCCCTCGGTTATGAGCCGCATCAGAAGGATCAGTTTATGAAGGCGATTCACAAGCCCCAGGGTATGGTGCTGGTCACCGGTCCTACCGGTAGCGGCAAGACGGTCTCGCTGTACACCGCACTCAATATTCTGAACACCCCGGAAGTCAACATCTCGACGGCCGAGGATCCGGTAGAAATCAATCTGGCGGGTATCAATCAGGTCAACGTTAACCCCAAGGTCGGCATGACCTTCGCCACGGCCCTACGCGCCTTTCTGCGTCAGGACCCGGATATTGTCATGGTCGGCGAGATCCGTGATCTGGAAACCGCGGAAATCGCCATCAAGGCGGCCCAGACCGGCCACATGGTGCTGTCCACCTTGCATACCAACAGCGCTCCCCAGACGCTTAACCGGTTGATGAACATGGGGGTGGCACCCTACAACATCGCCTCCAGCGTCACGCTGATCATTGCCCAGCGGCTGGGGCGGCGGTTGTGTCAACACTGCAAGGAAGAGGTGCATATCCCGCCGGAAGAACTGATTAACCAGGGTTTTCGGGAAGAAGAATTGAAAGGTCTGACGGTTTACAAGGCGGTGGGGTGCGAACAATGCAACAAAGGCTACAAAGGCCGCGTGGGCATCTATGAGGTCATGCCGCTGTCTGATGAAATGGGTCGAATCATTATGGAGGGCGGTAACTCGATTCAGATTGCTGATCAGGCACAGCGTGAAGGAATCAATAACCTGCGCCAGTCCGGGTTGAACAAAATCCGTATGGGTTTGACCAGCCTCGAAGAAATCAACCGGGTGACGACGGAATAACGGCTATGGCTAAAAAACCGACGCTGGCGAAAGCCAAAAAGAAGGAAGAAGAACCGACGTTTAAATGGGAAGGCACCGACAAGCGTGGCGTCCGGGTCAAGGGCGAGCTGCGGGGTCCTAACCAGAATACAATTAAGGCCGAACTGCGCCGCCAGGGCATCAACCCGCTCAGCGTCAGGAAAAAAGCCAAACCGCTGTTAAATTTCGGCGATAAGATTGTGCCGAAAGACATCATGCTGTTTACCCGTCAGCTTTGCACTATGCTGTCGTCGGGCATCGCAGTGGTACAGGCGCTGGATATGGTCGGGCACAGCAACCGCAAACCCAAGGTCAAGGAAATGATCCTCGATATCAAGAACGAGGTGGAAAGCGGCACTGCCCTGTCGAAAGCCTTTGCCAAGCATCATCTCTATTTTAACGATCTGTATTGCAGCCTGGTTCATGCCGGCGAGGAAGCCGGGGTGCTGGAAGTGTTACTGGACAAAATTGCGACCTATCTGGAGAAATCCGAGGCGCTGAAAGCCAAGGTCAAGAAGGCGCTGACTTATCCGGTCATCGTATTGATCTTCGCCTTTGTGGTGACGGCCATTCTGCTGATTTTCGTGATTCCGACCTTCCAGGAACTGTTCGAGGGCTTTGGCGCGGAACTGCCGGCGCTGACCAAATTCGTGATCGAGCTGTCCAAGGTGTTTCAGGAATACTGGTACCTGATCCTCGGTACGCCAGTGGCTGCTGTAGTCGGCTTTATCGAGGCGCGCAAGCGTTCCCGCACCTTTTATCAATGGCTGGATCGCATGGTGTTGCAAATGCCGTTGATCGGCGATCTGGTGGCGACTTCTGCGAACGCCCGCTTTGCCCGCACCCTGTCCACGCTGTTCGCCGGCGGTGTGCCGCTGGTGGACGCCATGCAGAGCGTAGCCGGCGCGACCGGCAATTACGTTTACGAAAGAGCGGTGCTCGAGATGCGCGAGTCGGTGTCGATTGGTCAACAGCTCAATTTTGCCATGCGCCAGAGTAGCTTGTTCCCGGATATGGTGGTGCAGATGATCGCGATCGGTGAGGAAGCCGGTTCGCTGGGGGATATGCTGGCCAAAGTAGCGGATTTCTATGAGGCGGAAGTTGATCAGAAAGTTGATCAACTGACTACGATGATCGAGCCGTTGCTGATGGCGTTTCTGGCCGGCGTGGTGGGCACGCTGGTCATCGCCATGTATCTGCCGATCTTCAAACTGGCGTCGGCCGTTTAAGTGTGACCCGTCCATGAGCCTGATCGAACTGTTGGCCGGCTCCCCAGCGCTGTTCACGATTCTGGCGGTGCTGGTGGGCCTGATCGTCGGTAGCTTCCTGAATGTGGTCATTCATCGCCTGCCGCTGATGATGGAGCGGGAATGGCGGGCGCAATGCGCAGAGCTGCTTGGACAACCCGCGCCAGATGCGGATCAACCGGTGTTGAATCTGTCGAAGCCGCGCTCACGTTGCCCGCACTGTGCGCATTTGATCAGCGCGATGGAGAATATTCCGCTGCTCAGTTATGCGTTGCAGCGGGGTCGCTGCGCGCATTGCCAGGCTCCCATCAGCGTCCAGTATCCGCTGGTGGAGGCGATGAGCGGATTGCTGGCGGGTATCGTCGCCTGGCAATTCGGCTTTGGCTGGCCGGCGGCGGCGGCGCTGATTTTTACCTGGACCCTGCTGGCCGCCAGCGTGATCGACTTGCGCCATCAATTATTGCCGGATGATTTGACTCTGCTGCTGCTCTGGCTGGGCCTGAGCGTTGCGCTGTTCGGACTGTTCGCCGACTTGCCCAGCGCGGTCATTGGTGCCATGGCCGGTTATCTGGCGCTCTGGCTGGTTTATCAGGGCTTTCGGCTGTTGACTGGCAAGGAAGGCATGGGCTTTGGCGACTTTAAGTTACTCGCAGCGCTCGGTGCCTGGACCGGTTGGCAATATTTAGTCACCATCGTCATCTTGTCCTCACTGGTCGGCGCGCTGGCGGGGGTGGCGCTGATCGTATTCCGCCAGCGTGATCGTCAGGTTCCCATGCCGTTTGGTCCCTTCCTGGCAGCGGCCGGCTGGATCGCGCTGTTGTGGGGCGAACCGATTCAGCACGCCTATTTGCGCTGGCTGGGCGGGTAATCGTGCTGACCGTAGGTCTGACGGGCGGCATCGGCAGCGGCAAGACCGTGGTGAGTGACCGGTTCGCAAGTTATGGCGTTCCGGTCATCGACACGGATGTGCTGGCCCGGGAACTGGTCGAGCCGGGGCAACCGGCGCTGGCCGAGATCGTGGCCGAATTCGGGCCGGACTGTCTGGATGATGGGGGCCGTCTCAACCGCGCTGTTTTGCGTGAACGGGTGTTTATTGACGATGCCGGACGGCGGCGACTGGAGGCTATTCTGCATCCCCGGATTCGCGCCTTGGCGCGGGTGCGCATTGCGGCGCTAAATGCGCCATATAGCCTGCTGGTCATTCCGCTACTGGCGGAAACCGGGATGACGGATCTGGTTGACCGGGTATTGGTGGTCGATGTGGCCGAAGCAGAGCAAGTGCGTCGGGTGATGGCGCGTGATGGGATCGATGAAGCACAGGCTCGACGGATTCTGGCGGCTCAGGCCAATCGTAGCCGGCGATTAGCGCTGGCTGATGACGTTTTGGAAAATTTCGGGGACTTAGCTGAACTTGATCAGCGGATCGCTGATCTGCATCAGTATTATTTGCGCCTGGCTACCGTTAGCCTGTCCTGATTTCCACCTCGAGATTTGAGGCTCTTTTTGTGTCCCAGCTCATTTGCTACGAACAGCCGCTGAACGAACGTATGCGCGCCCTGCTGCGACTGGAATTCCTGTTTCAGCAGGTTGAGCACGCCATCACCGGTTCATCGACCTGGGATAGTCGCGCCGCTTTGCAGGGTCTGTTCGACATTCTCGCGGTGACCGGACGGCATGAATTCAAAAAGGAACTGCTCAAGGAACTGGAGCGGCATACGGTGACGCTGAATCGCCTGCGGCAAAATCCCGGGATCGACACCATGATGCTTTCGTCGGTGCTGGAAGAAATCAGCGATGTGATCAGCCAGATTCACCGGCCCAATACCCTGGCGCTGGATGCGGTGCGGCAGAATGATTTTCTCAGTGCGATTCAGAATCGGATTCAGATTCCTGGTGGAACCTGCCGATTCGATTTGCCGGCGCTCCATCATTGGTTGCGGCAAGATATTGAAGTGCGTCGCCGGTGTTTACAGGAATGGCTGGCACCCTTTATGCCCATGCAAGAGGCAGTTTTTCTAATTTTGCGACTGATTCGCGGTAGTGCTACCCCTAAACCGGAAATCGCGATTGGCGGTTTCTTCCAACGGGCGCTGGATGCCAACGCCCCTAATCAGTTGATTCAAGTCTGGCTGCCTGATGACGGTATACCATTCCCGGAAATCAGCGGGGGGCGGCATCGCTTTACCATCCGTTTCTGGGAGCAACCGGACCTCAATCGCCGGGCGGTGACCGGTTCATCCGATGTGGCTTTTGAACTGGCTTGTTGCGTGATTTAGTAGCCATAGGTTCAGCGCTTGTTAAAGCCTGAATGATGGGTTCATCGGCCACCGGGAAGGCGAACGTTCGCAAGGTAGTCGGTAATGTCCAAGTCAGGGGCTGGCCTTCTCGTCCATGAGGTTCACCCTGCCAGGCCGTGACCTGCCAGACATCGAGCAACACAGTTTTATCAGGATAGGCGTGACGAATTTGCAGCCAGGGTTCGGCATTCAACACAGTGACGCCCAGTTCTTCGTGCAGTTCCCGCTGAAGTGCAGTGATCACGGACTCCCCTTCTTCCACCTTGCCGCCCGGAAATTCCCACAAACCGCCTTGATGCACATGGTCGGGTCGGCGGGTGATCAGCACTGCGCCGTCGGCGTTGATGAGGACGCCCACCGCGACATGAACGACGTTCACGTCCGATACTCGGCGTTGATGCGCACATAGTCGAAGGAAAAATCGGTCGTCCAGATCCGGGCGGCAGCAGCGCCCCGGCCCAGTTCAACCCGGATGGTGATGTCGGGACGGGCCATCACAGCTTGCCCCTGCGCTTCGGTATAGTCCGGGGCGCGACAGCCGGCGCGGACGATGCAGACGTCATCCAGATGAATGGCCACACGCTCCAGATCGAGATCGGTCAGTCCGGCCCGACCCACCGCCGCCAGAATCCGCCCCCAGTTGGGATCGGAGGCAAAGAATGCCGTTTTGACCAGCGGTGAATGGGCAATGGTGTACGCGACCTGGCGACATTCGGCGATATCCTGTCCACCGTTGACCTGGACGGTGATGAATTTGGTCGCGCCCTCGCCATCGCGGATGATGGCCTGGGCGAGGTCAATGCAGACTTCGCGCACCGTCTCGGCAAAGCGCGCATAGTCTTCGCCCTGCGTTGGAACCGTCGCACCGGATTGACCGGTCGCTAACAGCGTCAGCGCATCGTTTGTTGAGGTATCGCCGTCCACGGTGATGGCGTTGAACGACTCGGCCACCGCTTCGTGCAGAACGTGCTGTAGTGTCGCTGGGTCAACAAGCGCGTCGGTAGCAACGAACGCCAGCATCGTGGCCATGTTCGGGCAAATCATTCCAGCGCCCTTGGCGATGCCGGTCACGGTAACGTCCCGACCCTTCAGCGTGAATCGCCGCGACGCCCACTTGGGCCGGGTATCCGTCGTCATGATGCCGTGCGCGGCTTCGGTCCAGCCGTCCGGCTGCAAGGCCGCCAGCGCTGCCGGCAAACCGACGACTAACCGTTCCACTGGCAAAGGTTCCCCAATGACACCGGTTGAGTAGGGGAGGACTTCTTCAGGACGGCAACCGGCCAATCCCGCCAGCGCCCGGCAGGTCGCTTCTGCGTCAGTCAGTCCCTGAGCGCCAGTACCGGCATTGGCATTGCCCGTGTTAATCACCAGATAGCGGGGCGCCACCACCGCCAGATGCCTCTTCGCCACCGTGACCGGCGCGGCGCAAAAGGCGTTTTGGGTGAAAACCGCTGCTACCTGACTTCCCGCGACAGCTTCAATGACGACCAGATCACGGCGGTCAGGATATTTGATGCCGGCGCGAGCGACGCCGATACGGATGCCCGCGACATTGAGAGGGGGTTGCATGGGGGCGTTTTTTCCTAATCCAGTTGCCCGTGGCAATGCTTGTACTTCTTGCCCGAGCCACAGGGACAGGGTTCATTGCGCCCCACTTTGCGGCCATCCCGCACAAAGGGCGTATGCGATTCTTCCTGCTGATGGCGAATGTCGATGCCGGAGCCATCGCCTTCACTTTCGGCCAGCGCTGAAGCCGCTTCAGCATGTTCAAAATGCATGGCAGCGGGGCGGCGCGGCTCGGGAATCGGTTCCGGTTCGGTCTGGAATTCCGCCCGCACCAGGAAGCTGATGGCTTCGTGATGGATGCGCTGCACCAGCGCCTGGAACATCTCGAACGCTTCCCGCTTGTACTCCTGCTTGGGATTCTTCTGGGCATAACCGCGCAGGTGAATCCCCTGGCGCAGGTAATCCATCGCCGCCAGATGCTCGCGCCAATGGCTGTCCAGCACTTGCAGCAGCACCGCTTTCTCGAACTGTCGCATCCACGGCCCGCCAACCAGGGCTTCCTTGGCGGCGTAAGCCTGTTCAAGTTCCGCGTGAATCCGTTCCCGCAACGGTTCCTCATGCAGGTTGGTATCCGCATCCAGCCAGGCGCGAATCGGTAATTGCAGGCCAAACTCCTTGAGCAGCGCTTCCTCCAGACCGGACACGTTCCATTGCTCTTCCAGGCTGCGCGGCGGGATGCTGAGGTCCATGGTCTGCGTGAGGGCATCGGCGCGCATCTCCGCCAGCGTTGTGGAAATGTCTTCCGCTTCCATCAGTTGATTGCGCCAGGAATACATCACCTTGCGCTGGTCATTGGCGACGTCATCAAATTCCAGCAGATTCTTGCGGATATCGAAGTTATGTGCTTCGACCTTACGCTGGGCGTTCTCAATCGCTTTGGTGACCCAGGGATGCTCAATCGCTTCATTCTTCTGCATCCCCAGCCGCTGCATGAGTCCCGCCACCTTGTCAGAGGCGAAGATGCGCAGCAGGTTATCTTCCAGCGCCAGATAGAAGCGGCTGGAGCCGGGATCGCCCTGCCGACCGGAACGCCCGCGCAACTGATTGTCGATGCGCCGCGATTCATGGCGTTCGGTGCCAATCACATGCAGACCGCCGGCGGCGACCACCTGTTCATGGCGTTGCTGCCAGTTTTGGCGCACGGTGTCGTGAGCGGCGGCATCAGCTTCCGGCCCCAGTGCTTTCAATTCGGCTTGCAGATTGCCGCCCAGCACAATATCGGTACCACGCCCGGCCATGTTGGTCGCAATCGTCACGCCGCCCGGTCGCCCGGCCTGCACGATAATCTCGGCTTCGCGCTCGTGCTGTTTGGCGTTGAGGACGGCGTGCGGGATCTTTGCCCGCTCCAGCATTTTGGCGAGCAGTTCCGACACTTCGATAGACGTCGTGCCGACCAGCGTCGGTTGACCGCGCTGTTGACAATCGCGGATGTCCTCCAGCACCGCATCGTATTTTTCGGTCTGGGTCAGAAACACCAGATCACCATGATCCTTGCGAACCATCGGCAAATGCGTGGGGACAACCAGAACTTCCAGTCCGTAGATTTGCTGAAACTCGAAGGCTTCTGTGTCGGCGGTGCCAGTCATGCCGGCCAGTTTGCCGTACAGGCGGAAGTAGTTCTGGAAGGTGATCGAGGCCAGGGTCTGATTCTCGGCTTGGATCGAGACCTGTTCCTTGGCTTCGATGGCCTGATGCAGACCATCCGACCAGCGCCGCCCCGGCATGGTGCGCCCGGTGAATTCATCGACAATAATCACTTCGTCGCCGCGCACGATGTACTCCACATCGCGGTGAAACAGGGCGTGGGCGCGCAGACAGGCGTTCAGATGATGGAAAACTCCCAAATGGGCCGCGTCGTACAGGCTATCACCCTCGCGCAACAATCCGTTTTCCAGCAGCAGTTCTTCAACCCGCTCATGGCCCTCCTCGGTCAGATAGACCTGCTTGACCTTTTCGTCCACCGAGTAATCGCCGGGTCCCTCTTCTTCCTTTTGCCGCGTCAGCATCGGGACAATCGTATTGATTCGGCGATACATTTCCGAACTTTCTTCCGCGGGACCGGAGATAATCAGCGGAGTGCGGGCCTCGTCGATCAGGATCGAGTCCACCTCGTCGACCAGCGCATAATGCAGTTCCCGCTGGACCTTCTGCTCCAGGTTGAACGCCATATTGTCGCGCAGGTAGTCGAAACCGTATTCGTTGTTGGTGCCGTAAGTGA
>JAUPTV010000013.1 GCA_030917925.1 Pseudomonadota bacterium
CAGCGCCCGCTCCAATCGATCCGGGTCGGTCACATCGTAGGCAGCCAGATATAACGTGCGCTTGGGCATGACGACGCCTCAGTCCGCCAATTGCCACCGATACCGCCCAAAGCCCAGCGTCGCCTCACCGCCGGCATGGAGAAAACTGCCAGCCGCCAGCCATTGCGCCCCCAACGGCGTCAGCTCAGCCAATTCCAGTTCGCCAGACAGTCCGCTAATCCGGCGGCGGGAATCGAGTCCCTGGGTCATGGCTTGTTGACGCAGGCGCGCAGTGACCAGTCGCCAAGGGACAGTTCCCGGCGGAGCCAGCGGTTGTCCATCCCCGTAGGCGTTGACCAGTCGTTGCAACCGGGTGCGGAGCGCACTGAGCAAGGGATCAGAATGTTGATGTTTGCTGACCAGCGGTGTGAGCCAGTGCACGGTGAGTTGCTCGCTATTCGGCAACGCCGGTTGCAAGGGATTGAGTCGCCCCCCACGGATAAAGCGCCCCTCCCGGAATACGGGCTGGTCACTGGCCAAATCACGGACTTCCTGCAACCGGACACCGTGTTGCCCTCCGAAGTCGAGTTCGGGCAGAAACTGATCCATTTGCCGCAGCCAGTTCTCAGCAAAACCCAGGGCCGGGTTCAGTAGCACCAGACTGAACCGGAGGCCCTGCGGCAGGTCTTGCCAGCGGTGTAGGAGGTAGGGCGGCAGGCGGTCGTCCTGACCGGGCAGCAGGTGCGGTTTGAACACTTGCGGATAGGGACAGCCGCTGCGCAAGGCGCACTCGGCGCAGCGCGGCTCCGGGTACACACAGTTCCCGCGAAACAGGGCATGGCCGAGGACCCCGCGCAAAACGCCGCCGTAATAGCCACGCAGGGTCAAGGGCTGAGGACTGTGCAACGTGCAGTCGAGGCCGTAGAGGCGCAGGCCGTGGAAGTTAGTCAGTCGCGCCATTGCTTCGCGTCCAGCAACCCAATCCCACCTCCTGATGGCCCGGGAGGAATATCCCGGATTCCTGAACCGTTCCATCCATACGCACCAGCGCCGGTGGGCTGAACCGCCGCCCGAATCCTTGCTGAGGGTCGAACAGACGCCCGAGCCAGGGTTGCAGCGGAGCGTCCAGGGTTCCCTCCAGACTGGGACCCGGCAGGCAGGCTCCCTGAGTCAGGCGCACTCCGTGTTCCTGCACCGGCCAAGCCGGATGCTGGGCGTAATGCGGCGCATTCGGCTGCCAACCGCGCGTCGCCAGCCGGACCCGGCCTTGACCGGTTTTGAGTTCCCCGCCGAGCAGCAGGCCGGAACGGAACCAGTCCTGAAGCGGTTTCCCGGCCAGTTGCGGGCCGCGATGCCAGAGACCCCCCGCCAATTGCGCCGGTTTGCCCCGGTGAGAACCGTGCAGCACCCGGGCGGAGATGCTTTCCACCTCGAACAGGGCACCTTCCACCGCGCTGCACGATTCCGGGTCCAGGGTGACCTGGTTGCGGGCGGTGAGATACCGATGTTCAATGGCTTCCCGATCCTGGCGGGGCAACAGAGGGCGCTGGGCCTCCCGATCCAGCAGCAGGAGCGGACCACAGCGCAGGTTCTGCAAAACGGTGGTCAGGGCATCGGCGAAAGCGGCGGAGTGCCCCCCGCTGGCCTTGCCGATGGCCGCAGCGAGCGCATAGCTGACCACATGACCCGGCACGAAGCCGTGGCTGCGCGCCAGCATCCCGCTCCGGCCCGCGCCGATGTGCAGCGGGGTTTCCAGTTCCAGAATGAAGCCGGTGAAGGTGAAGGGCATGGCCGCACCCTTAATTCAGCGACTTGGCTTGATAGCGGCCATAGGTGAGCGCCGTTTCCACCACCTGCTTGGTGAGAATCAGCCGTTGCAGCGCCTGCACATCCGGTTCGTTGGGGCGGGATTCGGTCAGCGCCTTGTAGTAGTCGGCCATAGGCTGACTGTTTTGCGGCGCGGCGGCGAGACTCGCATCCACTAACAGCCGATTGACGGCGGAATGAATTTGCCGGGCCAGGGCGTCTTCCTGGTCCTTGCGGCTGTTCAGAAACAGGCCAAAGGCGAACAGACCCTGTTCAGCCAATACCATCAGCGCCTTGTTGATGAGATTGAGGGAGCCTTTGGGATTATTGGGAATGACCATACCCTGGGCGGCCTTGGCGGCCAGTGGTTCCAGATTGATCATGTTAAACGCCCTCCAGCATCGGTTGCATCCGGCCAAAACCGCGGGTGGTCATCGCACCCAGCCCGAGTTGGCAGGCCAGCGCCAAGCCCTTTTGCACGAGCGTCAGTGACCCGGCGTAGAGATCGGGAAAGCGCTGGTCATCGAAATCGATCTGCCCCCGGTAGAGCGTCCCACGGGGCGCAGCTTCGTAGGTGAACAGTAGCCCGTCGGCTCCCGCGCCGGTCTCGAAGTCGATGGACACCGAGGTGCGCGTTTCCAGATTGGCGTTCACCAGGCTGGGAAACAGGCTGTCGTGAACCAGCACCAGGTTAGCGCGGACATGGGCCATGCCGGGTTGACTGTTGAGGAACGTCGGGAAGGGAATCGGCTTGGGCGTGGCGTCCAGCAAAATCCAGCCCAGATTGATCCGCGCCGGTGGGGCACCCACGCTTTGAACCACGACTTTGGTCGGATCGTTGAGCGTGGGTACGTTCGGACAACCGGCAGCTTCCAACAGCGCGGGGGTGGTCATCCAGCGCGGCCCGGCCATGGTCGGCACCGGGAACGCGAAAATTTCAGCATCGCGAAAGGAGACCAGGCCGATGCGGGACTGGCCCTCGCTATTCTCGGCATAGCCAAAGACTTGAGCGACCGGGTCGTCCGCGCCGGAATGGGGACGTGGCTTGTTTTGCTCATCGAGCATGGCGCGGGCGTACTGAATGGCCCGGTCCCGTTGGTCATCGGGCAGGGAATAGATCGCCCCCGACCGGGACGCGCCGTTCATCGAACTACCGGGAAGCTTGGGTAGGTTAGTGGCGGCGTCGCGCAGGATGGTATTGTCCACGCGGCCCAGCCGGTAGCCGCCAGCGCCAATGTGGGTGGGATCGAGGGCGAACAGATAGAGAGGATGCGATTTCATGAGCGTCTCGGCGGTTAGGTGGCTTCTGATTCTTCAACGGGCGAATGGGCGTCTTTTTCAATAAATCTGCTCCACTCGAAGGCATCGAAGAACAAACAGGCGCGTTCTTCATCCTGAAACAGGGCGATGCAGGCGTCGCGGGTGGCGGGCTGATCCTTGAGATAACGGCGGAACAGCGCGGCGCAGTGGGTTTGCCAGGCGTCGCGGCCCTGTGCCTGCAAGTCGGTGGGTACATCGCGCACCCACTTTTCATAACACTCGATCAACTGGCCGAGCAGGCCCTTAACCTGGCTGGGATTCCAGCCGGTTTGGCCGGGCAGCTTGAGCAGTTCGTCCAGTTGCTCCAGCAGGTAGGGGCGGCGACCGGATTCGCCCAAAACGAAATGCGGGCGTTTGCCGGTCTCCCGGTCATAGCGCAGATCGTAGCGGCGGGCGGTGCCATCCAGTGCCATGAAGTCGAAAGTGGCCGGACGCAGGCGGATGGTTTCGCCGGGTTGGAGCTGATCGAGCCGCACCAGTCGCCCCGGCCCTTCCGGGCGGGAGGTGCAAATAGCATGGGGATACCACAAGTCGGGTTGGTTGGGATCGCCGGTCTTCAGGTTGACGGTCCATTGCACCGAGCCTTGCGGGGTGCCCCAGTGGAGGGTGAGTATTCCGTCGCGATTCAGCGCCGATTGCAGAGTCCAGGTTTGCTGAGGCACCTGGGGTATCCGTCGTTCCATACGGCGCAGGGCGTCCAGCGCGATGTACAGCGGGAATTTCTCGCGGAAGGCCAGCGCAGAAACGTGAACATCCAAACCGGCGCGAACCTTACCGAGCGTTTCCGTTACCCGTTGCTGGATACGATTCAGGGCCTGGCGGGCGTCGTCAGCCGCCACAATGATGCGAAAACCGCCCGCGTCGAGGGAAAGCGGCATCAGCCAGTGTTGAGTATCGCCGGCGATGTCCCAGAGGATTTGCTGCCAAAGCGTCCGCAGATCATCCCAGGTGCGGGCCAATCGGCCCGGTGAGGCGTGTTTCCGCATCCCGAACAACAGCAGTCGGTCGCCATCATGGCGGCAAAGGCCCGCATCAGTGGGGATGAATTCACGCAGGAAAAACTCGTCGAGCAGATGGCGGGCCTTGTCTTTGAGGGAGCCTTCGGCGCGACCATCGCTTTTGGTCAGCCAGCGGTTATCCCCTAATAATTTCCGAATCCAATCGCCGTTTTGGTTGAGTTTCTTATCTCCCGCATCTGCTGCCAAGGCTGCCAGCGTCTGTTGCAGGGTATCGCCAACCTCTTCTGGCGTTGGTACGGTGGCCTCCTCGAAAAGCTTCAGATCGGTTAGCGGTCGCGCTAATTGCGTCAACAGTGCCGCACCGGTCGCAATGATAGCCGGATTGACCCGCACGGAGAGCATGACAACCCGGGCATTGCCGGAGGGGTTGCGCTGACGGCGGATCTCTTGCAGGTTGAAGCTTTCCGGTTCAAAGCCAAAGAGCTGACCGGCTTCGCGGCGGCGCTGACTGTAGGCGCTGTTGGCGACCAGTGTTTGGCAATGATCACAAAACCCGCTGGGGCCACCCGGATCGTCGGCATTGAGGCCGCTTTCATTGAGCGCCAGTTCCCGGGCCTGACCGGGCCGCAAGCCGCATTGCGGGCAAATTTGCACCTGCTGGCCTTCGCCGGTTTGCCGTGCCCACAGTTTCCGCAATTCGTTCTCACCCACCTGCAACAACTGCTGGCGATCCTGGCTGTCTTGGAATCCCGCAGACGCGATGGCTTCCGGGTAGTCAGTCAGATACAGGCGGGGTCGGGTCCAAGCCAGTCGCACGGCTACGCCAACACCCAATGGGGCAAGGTCGCGCAGGATGCCCGCTTGCAGAGGGTCCAGGAGGTGTTGCCGGAACAGCGCTTCGGCGTCCCGGCCATCCACATCCTCCGGTCCCTGATAAAAACCGCCGACCACGAACACTGCGCCATCGTCGTCCTCGTAAACCAGATTACCGACGGGGTTATCCACTTCCAAGCGTTGGCGCAGGTGGGCGATCGCCTGACGCCGGTTTTCCGCCAGCGCCGCCAGGACTACCGGCTGTAAGGCTCCGCCCGCCAGGACCGCCCAGTTCCAGCGAATCCCTAACAGCCGGAAGCGGACCCGGCCCATGCGATTCAGCGCAAAATCCCCGGCCTCGTTCTGCCAATGGCGGAAATTCTGGCGTAGTACGCCCTCGGCCACGGCGGCTTTGAACAGACTGGCGGTGGACATCGCGTGATGCCAAAGGGTCACGTCATTGGTGGGACGCCGGGTTTCGCCGAGCGCTTGGCTGAACACAGCCTGGATGCCGTTGAGGAAGCCCTTGCGCGCTTTGGGCACATCGCGCCAGGCGTCAGCGTCCAGCAAAGTATTCTCGATGACCTGCCGGGCTTGCGGCCAGAGTGTCCGCAACTGATCAGGCCCATACGGCCGACGGGCATCTTCGTTGCCCAGGCTGTCAGCGATGAAGCCGTGAGTGACGCGCTGTTCACTATGCCGAGTCCCGCCTGACCCCTTGTCCAGCGCGGAATCGCGAATGTCGGCCCCGAAACTGTACAGATCACCGAGAAAAGTCGGGCGATCGCCGGTAATGGTGTCCTGAATGGCATGGTGCTGGCGCAGGGGATCGCCCAGCCCACGCGCCTGGCAGGTCTCCGGGGCTATCCAGTCGGATGGTATCGTCAGCGCCTGTGCCCAGCCCGCATGGTGCTTGAGGTTCTGGAGCCAGGGTTCCTCGCCAGCAGGCGGGTAGATGCGGGTATCCTCAAGAATAGCGCCGTGTGCATCGCCGAAGCCGAGTGCCTGGGCGGCGTCGCGATAATTCACTTCACCCATTTTCTCACGGGCGAATTCCAGCCAGACTTTTCCTGTATCGTGGATCACCCCACTGATCTCCGTTCCCAGAATCAGGTCACGGCCACGTTCGTCCATTTTCATCTCAGTCATGCGTCTTCTCCGCAATCCAGTGAGCCAGTTTCAGCCAGCTATCAGGGCCAGTTTCGCTACGTTCCGCCAGTGTCGGTGCTGCCAGCTTCTCCCCTTCGGTCGGGGTTGGGGCTGGTGGGTTGGCCTCCAGCCACTTCCGAGCGTTTTTATAGCGGGTCTGGAGCGCCTGTAGTTCCTGTTGCAATGGTTTACGCAAAACGTCCAGTTGCTTATTCAGTTTTTCAATCTCCTTTTTAATCTGCTTCAGTTCCTTGTCCGCTCCAGCCTGTTGGCGGTTGTTCTGGAGTTCCAGCTTGCGGGCTGTTAATCGTTCCTTATCCTGACTGAACGCCTTGAGTTGTTCGTCGGCTTCACCGGCTGGAGCCAGTCGGCTATCCAGTGCACTTTCCGGGATTAACTCACCCGCTTCATTCTGGAATTCCTGCACAAAGTCGGGAATTGTCAGGGCCGCAGTTGCACTATCGCTGGTCATATCCGACCAGCCCACCGCCTGCAATTCCACTTTTTCAGGGCGAATCGCGCCATACCCGGCCAGCCGTTTCGCGCCCAACCCAAGAGCGGGCCACCACGTCGCCACGGACGCCAGCCAGCGGGCGAGATCAGCGCGTACCGTGGCCTCATCACTGTCTTTCACGCCACGCGGGTTGAAATACACGACTTCGAGGACGCCGATCTGGTCAGGAGCGACCGCTTCAAACTGGATGGGCAAGGTACCCATGGCTCTAGCCGGATCGCCAGGGTTCATTACCAGCAGTTGCAGGCTGGTAAACCAGACCGGCGAGAAGCGCAGTCGGCCCTGTTCGCTCTCAATCTTCGCGCCGTCGTCGGCAATGCCGAACAGGCGCTTGGCGTGTGGATCGGCATGGCGAAACAGGCAGGTCCGGTCGGGATCGTCCTTGCCCAGATCAGTCCAGGGCGTTGCATGGGGAAAGGCGCGTTGATAGGCGTCGGTGGACAGGCCCTTGAGAGTGGCGGCGGACAGGTAGGGCAAACCGAGCAGGTGATCCTTGCGAGCCGGATTGTCGAAGAGGTAGAACGGATCGTCGTCTTTGGTCAGCAGCGGCGTCAGCAGGCGAAACGTCAACAGCAGGCGGGCGCTGTAGCGGGGAAACGCCGCCAACGCTTGTTCCATGGAACGGGTGGCGGTGTTTAAGCCGGTGGGTAGCAGTGCGGGACCGTAGCAACGATGGATCGCCGCCTCGCCCTGTCCCATCGGGTTCGCGTTGGCAATAGCATATTGGCGCAGAAAATCGGTGCGCTTGGTGGTGAGGTCTTGATTGCGACGAACGCTGCGCCGTAACCGTGCACCTTGTTGTAGCCAGTCGTCTTTCTTCGGTTCAAAGCGATCATCCGCCAACATATCGAAGCTCATGCCATGACTCCCGCACGTTGATTGATCCAGTGAGCGAAATCCTGTTGATGTGCTGCGCCGTCCTGCCAGAGCAAGCGCCGTGCGCCGCTTAACCCTTCGCCGGGTCCCTGATAGCAGGCATCCTGTAGTCGTTGCAGGATCAATGGGCGTTGCTCAGCAAATTGGGGCGGCGTGGTATGCGGCAAAACGCCCCATACACGCAGCGCACAGCCCTTGCCATGGGGATACAGGGCAGAAAGATTCAACGCGCCGCCGTACTGGCCGAGTTTCCCAAACAGGTAGTGGCGTAAATTATCCTCGCCGGTTTTGCGGAAACTGCCGCGCAGGTATTCGCGCCAGAGCAAGCCTTGTTTGAGGCGTAACTCCAGGGTCTGCGGCAAGGCGGCATCAAACTGGATTTCGGCGAGCAGGGCGCGATGCAGGCCGGGACGGTCAGGGAGTGGCGCGGCCTGAGACGATGGCAACGGGTCTATCGCGGGCAGTTCATCGCTGGTCAGCACCCCGAGTCCCCACTGATCCCGGCTGCCAAAGGTGGCGTGGCGAAGTTGAATCCGCAGCGCCAGCAGCAGCAATTGCCAATGCGGCTCGCTGATTCCGCGCCGTGTGAGGGTCAAGTGTAAAACGTCTTCGTGAGCGACGTTGTAGTACCAGCCTCTGCGGTCTTTGCCATCGGAGCGCGGCCAGTTGATCTGGCGCGGCAACGTGGTTTTCTTCTCGGTAGAGTCTATTCGCAGGGCAATTTGCTTGGCGTGATGCTTTTTCGCATCGGTGGGCGTTCCCCACACCGCGTGTTCAAAACCGGGATCGCCGACCGACGCCGCCAGCAAACACGAGAACCGCCGGATGCCGCCGAGTAGGCCGGAGGGGTGAACCTGGTCGCCATGCTGACCGACGCCGCCGGTGTATAAAGGAGTAAGCGTTCGGAGCGTGAGGGCAACGCCGTCCGGGCGCTGCAAAGAGTCCAACACAGTCATAATGAGCGGTCCTTTTGGAGGTTCTACGTTTGTCACGAACCAGTTAAGTTGAGGTTTCGCACAATTACAAGGTTGCTGATCTCTACAACGCGGGGATTTGCGAAATTTTCAAACAAAGTTTGGTTTGAAAATGACCGTGCGTCTCGCGTTGTCCTTCCAAGAGCCGTGCTGATGGGCGTGATGTGGGTACCTGTGCGCTGTGCTATCCTTTGGAAGGTGCTGCGGGTTCGGCTACCCGCCCGAGAATAGGGCTTTGTGACACAGCAGCTTTCGCCGAAGCTTCGTCTGGAATTTTGCTCAGAATCACCCGCCCGCTAATAGGGCTTTGTGACCAGTCGTTTTCCAATTCCCAGAAAATTTCAGTCAGTTCTTCAGAAACACCCGCCCGCTAATAGGGCTTTGTGACACTTCTTTACGGACGTTGCTCGCCCTCCCGGCATTACTCAGAAATACCCGCCTGCTAATAGGGCTTTGTGACACAGTGAAAGGAATCGCGCATAGCAGGGCGAGGAATACTCAGAATCACCCGCCCGCTAATAGGGCTTTGTGACGTAATCAAGACATTCCACTGGCGACCGTAGTCATCTCAGAAACACCCGCCCGCTAATAGGGCTTTGTGAC
>JAUPTV010000078.1 GCA_030917925.1 Pseudomonadota bacterium
TCTGCATCCCGGTCTGGAAGCGGTGGTGCTGGTGCCGATCTGCCCGCATACCCTCAACCATCGCCCGATTGTGGTCAAATCGGACAGTGTGATCGAGGTGGTGCTAAACCCGAACACCACCACGCAAACCCAGATTACCTGCGACGGCCAGATCAGTCTGGCCATTGAACCCGGCGACCGGATCATGATCCGCAAGAAGGAGCGCATGGTGCGGCTGCTGCATCCGGTCAATCACGACTATTTCAAGTTGCTGCGGGCCAAATTGCGCTGGGGCCTCAGCCCGGAAGCCTCGCCGTTTATTTAAGCCATGCTGACCCAACTGCGTATTCGCGATTTCGCCATTGTCGAAACCCTGGACCTGGAGCTGGCGACGGGGATGACCGCCGTCACCGGCGAAACCGGGGCGGGTAAATCGATTCTGGTGGACGCCATTGGCCTGCTGCTCGGCGACCGGGCCGACAGCAGCACGATCCGCCATGGTGCGGAACGTGCGGATATCAGCGCCGTCTTCGATCTGGATACGCTGCCAGTGGCACGGACCTGGCTGGCCGAACGGGATTTGAACGGGGAAGGGGAGTGCCATTTACGGCGCGTGATTGCCGGCAATGGCCGTTCCCGCAACTACATCAACGGCGTTCCCCAACCCGCTCAGGCGTTGCGGGAACTGGGCGAATGGCTGGTCGATATTCATGGTCAACATGAACATCAGTCGCTGTTGCGCCGTGAAGCCCAGCGGCAATTGCTGGATGATTACGCGGGCAACGCCGCCCTGGTCGCCGAAGTCGCCGAGCATTACCGGACCTGGAACCGACTGCGGCAGGCATTGCGCGATTTGCGGCAGGCCAGCAGCGAACGCGACGCCCGCCTGGATATTCTGCGCTATCACTTAAAGGAACTGGCGGCGCTGAATCTCGTTGAAGGTGAGATCGCCGAACTGGAATCCGAACAGCGGCGACTGGCGAACGCCAGCCAACTGATCGACACCGGCCAGCGGTTGCTCAACCAACTTAGCGAGAGCGATGAAGGCACGGTAGCGGACCAACTCAGTCACGGTCTGCGGGAACTGGATACACTGAGTCGGCTGGATGCGCGGTTGACGCCGATCAGCGAGTTGTTGAGCGCGGCGCTGATTCAGGTGCAGGAAGCCAGTGGGGAATTGCGCGGCTATGTGCAGGCGTTGGATCTCGACCCTGACCATCTGGCCGGGGTGGAGCAGCGTTTGACTGCCGCGCATCAGTTGGCCCGCAAGCACCGGCTGGATGCGGGGGAGTTGCCGGTGTTGCAGGCACGCTTTGAAGCGGAACTGGATACGCTGGAACATAGCGAAACCCGGCTGGACGACTTGCAGCAGGCGGTGAAAATGGCGCGGGCCGCCTATCAGGAGTCCGCCGATCAACTGAGCGTGCGGCGCACGACGGCAGCGCGGGAGCTGAGCGAACGGGTCTCGCAGGCACTGGCGGAACTGGGGATGCCGGGTGGCCGGTTCGCGATGACCCTGGAACGACTGGACAAGCCGACGCCGGGCGGGCTGGAAACCGTGGAATTTCAGGTCAGCGCCAATCCGGGCCAACCGTTGCGGCCGCTGGCGAAAGTGGCGTCCGGGGGCGAATTGTCGCGCATCAGTCTGGCGATTCAGGTGATTACCGCCCGCGCCGCCCGCATCCCGACGCTGATTTTCGACGAAGTGGACAGCGGCATTGGCGGCGGAGTCGCGGAAGTGGTGGGGCGGCAGTTGCGGACATTGGGCGGCAACCGGCAGGTGCTGTGCGTGACCCATTTACCCCAAGTCGCAGCGCAGGCCCATCAGCAACTCAAGGTCGAAAAGCGCACCGATGGCGAAACGACCCATACTGGGGTGCAGCCACTGGCGACCGGGGAACGGATTACCGAAATCGCCCGGATGCTGGGCGGACTGGAGTTGACCGCGAATACGCTGGCCCATGCGCGGGAGATGGTGGAAAAGGCCGCGTTATCGACGACGGAGGAAGACTGATGAACTGGCAAGAAGTCTGTGATGACCGGCATCTGCGTAATTTGCCGTTTAAAATCGAATTGAATCAATATGGGCAGGTGGTCATGTCGCCCGTCAAAGTTTACCACTCGGCTTTTCAGGGCCGGATTGGAACCCTTTTGTACGAATTACTCGGGATCTACGTCCTGGATGAGTGCGCTATCGCCACGCTCAAAGGCACTAAAGTGGCGGATGTCGCCTGGGCTTCCCCGCAACGGTTCCAGATTGTTAGGGAAGAAGATGAATGCTCCATTGCCCCGGAAATCTGCGTTGAAGTGATTTCATCAAGCCATTCAAAGCGGGAAATCCGTGAAAAAATCGCCTTGTATTTCAGTCAAGGAGCGCTGGAATGCTGGACTTGTGATGAACACGGCAAGATGACGTTTTATGCGCCGGATGGGCTTCTCGAACAGTCAATCTTGGCACCCGATTTTCCAGTAAACGTTGATTTATAACACTTTTCCCCAGGAGTTATGCCCCATGGCGAATCCATCTACCGGCATCCGCGCCCTGCTGGTCGGTGCCACCGGCCTGGTCGGCGGCCACTGTCTGGGCGAGTTGCTCTACGATAACGATTTTAGCGCCGTCACCGTCTTCGCCCGCCGTCTGCTAGAAGAAGCCGCCGAAGCCTTTCCCAAGCTGCGCACCCAGGTCGTAGACTTCGATCATCTCGACGATCATGCCGACGCCTTTGACGTCGATGTCGTGCTGTGCTGTCTAGGGACCACGCACCGGGCAGCAGGTACGCTGGAAGCCTTTGCCAAGGTCGATCACATTTATGTGGCCGAAGTGGCGCGACTGGCGGCGGCGCGGGGGGTACCGCGCTTTGTACTGGTTTCAGCGATAGGCGCTGATCCCGGTTCGCCGGTGTTCTATAACCGGATCAAGGGTCGGGCCGAAGCGGCAGTCAGTGAATTGCCGTTCAGGGCCATCCATATTCTGCGTCCCTCGCTTCTGCTCGGCCAGCGCTGGGAACCGCGCCCGCTGGAGCGTTGGAGCAAATTGTTTGTGCCGCTCTGGTCCTGGTTGCTCTGGGGACCCTTCAGCCGCTATCGCCCGGTGCTGGCGGAAACCGTCGCCGCCCGCATGGTGGAATTGGCCAAAAGCGACCAGGAAGGTCTGCATATTCACTACTTCAATCAGTGACGGCTTTTTTATATCGGTTGTGGCGGCGATGGCAATCATGCTCAACCGGTATCGCTGGCTGGCGACCACGCTACTGCTGGCGCTGTTACCCGGTTTCCATCCACAACCGGCGCTGGCTAAAAAACTCTACAAATATCAGGATGCCCAGGGGGCATGGATCTTCACCGACAAGCCGCCCGCCGCCGATGTACCGGTTGAAGTTACCGCCCTGCCTGTCAGTGAAACGCCGATCAAGATCAGCATCCGCAATTTGGGAACGCCGGAAGCCCCGATCCTGGCGGCGATCAATGATTATTACGGACCCATCGAGGTGGAGGTCAGCGCTGAAACTATCGAAAACATGCGCGCTGAACCGCCGTTACCCGTGCGGGTGGTCGTGCCAGCGCGCACCGAAACGGTGGTGGTCCGGCTGAAACCGACCGGGCGGCGCTGGCGCTATGGCTACCAAGTGCAAGCCGTGTTGGGCGATCCCGCCGCTGTTCATCGCCCCGAACAGCCCTATGCGCCGCCGT
The DNA here is from genome assembly GCA_030917925.1 of Pseudomonadota bacterium. Lineage (GTDB taxonomy): Bacteria > Pseudomonadota > Gammaproteobacteria > Competibacterales > Competibacteraceae > UBA2383. Next base: position 3,670 of record JAUPTV010000078.1, read on the forward strand.
TTGCGTCCGGCCAGCGGTTTTTCATTGGTCAGGCGTTTGACGGCGCTTTCAGCCATCAGCATCCCCAAAGTCGCTATGCCGTCGATATTGGTATGCCCGTAGGTACGCCCGTGCGCGCCGCCCGTGCGGGAGTGGTGATGGAGGTCGCTGGCGATTTCTTCGATGGCGGCCTCGATCCGAAGTACCAGACCCGCGCTAATGCCGTTCGCGTCCTCCATGACGACGACTCCATGGCCATCTACGCGCATCTGCATCCGGATTCGATCCGGGTTTCCCCAGGCCAGCGGGTAGAACGCGGCGCGTGGCTGGCCAATTCCGGCAACACCGGTTTTTCCAGCGGCCCGCATCTGCATTTCGCCATCCAGCGCAACGTCGGTATGGAACTGGTTTCCATCCCCTTCGAATTCGCTGGTGTTAACGGCGCGGCGATCACGCCGGTGGCCGGCCGGTTGCTGATCGCGCCCTGACCGACCTGCTACTACAGGAGGATATTCCATGACCTTTCGCCGGTTAGCCCTGATCAGTCTCTGCGTTTTTCTGACCCAGAATGTCTACGCACAGCGTGTTGAGCCGACGCCTGAGCCTCAGCCGGAGGTCGTGCAACCGCTGAGCGAGCCTTCCCTGGAAGAGCAGTTGCAGATATTGCTGGACGCCATCAAGACCGTTGAAACGGACCGCGCTGCCCTCGACCGGCAACTCAAGCGCACCACGGATGGGCAGGCGGCGCAGCAGATGAAGATGCAACTGGAGTCCCTGCAACAGCGGCGGCGGGATTTGCAAATCTCCTTCGAGGAACTGGCGACCGGTGGCTTGAGCACGACGGTCCTGGATGCCCCCGCAGCGCCCGAGTTCAACTGGCAACGGGAAGTTGAGGATGTGGTTCGGCCCCTGCTGGATGAATTGAAACGGCTGACCGAACGGCCGCGCACCATGGAACGGCTGCGCAGCGAGCGGGTGCTGTATGAAGAACGGCTACAGGTCGCCAACACCGCGATGGAGCGTCTCAAACAAACGCAGGAAACGGTCAAGGCTTCGACGGTTAACAAGGCGGTGAAGACACTGCTGGACCAGTGGGAGGATCAACGCGATAGCGCCGCAAGCCGTTTGCAACGGATCAACACCCAACTGGAACGACTGGCGGCGCCTGATGAACAACAGGGCAATGGACTGGTAGCGAGGCTGGAACAGTTCGCCCAGGGCCGGGGACTGAACCTGGCGCTGGCGTTGAGCGGGTTTATCCTGACCTGGCTGGCGCTGGCCGCGCTGGGTCGACTGATCAGCCTGTTCGATCATGGCCAGAAATCTCCAGGCCACCGCATGACCCGGGTGGTCGCGCTGGTTTTCCGTTTGTTGACACTGATCCTGGCCCTGTCCGTCGCTGCGATGATTCTGTACATCCGTGGCGACTGGCTGTTGCTGGGCCTGCTGATCCTGTTGGCGATCAGCCTGTTATGGGGTCTGCGGCAGTCCTTGCCCCGCCATGTCCAGGAAATCCGCATTCTGTTGAACATGGGCAGCGTCCGGGAAGGCGAGCGGGTGATCTATGCCGGCGTCCCCTGGCAAATTACGACCCTTAATGTTTACTCGACCCTGCACAATCCGTTGCTGCGCGGTGGCAAGTTGCGGCTGCCCATCGACAAAATGATCGATTTACAATCGCGGGCCTGCGCTCCGGAGGAACCCTGGTTCCCCAGTCGGGAGGGCGACTGCGTGATGCTGGACGGTGATATTTATGCCAAGGTGCGGTTGCAGACGCCGGAAGTGGTGCAGCTCACTATTATCGGTGCGACGACCACTTATAGCGTCGCTGACTATCTCGGCAAGAAGCCCCGCAATCTGTCGCGGGATGGTTTCGCGTTGCCAATCGTCTTCGGTCTGGATTATCGGCATCAGGCCGGGATACTGACGGAGATTGTCCCGACGCTACGCGCCTGGCTGGAAGAACGTCTCGCGCAGCAGCCCTTTCATGCCCATCTGACCGCGCTGCTGGTCGAGTTCAACGAAGCCGCCAGTTCCTCATTGAATGTATTGATTGTCGCGGTGTTCACCGGCGCTGCGGCTGAAGACTACTGGTCAATCCGCCGCTTTCTGCAACGCACGACCGTCGAGGCGTGTAACCAGTACGGCTGGACGATTCCGTTTGAGCAATTGACCGTGCATCTGCCATCCGTGTAATCCTGGCGGCTCTATCAACGCTCATCCTTCGGGGTGAACTCACTTTTCTGGATCATGGATCATGTTAACCATCGCGACATTTAATCTCTGCAATCTGGGCGCAGATGCCCCCCGGGAACGACTGGCGCGGCTGGGGGCCATTATTGCCGAGGTGCTGAGCGGGCCGGATATTGTCGCGTTGCAGGAGGTGATGGCGGTCAGTCCGGCGACGGGGCCAGTGCCTGCCGATACGGCGTATCAGGCGCTGATCGCCGCGATTAGTTTGGCAGGGGGTCCACAATACGCCTTCCGGGAAGTGCCGCCGATAGCCCATCGGGACGGTGGCATGGCCGGCGCGAATATCCGGGTGGGCGTGCTGTTCAATCCGGCGCGAGTGAGCTTTCCCGACCGGGGCAACGCCGGTCCGGAGGATCGGGTCGGCATTCGTTTTAGCAATCGCCAACCCGGTCTGACCTTGAATCCGGGCCGTATCGAACCGGCGCACCCGGCATTTGCTGGCGATGACCACCATCACTGGGTGCCTTGTCGGAAAGCGCTGGCCGTGGAGTTTGTCGTGGATGAACGGCGGCTGTTTGTCATCGTCTGTCATTTCAAGTCGATGCGTTCCGCCACGCGCCGCGAGGAGGATTACGCCAAGCAGCAGCGCCATGCCCAGGCCAAAATCGTGCACGACTTCGCTGCCGATCTGCTGGCCTGCGACCCGCAGGCGGCGATTGTGATATTAGGCGATATGAACGATGCGCCCGGTTCCAAAACCCTGAAATTACTCAAAGGCGAGCGGTTCGTTAACTTGCTCGACGCGACGCCGCCTAAACAATGTTATACCCGCCGACATGGCGATCAGTTGCAAGCCCTGGATCATATTCTGGTCAGCCCGGCGTTGCGGTGCGGCGCAACGATACATATTCCGCACATCAACAGTGACGTAACTCCGGGCCATCCGGAACCGGCCAGCGATCACGATCCGGTCGTCGCGACGTTGCTGCTCGTGCAGTAACTCCTTGGCTCGATCAAGCGCCTCGATCCTGATCACCTGATCACCTGATTAGCGGAGAAACCGCAGGCGTAAAAAAACGGCCGCCGTGTTCACGACGACCGTTTTTGCTTGATCAATCCCGGAAGAGAGCAACCAACTGGTCGCTCTCGCCCGCTTACTTGGCCAGTCGCAGCTTCACATAAGCCCCTGGCGCATCTTCAATCACCGGCAGCTTGCCGGTTCCCGGCACCCGCGCCGGAATTTTCTCGCCCGAGTTCTTGCTCAGCCACTTGTACCAGTCCGGCCACCAGGAACCATCCGTCTGCTTGGCGTCCTTGAGCCACTCATCGGGATTAGCGACGTGCTTGGGATTGGTCCAGTAGAAATATTTATTGGCGGCCGGGGGGTTGATCGGACCGGCGATATGGCCGGAACCGCTCAACACAAACCGCACTGGACCGTTGAACATCAGACTGCCTGCGTAGTTGGATTTCCACGGGGAGATGTGATCTTCAATCGCTGACAGGAAATAAGTCGGCACCTTGACCTGGGTCAGATCAATCGGCGTCCCCAGCAGGGAAATGCCGCCCGCCTCTTTCAGCTTGTTGTGCTGGTAGAAGTTGCGCAGATAGAAACTGTGCATCTTCGCCGGCATCCGGGTGGAATCCGAATTCCAGTACAGCAGATCGAAGGGGAAGGGTTCCTTGCCCAGCAGATAGTTGTTGATGAAGAACGACCACATCAGGTCATTCGCCCGCAACATACTGAAGGTGGTCGCCATCTCGCTGCCATCGAGGTAGCCCTTGGCCGCCATGCGCTTTTCCAGCGAGGCAATTTGCTCTTCCTCGATGAACACTTCCAACTCGCCCGGCTCGGAGAAATCCAGCATGGTGGTCAGATGGGTGCCGGACGTAATGCGCGGCGTCCCTTTCGCGGCCAGATAGGCATTGGTGATGCCCAACAGGGTGCCGCCCAGGCAGTAGCCCAGCGCATTGACCTCGGACTCGCCGGTAGCTTTTTCAATCGCATCCAGCGCCGCCAGCGGGCCGTCACGCAGATAGTCGTCGAAAGCCTTTTCGGCCATCTTCTCATCCGGGTTGACCCAGGACATCAGGAACACCGTGAAGCCCTGATCCACCGCCCACTTGATGAGCGAGTTCTTGGGCCGCAGGTCCATGATGTAGAACTTGTTGATCCACGGCGGGAAGATCAGCAACGGCTTCTTGAACACATCCGGCGTACTGGGATCGTACTGGAGAAGCTGCATCATCTCGTTTTGATAGATGACCTTGCCGGGCGTCGTCGCGACGTTCTTGCCCAGTTCAAAGGCATTCAGGTCGGTCATCCGGATGTTGAGCTTGCCCTTGCCGCGCTCGAGGTCGTCGAGCATGTTCTTCAGGCCATTGATCAGATTCTCGCCGCCGGATTCGATGGTGACGCGCACCACTTCGGGATTGGTCATCACGAAGTTGCTGGGCGACATCGCGTCGATGAACTGGCGGGTGTAGAACTGGAGCTTCTTCTTGGTCTTCTCGTCAAAGCCTTCGACGTTGGCGACCATATCCTGAATCCAGCCGGCCGTCAGCAGATAAGACTGCTTGATGTAGGAAAACAGCGGGTTATCCTGCCAGTCATCATGCTTGAAGCGCTTGTCGCCCTTCGGCGCATTGATGACGGATTCCATCGGCTGACCAAACATGGCGGGCAGCGCTTTCTGCCACAGTTCCATGTAGTTCTGCCACAGGGCCATCTGCGCCTGCACCAGCTTGCCGGGATCGGCCATAATTTTCTGGTTCAATTCCATGAAGGACTTGGCCAACGCCATCTTGTCCTGCATGTCAAAGGCACCTTCACTCTTCTGGCGGTTCAGAAATTCCTTGACGATGACCTGACTCTTTTCGGCGATGTGGCTGAAAAGTTGCGCCATCTGTGCCGGGTCGGGCATCTTGACTTCCGGCATTTTGAGTTCAGGTTTTTTTTGCTCGGCCATAGATCATTCCTCATTGTTAATGGTGGTTCGCAGAATCGCCCTTAATTCTAGCTTATGGCGCGAACCAAAAAACCATCGGACAGGCCTTCACGGAAATTCAATTCCGCGCCGGCCTGTCCGATGGTCTAAACAGTGACGTAAACCGCCGACTTACTTGGCAACCAGCGACTTCAGTTCCTGCAGGCTCTCGGTGACGCGCTTGTTGATGATAGCAAACGCTTCAGTATTTGACTTGCTGACCATTTCGGCCAGCTCGCGGGCATTGCCCAGCGCCTGTTCAAAACCTTTGCGCGCCAGTTCGGCCTGCTTGGTGCTCATTTCCTGCGGGTTGCCGACCGTGGAGAGCTGCTGAGCGATGGCGGAAATTTCATTCATCGCCTGGGTCAGAATTTCGGCCTGGCGCTGGGCGACGGCCTGCATCCCTTGCACGGCGGTCTGATTCGCCGCATTCAGCGCTTCGATATTCTTGCGCTGCGCGTCCATGATCGCCTGCACATCAAAGCCGGGGATTTTGACATCGCCCATCATTTTGGTGATGTCGAACTTGCTCATATCGAACTTGCTGAAATCAACATTGGCGAAGGGGTTGAAGGGGTTCGTGGTGGACATGATGGAGTCTCCTGGATGAAAGTGAAGTGGATTCAGTTTTTGTGCATCGCAACAATCGATGGGCGTATTTTGCATACCGCAACGCCGGTGTCAACACTTTTTTTTGCAATGCAGCATTATTTTTTAAACACACCGGGTTTCGCCCAGGCTTTTGGCGGCGATTTCGTAGACATCCGGCGACAGGTTCGGGGTCGCCAGCACCCGCTCCAACTGTTGGCGCATCCCGGCCTGGCGTGCCGGGTCATACTGCCGCCAGCGGGTGAAGGCGGCAATCAGCCGGGCCGCAATCTGCGGGTTGAAGGCGTCGAGGGCGAGAACCTGATCGGTCAGGAATGCATAACCACGGTGGTCAGCGGCGTGAAAATGCACCGGGTTGGCTTGGCAAAAAGCGCCAATCAGCGCCCGCACCTTGTTGGGGTTGTGGAGGTTAAACGCGGTGTGAGCCATCAGTTGTTGGACGACATCCAGCGTTCCAGACCGGCGGGAAGTGGCTTGCAGGGTCAGCCATTTGTCCACCACCAGCGCCTCGTGCTGCCAGCGCTCATAGAAGGCGTTCAGCGCTTCAGTCCGTTCGGAACCCTCGCAATTCGCCAGCGGGGCCAACGCTCCAAGTTGGTCGGTCATATTGCTGGCGGTGTGAAATTGTTTCAGCGCCAGCGCCCGGACTGCCGGTTCGTCAAGCTGCATGAGATAGTCCAGACAGACGTTCTTGAGCGCCCGCTGGCCCATGGCGAGGGCGTCAAGGCTATAGCTGGACGATTGGCGGTCATGCAGAGTTTCGTAGCGTGTCAACAACGCTTCGTGCAACCGTTCGGCCAGCGTCCGCTGCACAAACCGCCGGGCGGCATGAATGCCGTCCACATCAACCACGGTCATCTGTTCCGCCAGCCAGGTCTCGCCCGGTAGCACCAGCACCTGCGCCAGCAGCGCCGGATCCGCGTCCGAGGTCAGCGCCCGGTCAAAGGCGTCGCTAAAGGATTCCGACAACGCCCAGGGACCACCCTGCTGACGGTCGGCAACCAGCGCAAGAATGGCGCGAATTGCCAGCATCTGGCCGGCGTCCCAGCGGTTGAAGTCATCGCTGTCGTGGGCCAGCCGGAAACGCAGATCGTCATCACTTTCGGCGCTGTTGATAATTTTCACCGGTGCCGAAAACCCGCGTAGCAGGGAAGGTACCGGTCGCGTGGGCACCTTCGTAAAGTGGAAGATGTGCTCGGCCTTGCGCAATTCCAGCACACGCGTCGTTCCCTGGGGTTCACGCTCTCCGGCGAGTTGCAGCGGCAGATCATGCCCTTCAGTGTCCAGCAGGCCCAGCGCCAGCGGAATATGGAACGGTTCCTTGTGCGGTTGACCGGGCGTCGGCGGACAGGTTTGGCGAACGGTCAGGGTGTAGGTGTGCGTTGCCGGATCGTAGGCGTCGCTGACCGCCAACTCCGGCGTACCGGCCTGGGAATACCAGCGTTTGAACTGCTGGAAGTCCGCCCCATTGGCGTCGGCCATCGCCGCGACAAAATCATCACAGGTCACGGCCTGCCCATCATGGCGCTGGAAGTACAGATCCATGCCGCGCCGGAAGCCGTCCTGGCCCAACAGGGTCTGCATCATGCGGATCACTTCCGCGCCTTTGTTGTAAACGGTCACGGTGTAGAAATTGTTGATTTCGATATAGGCATCGGGACGGACCGGATGCGCCATCGGCCCGGCGTCCTGCGGGAACTGACTGCTGCGGAGAATGCGGACATCTTCAATGCGCTTGACTCCGCGTGAACCCAGATCGCTGGAGAATTCCTGATCGCGGAAGACGGTTAGCCCTTCCTTGAGACTGAGCTGGAACCAGTCGCGGCAGGTGACCCGGTTGCCAGTCCAGTTGTGGAAATATTCATGGCCAATGACCCCCAAAATGCCCTGATAGTCGGCGTCAGTCGCGGTATCCGGGCGGGCCAGCACATATTTGGTGTTGAAAACGTTGAGGCCCTTGTTCTCCATCGCACCCATGTTGAAATCACCGACGGCGACGATCATGTACAGGTCCAGATCGTATTCCAGCCCGAAGCGCTGCTCATCCCAGGCCATGGCCTGCTTGAGCGAATACATGGCATGGTCGCACTGGTCGATATTCGCCGGTTCCACATAAATCCGCAGCGTCGCCCGGCGTCCGGAGCGGGTGGTGAAGGTATCTTCAATAAGCTGGAGATGCCCGGCGACTAGGGCGAACAAATAGCAGGGCTTGGGAAAGGGGTCATGCCAGGTCGCCCAGTGTCGGCCATCGTCCTGTTCTCCACTGGCGATCAGATTACCGTTGGACAGGAGCGCCGGGTAACGGGTTTTCTCAGCGGCCAGAGTGGTCGTGAACACCGCCATCACGTCGGGGCGGTCCAGGAAATAGGTGATGCGGCGGAATCCCTCGGCCTCGCACTGGGTGCAGAAATTCCCGCTGGACTGATAAAGCCCTTCCAGCGCAGCGTTGTCCTGGGGGCGAATGCGGGTCACAACATCCAGTTCAAATTTCGCTGGTGGATCGGCCAGGGTCAGATGGTTGTCATCGACTTGATAACGGTCAGCAGCGAGCGGCGTTCCGTCCAGCGTCAGGGAGATCAGTTCCAAATGCTGGCCATCCAGCATCAAGGGTGTTCCGGGCAGCGTCGCTTCAGCGCGGACGATGTGCAACCGGGCATGAACGGTGGTGAAATCGTCGCCCAGCTCGAACCGCAGGTCGATGGTGGGAATCCGGTAGGCGGGCGGCGTGTAGTCGTTGAGGTAGATGGTCTTGGGCGTTGGGGTCGACATGAACGATTTTCCATGGGTGAGCTGAGTTGAATTGGATGATCACGAGTCAGGTTTGTTCAGGCTAACCCTTCGGCGGAATCCGCGCAGACTGGGGTAATAAATTTTAATCTTTGAATTTATTATAAAAATACTCCATCACTTGGAATCTGTCCTTAAGCACTGGCTTGAAATAGCTTAGACTTGACGGGTAGATACCGGAGGACCCTATGCAACCAGTCACCATTTACGAAGCCAAGACCCATCTTTCAAAATATGTGGAACAAGCCGAATTGGGTCACGACGTGATCATTGCCCGTGGCGGCAAACAGGTCGTCAGGTTGACGGCCATTACCCCGCACAAGCGCCCCGTTCAGTTCGGCGTACTCAAAGGCAAAGTTCAGTTGGCTGACGATTTTGATGATGACTTGCCCGCCGAAGTCATGGAAGGCTTTGAGGGGCGCTAATGCGTATCTTGCTCGATACTCACATATTTTTATGGGTCACAATGGATGCTCCCCAACTCACCCCTAGTGCGCGCGCCCTGATCCAGGAAGCCCATGAAGTTTATGTCTCGGCGGCCTCGATTTGGGAGATTGCCATTAAATCGGCTATCGGCAAGATCGAGGCCGACGCCGAAGAGATGGCTGAGGCCATCGAGTTGAGCGGTTTCATCGAGTTGCCCATCACCTCACGGCATACCGCAAAAGTCGCAAAACTACCCTTCCTCAATCGTCATAAAGACCCCTTTGATCGGCTTCTGGTAGCACAGTCGATGGTTGAACCACTGGTGCTGGTGACTGTAGACCCGAAAATAGTGGCTTATGGCGGATTAACCCAAAAAATTTAAAGCTTTACCAGGAAAAAACCATGGCGGCCATTGACGATCTGATTGCCCAAATCGAGGATAAAACGCTGCGGGAACGCTTGCAGACCGAGATCAACCAGATCGCCAAGGGGAAGAAATTCGGGCTGGTGTTTGAGAACCATTTGCCGGAACTGACGCTGATCTACGCGGCTCAGGTACGCAAGCACAGCAAGGTTGCGTTGCGGGCTGGCCCATTGACTGACCTGTGGCGCGTGCTGTCGATTCAGAATGGCGCGGCGCATTGCTGGAATCTCAAAAGCGGGGAGGCGCGACGCATCCTGGTGGCTGATCTGGTAGTGGTCCGTCAGTTTGGCGAACCCATTTTCCCGGCACTGATTCCGGTGGATAAAGTGCAAAGCGGACCGGATGATGCGCCATGGCATACTCTGATCGAGGCCGATAATTACCACGCCCTGCAATTGCTAGAATATCTCTATGCCGGACAGGTGGACTGCATCTATATCGATCCGCCCTACAATACCGGGGCGCGGGACTGGAAATATAATAACGATTATGTGGATGGCAATGATGGCTGGCGGCATAGCAAATGGCTGGCGTTCATGCTGCGACGACTAGAACTTGCCAAGCACCTTCTTAATCCTGATGACTCTGTACTAATCGTCACAATCGACGAAAATGAAGTTTTCCATTTAGGTGTTCTGCTAAATCAGATATTTCCGAAATGCAAAATACAAATGACGACTATCGTAATAAATCCTAAGGGAACAGCTCGTTACAACGAATTTTCAAGAGTTGAAGAGTATGCATTCTTTGTTTTTCTAGGGAGTATTCGAATTCAATCGATAGGCAGTGACATGCTTACTACTCGTGATTATTCCTCCGAAACTCATGTGCGTTGGCGGGGGCTTGCCCGTACCGGGCGAAAGGGACTTCGCTCTAACAATCCTGGTTCTTGGTACCCAATCTTCTTGAAAAAAATAGACCATAGCATTCACTCAATCGGGGATGCGATTGGTATAGAAGAATCGGAGTCCGAAATTGATGTTCCAGTGGGAACGATTGCTGTTTGGCCTCCATCAAAGGGAAATTCGCAATATAGTTGGGGGACGATCCCAAAAACCCTTCGTTTGATTCATGCGAAAGGAGGGTTAAAAACCGGAAGAATTAATTTAGAAAATAGTTCTTTTCCTTTTTATTATCTATCCGCCGGGCTATTCGAAAAGATTGATAAAGGCCAAATTATGGTGACTGGTCGGAGCCAACATGATGAGCTGATTGTTGAGTATGTTCAAGGATTGAAATCTGCTACTCCCAGGAGTGTTTGGAATCGCGTTTATCATGATGCGGGAAGTCACGGTACAAGCTTACTGCAAAAAATAGTTCCAACTACGGCCTTTCCGTTTCCCAAGAGTCTTTATGCCGTTCGAGACAGCCTTAGGTTGTTTACAGCACACAAACCAAATGCGCTGGTATTGGATTTCTTCGCGGGCAGCGGTACCACTCTAAACGCGGTCAACCTCCTGAACGCGACCGATGGCGGACAACGCCGCTGCATCCTCGTCACCAACAACGAAGTCTCTGCTGAAGAAGCGGAAAATCTGCGCCATCGGGGTTTACAACCGGGTCACGCTGACTGGGAAGCTCAGGGTATCTGCCGCTCAGTAGCTTGGCTACGCTCCAAATTCACCATCCAAGGTTATCGCCCTCACCCCAACCCTCTCCCACTGGGAGAGGGAGAAGAAAAAGTGTGGCTACCCGGCGACTACCTGACCGGCAAAACGGTCGAGAAGGAAAAGCCCCGCAATTTCAAACCAATCAGCTTCATCGATCCGGCGACGCTGGACACCCCCGCCAAGAAGAAACAGTTGGTGGCGCTGATCGACGGCATTCCTCAATCCGAGGTGCAGAAGGATTCGGCCTTCGTGGTCTCCGAAAAGCATCCGGCCTCGATCCTGTTCGATGAATCGCAAGCTGACGCCTGGCTGGAGGCGCTGGAGGAACAGGACCATATCATCGACTTCTACATCGTCACCGCCAGCAAACCGGTCTTTGATAACCTCAAGGCTCGCATCCAGGAACTGCTCGGGCCGGTGGTCACGACCGAAGAAGAAAAGCGTCCTCTGCGCGACGGCTTCCCG
>JAUPTV010000079.1 GCA_030917925.1 Pseudomonadota bacterium
AAAATTTCAATAGTTGAAAACCCGTTGCCAATTTGCACAGGTCTGGATAGGTCAGCCACCGTTGGTTCCAGCGCAAGGCGTGTTCCTGAGACTCATCAGATTCTCCGCGAGAGACCCCGGTCTTCAGGCCGGAGAGGTAGAGCGAACCGTGCCACGCACGGTCAGCCTTTGACGTTAAGTGCCGGTCTTTCCCGGCTGTCCGCTCGTAAGAGCCTAGTAACGGCCCGACGGGCAACTCGTGCCGGGCGCTCCCCTCGACCGTCTTATCCGCTGGTTTTTACCCCCTTGTGGGGCCATCCTTGGTAGCCGCACTAGCTTCAACCCCGTAGGCCTGTTTAACGGCCAGTCTCAGAGTCCAGAACTGAGGAAGCATTCTGGAGTGACTATCACACCGGCTTACGCCGGATTCAGCGGTAAGGTCTCGTCGCTTCTCACGTTGCCCTTTGCTCCGCGACGGGTCTAGTCAACTTCAAGGCTTGCTCTCACATTCCTCGCCCTTTAGGGCGGGGTAGTTGACATCGTCTGGTCAGCAATGATGATTAAGAGTATAATCGGGTCTATGAACGAAAGCAACGATATAAGACGTGGCAGACACTGCGTTTTCAACCTACATGTCCATCTGGTCTTTGTCGCAAAATATCGCCGAAAAGTCTTTGATGGCGATGCGATTGATCGATTACGGCAGATGTTTGCGTCTATTTGTGAACGACTTGAAGCGCGGTTGATAGAAGTCGATGGTGAGCAGGATCATGTTCATTTATTGGTCGAATATCCGCCCAAGCTGGCAGTATCAACCCTTGTTAATAGCCTCAAAGGCGCATCCAGCCAACGATTAAGACGGGAGCGGCCTGATTTGGCATCGCGGTACTGGCGGGGGGTTTTATGGTCGCCTTCCTACTTCGCGGCTTCTTGTGGCGGAGCACCCATCAGCGTGATTCGCCAATATATAGAACAGCAACAGACGCCAACCTCATCAGGCCAACTTCGTTCGCCACGCTATCCATCCCCGGCCTGAAGGTCGAGGTTTTCCACGCAATTCGGATGAGGAGGAAGTTTCATGCCTCGCAGTCATGACTGAATTTGCCCCGGTATTAAACCGCCTTCCCGAGCCGTTGCGGCCGGAAGTTGCGCATTATTGGCAAGCGTTTGAACACGCCTCCCAATCGGCCAGCGTCGAATGGCCTGCCGACGAACTGTTTGAGTCACTGGTCGCCGTCTGGGCGTGCAGCGAATTCGTCGCCAGAGCCTGCATCCGCGACCCCGCTCTGTTGGCGGAATTGCAGACCAGCGGCGATTTAGCAGCCGGTTATGCGCCGGGCGATTTGGCGGAACGGTTGGAACGGCGGCTGGCAAACGTGGCGGATGATGAGCAACTCGCTACGACACTCCGCCGATTCCGCTGTCGGGAAATGGTGCGCATCGCCTGGCGTGATCTGGCCGGTTGGGCCGGTTTGACCGAGACCCTGGGCGATCTCACGGATCTGGCCGACGCAGCCGTAGGCGCGGCGTTACAGCGACTTCATGCCTGGCAAAGTCAGCGGTATGGCCAGCCCCGTGATGCTGACGGCCAACTCCAGCAATTGGTCGTGCTGGGCATGGGCAAACTAGGCGGACGCGAACTCAATTTCTCCTCCGACATTGACCTGATTTTCACCTATCCCCATCAGGGCGAAACCGACGGCGCGCGCCCCATCAGCAACGAGGAATTCTTTCGGCGGCTGGGCCAGCGGTTGAGTAAGGCGCTGGCGGAGATGACCGCTGAAGGTTTCGTCTTCCGCGTCGATTTGCGCCTGCGGCCCTTTGGCGATGCCGGGCCAGTCGCTCTGTCTTTCGCCGCCTTCGAGGATTACTACCAGAACCACGGCCGGGACTGGGAACGCTACGCCATGATCAAAGCGCGAGTTATCGCCGGGGATCAGGTGGCGGGCGAGCACTTGCTGGCGGGACTGCGCCCGTTTGTTTACCGCCGCTATCTGGACTACCACGCCTTCGAGGCGTTGCGCGACATGAAGGCGATGATCGCCCAGGAAGTGGAACGCAAGGGGATGCAGCGCAATATCAAACTCGGGCCGGGCGGCATCCGTGAAATTGAATTCATCGGTCAGGCGTTCCAGCTCATTTACGGCGGTCGCGAACCGGCTTTGCGGGAACGCGGCATTCTGCACGTCCTGGATACGCTGGCCACCACCGGTCGCTTACCCGAACCGGCGGTGGCTAGTCTCAAATCTGCCTACGATTTCCTGCGCCGGGTGGAAAACCGCTTACAAGCCTGGGCGGATCGGCAAACGCATGAGTTACCCGAAGACGCCTTGGCAAAATTGCGCCTGGCGTTCGCCATGGGCTATCCCGACTGGGATGCATTCATGCAGGAACTGACCCGGCATGTCGAAGCGGTCACTCAGCAATTTGCTCTGGTGTTTGGCGGCGCGGTGGAATCCACGGAGGCCACGGCTGGCCTGGCGGGATTGTGGCGGGAGGATGGCGATGAAGAACACGCCTTGCCGCTGCTGATCGAGCGCGGGTTTGCCGAACCGGCGCAAGCCTGGAACCGGCTACGGGCGTTGCGTGAGGGGTTCAGTTACCGAACCATGAGCCAGCGCGGGCGCGAACGGCTGGATGCCCTGATGCCCCGGGTGCTGGAAGCCGTTGCGGCAACGCCCCAACCCACGGCGACGCTGGAGCGCATTCTGAACCTGCTGGAAACGGTCGCCCGTCGCTCGGTGTATCTGGCCTTGTTAACCGATCAGCCGCAGGCGCTGGCGCAACTGGTCAAACTGTTCACCGCCAGCGGCTGGATCGCCCAGCATCTGACCCGCTATCCACTGCTGCTCGATGATCTGCTGAATCCGGCGGCGTTGTATGCGCCACTGGATCGCCCACAGTTAGCGCTGGAACTGGATCAGCAACTCCAGCGCACCCCGGTGGACGACCCCGAGGAAGTGCTGAACGCGCTGCGCTATTTCAAACAGGTGCAAGTGCTACGGGTCGCCGCCGCCGATGTGAGCGGCGCGATGCCGTTGATGATCGTCAGCGACCATCTGACCGAGATTGCCGAAGTGCTGTTGCGGAAAGTGCTGGAACTGGCCTGGGCCGATCTGCTGCCCCGCTTCGGCCAACCGCGCTGTGTAGTGGAGGGCATTGAGCGGGAGGCGCAATTCGCGATCATCGCCTACGGCAAGCTGGGCGGCATCGAACTCAATTACGGTTCCGACCTGGATCTGGTGTTTCTGCACGACAGCGTGGGTAACCGGCAACTGACTAATGGCCCGCGCCAAATCGACAATGCCGCCTTTTTCGCCAAACTGGTGCAGCGCATTATCCATTTCCTTACCACCCGCACCGGTGCCGGCGATCTGTATGAAGTGGATACCCGCTTGCGGCCCAGTGGTCGGGCCGGATTGCTGGTCAGTTCGTTTGAAGCGTTCACGGACTATCAGCAGCAACACGCCTGGACCTGGGAACACCAGGCGCTGGCGCGGGCGCGAGTAGTCGCGGGTCCGCCTGCGCTGGCACAACGATTCCAAGCGATCCGCCGCGAGATTTTGCAGCGGGAGCGTGATCCCGCCATCCTGCGCCAGGACGTTCGTGACATGCGCGAACGGATGCGCACGGAACTGGACGCCAGCACCACGGACGCCTTCGATCTCAAACAGGGTCGGGGTGGTATCGCCGATATTGAATTTGTGGTGCAATATGCCGTTCTGGCGAACGCCAACCGCTACCCGGAGTTGTTGACTTATACCGACAATATCCGGCAACTCGACGGCCTGGAACGGTGTGGCGTTCTCTCCATCGCTGACGCTGCCCGGTTGCGTTATGCCTACCGGGGGCTGCGTCGCCGCATTCACTTGCTCAAGCTGCAAGAGCTACCGGCGCTGGTTCCCGGCGAGAACGTCCTGAATGAGCGCGAGAAGGTGAACCGTATCTGGCAGCGCCTGATGGAAAGTTGAGTCCCCCCACGGAGGACCGGTCCCGTATCGACAAGGGTTGAAACCAATACAATGTCAATGTCTGATCGTGATGGTTTAATTTGGTATGACGGTGAACTCGTGCCCTGGCGCGACGCCACCACGCATGTGCTGACCCACACCCTGCACTATGGCATGGGGGTTTTTGAGGGCGTTCGCGCTTACGCGACGGACCGGGGCGCGGCGATTTTCCGGTTGCAGGCGCATACGGATCGGCTGTTCCGCTCCGCCCATATCATGGGGATGCCGATGCCCTACAGCAAGGATGAGATCAATCAAGCCTGTCAGCAGGCGGTCAGCGCCAACAATCTCGCCAGCGCCTATCTCCGTCCCGTATGTTTCTACGGCTCCGAAGGCATGGGACTGCGCGCCGACAATCTCAAAGTGCATGTTGTCGTCGCCGCCTGGGAATGGGGCGCTTATCTGGGCGCGGAGAATCTGGAGCGCGGCATTCGCATTCGCACGTCGTCGTTCAGCCGGCATCACGTCAATGTCGCCATGTGCAAGGCCAAGGCAAACGGCAACTACATCAATTCCATGCTGGCGCTGGCCGATGCCGTGCGCGATGGCTATGACGAAGCGATGCTGCTGGACACTGAGGGTTATGTTGCGGAAGGCAGTGGCGAGAATATCTTTATCATCCGCGACGGGATTATTTACACCCCCGATCTGACCGCCGCTCTGGAAGGCATTACCCGCGACACCATTATCCGCTTCGCTGCGGATCTGGGCATGACGGTCAAGGAAAAACGTATTACCCGCGATGAGGTCTATATTGCCGATGAAGCCTTTTTTACCGGCACGGCCGCCGAGGTAACGCCGATCCGTGAAGTCGATGGCCGGATGATTGGCCAGGGGCGGCGCGGGCCGATTACTCAGCAGTTGCAGGCGCGGTATTTTGACCAGGTGCATGGCCGCCGCGATGACTATCCCGAGTGGCTGACCCTGGCGTAGCCCGAGTCCCGAATCCCGAACCCCGATGACCAAAAATCAGGAGAATGATCCCATGGCTGCCGTCGCTGCTGCTGTTTCCAACCAGGTCATGCCCAACACCCAAACCACCTACGAAGTCAGCCGCGCCGATTTGCCGGTGTCCTGCCCGTTGCCGAACATGATGGTGTGGAATTCCCACCCCAAGGTCTATCTGCCCATCGAAACCACCGGCAAGGCCAAATGTCCGTATTGCGGCGCTAACTTCGTGCTGGTCAACTGATTCTACTCGGGCTTTGGCTGACAACTGCGCTATCCATTGCTTCAACGAGCGTGGCCTTTGTCCTGAATAATTCAGGACAAAGTGCGTCGCTCCTTGACCAAGAGGATTATAATTAGACCGTTCCGTGGAAATTTCCGCCGCCTGCGACCCTGCGGCCGACGCGGCAAAGGAGAATCAATTATGAACGCTCCGTCGCCTCTCGCTACGACCTCTCCCTCCCCTTCCAGATCGCCCTTTGATCCGTTCGACATCGCCGGTTCCAGTTGGGCAGTACAACAAGCCTGGTTGCGGCAACCCGAACGACTGGCCACCCGTCTACAACAACTCTTACTCGGTACCTCACGGGTTCACGACCGCTTTGCGCGGGCCAGCATGGGCATTCCCAGCGAGCCGGCGCTGGCGGCCGTCCGCTATGATGAACGTTTTCAAAACCCGATCTGGACCGATCAACCCTGGTTTGACTACCTCAAGGAAATGTATCTGCTCTACAGCCACTGGCTGGAAGACGCGATTTACGCGACTGAAAATATTGACCCCAAGCAACGCCACCGGGCGGCGTTCTGGACCCGGCAATGGCTGGACGCGGTAGCGCCGACCAATTATTTCTGGACCAATCCCGAAGCGCTCCGCCGCGCTATTGCCAGCGAAGGATTCAGCATCCTCTGGGGATTTCAGAACTGGCTGCGCGATGCCGCGCTGAAAGACGTGCGGATGGTGGAACTGGACGCCTTCCAGGTGGGCCGCGATCTGGCGACAACGCCGGGTCAGGTAGTGTTTCGCAACGAGTTACTCGAACTGATCCAGTACGCGCCGACTACCCCGCAGGTTCACGCTATTCCCATCGTGCTGGTCGCGCCATGGATTAACAAGTTCTACATCATGGACTTGAGTCCGCGCAACAGTCTGGTGCGCTATCTGGTCGGCCAAGGTTTCACCGTCTTCATCACCAGTTGGAAGAATCCTGGTGCTGAAGCGCGGGCGACGACACTGGATGATTACTTGCTCAAAGGCGTCCGTCCGGCGCTGGAAGCCGCTCGCACGATCTGCGGCGTCCCGCAGGTCAACGCGACCGGCTACTGTCTGGGCGGTACAGCGGTCGCCATGCTGCTGGCCTGGCTGAACGCTGATCCGGCTGACCGCGCCGCCAGTCCCATTGCCCACTGGACGACGTTCACCACACTGGTGGATTTCAGCGACCCCGGCGAGATTGGCGTGTTTCTCAATGAAGCCAGTTTCGACTTCCTGCGGGAGCGCATGGCGAAAACCGGCTATCTGGATGGCGCGAACATGTCTGGCGCGTTCCGTATGTTGCGCCCCAACAGCCTGATCTGGCACTACGTCATTCACAGCTATCTGTATGGCGAGGAGTTGCCGGCCAGCGATGTGCTGTTCTGGAACTGTGATACCACGCGGATGCCCGCCGCCATGCATGAGTTTTACCTGCGGGAACTGTATCTGAACAATAAGCTGATGCAACCCGGCGCACTGGAGATCGGCGAACGGCGGCTGGATCTGGGCGCGATTACGCAACCGCTTTATGCCGTGGGCGCGGAGCAGGATCACATCGCGCCATGGAAGCAAACCTTCCGGCTTTGTGGATTGATTGGAGGACCAGCCCGGTATGTGCTCGCGACCTCCGGCCACATTTTCGGCATTATCAATCCGCCGGTGACTCCGCCGAAACGGCGTTACTGGGTGGGCGACGCCACCGGCAACTGCGATCCGGAAGCCTGGCGGGAGCCTATTGAGAAGGGACCGGGTTCCTGGTGGGAAGACTGGACCCGCTGGCTGGGTGAACGGTGCGGACCACTGGGACCGCCGCCGTCCATGGGCCATACCGACTATCCGGCGCTGGAACCCGCGCCGGGACGGTATGTGCTTGAGAAATAATGAGGTAGATTGGGTTGCCGTCTTTTTGGCAACCCAACGCTGCCCTATTCCCACGCCGCCAAATCCGCCCGCACAATCCGAATCTGCTGCAAAATCGCCTCGCGTTTCAGATTAAACAGCACCATGCCGCCAGTAATCGTCGCGCCCAGGCCAATCAGAATCAGCGCCCGGCTGAACCCCTGTTCGGGATAGAACTGCAAAAGTTGTCCCCCGACATTCAGCACCAGGAACGCCACCCCGGCATAGAGAAAAGCGCGAATCCGCAACGCGATGCCGACCACTATTCCGGCCAGCGCCAACCCCAGCGCCAGCACGAATACCCATAATTCCGGGCGCAAGAACACATCCAGCCCGGCACCCGCATACAGCACGCTTAATGCCGCCAACCGTCCCCCGTTCAACACCGAGGGCCGCAATTCCCGCCGGTGCAGATGCAGCAACACCAGCACCGATGCCGCGCCCGGAATCAGATAGAACTGCCACAGTCCATAGCGTCCCGCCCAAAGCGGTGCCCACAAATACACCGCACCGTTCAACGCCAACACGCCCAGATACAGCGGCAAGGGATTACGCAGCGTCCCCGCCAGCGACAGATACAACACGCCCGCCGTCAGCAGCGTCCCCCCCAGCCACGGCGACGCCAGTTGCCAGGGCGCAGTGGCCAGCGCCAATAACGGTAAGAGCAATGCCAATCGATACCAGGGTTGTGCACCGGTGAATTGATGCAGCAGGAACATGGCGAACGCCGCCGCCATTAACCCGGTCGTATCCCAGGGCGTGAGCGGCAGCGGTCCCCACATCGCCAACCGGGTATAGCTAACCAACACCCCGAACAGCAGCATCACCACATAAATTCGGTGCGGTTCCTCCGGTCGCCGCCAGGCTTGCACCGCCGTCCATCCGATCAACAATACCAACGTAGCGCTGGCGGCCAGCGCATCCCGGGCCATGCCGAAGTACCAGAGTGGCCAGCCATTCCAGCCGACCAGCGCCGCCAGCACCACCCCGATATGCAGTCCGATCAACAGCAGCGTCGCCAGCCACAACCAGGGCATCGTCTCGCTAATGACCTGTTCCAGCGCCATCCAGCGGCGGCAATGTTCTGCATTGGCCTGGACATCCTGAGCATCCAGCCAACGGGTCAACCGCTGTTCGATGACCGTGAACACCAGTAACAACAGCCCGCTTTGCAGCGCATACCAAGGTGCCAGAGCCATCGAAGCTTCCCAAGTCAGCGGCGCGTTCCACTGCCAGAGTGCGTAACCGCCCACCAGTCCCAACCACAATCCCACTTTCCGCCAGAAAATTTCATCCTGCCAGTCGCCAAACAGTCCCGTGGTTGCCGCCAGCGCCAGCAACGTCAAACTCCAGATCGCGCCGTAGGCATCAGAAATCAGGAACAGTAACCCCACGCTCGCAGCGGGCAACAGCACTAACCACCACGCCAGCGCCGGTTGCCAAACGTCGGGACTGCGGGGACCGTAGTAACGCCAGATGGCCAGTAACACCCCATGCCACAGAACCAGGGTCAACGGCAGCCAGACCAGCGGCAGGTTCAAATGATCGGCCACTATCAACAAACTACTGGCGATCAGCGCCGCCAATGCCAATCCGGCAATACCCGGTCGAGCGACATGGCGCAACAGCAGCGCCAGATACAGCGCCAGTCCGGCCAGCGCGACGGCTGGCGATAATCCGTCGATAGTGAACCAGACGCCGACCAGCGCTAATCCGTACAGCAAGCCGCTGATCATCCACAACGGTCTGCGCCACCAAGCCAGCATTACCGCTCGTTCTGTTTCCAAAACCACCGCCGCGAACGCCATGCTCAGACTCCAAACGGCATTCACCACCGGATTGAAAATGAACCCTCCGCCCGGTTGCAGCCATAACCCGGTCAACCAAATACCTAACGTCAGCGTGATCAACGCCAACCAGGCATGAATTTCGGTTCGATAGCGCCAACCGGTCAGAACAAACACCAACAGACTGGCCCCCAGCATCGGCCACAACATCGGCGCGGGCAGACCCAGTAGACCGAGCGTCGGACTGAGCATGATAGGTCCGAATGCGATGAGCAGCGCGCAACCATGCAGACTGTCCTCGACCTGTTGGTGCCCCCCGGAACCGCCGGGTACGGTGAAACGCAGTGCCCGCGCCAATAATCCCGTCAGCGGCAGTTCCAGCGCTATCACGCCCAGTCGCCAAACCAGTAGCGCATACAACCCGGCGGCAGCGCCCAGCCACGGCAGCGGCCATCCCCAATGCGCCAATTCAACCAGTAATCCGGCCAAACCCAGCAACATCGGCAACGCTGCCCAGCGGAATTGACGAAAATAGCCGATCAGCAACAATCCGCTTATTACCGCCAAACCCGCCGACCACGGCCACATCAGCGACGGATGCCCCTCCAGCAACCGCGCACCCAACCGCACCAAACCCACCGTCCACAACAACGCCATCGCCTGTTCCAGCGGAACACGCACGACATTGACCATGGATTCCCCTCCTTGGATAAGGAGGGGTGGCGCGAAGCGCCGGGGTGGTTCGACCCACCACAAAAACACCCACAGCCCCAGCACCACACCAAACTCGATCAGTCCCATACCCGGACCGGGGAAATAGCCCTGCTTAACCAGCACACCGAGCGCAGCGGCAACGACCAGAACGCCATAAAACAGCGACTGCTGACGCAATCCCAAACTGAGCCACAACAGCAACGCCCCGGCCATCCCCAGCAGCGCGATCAATTCCCACTGACCGAACCACATTGGCCACCGGCTCACCCCGGCCAGAGCCAGCGCTGCAACGATCATCACCAGCGCACCGGTTATCCAGACTGTCTCCCGCCGCCGGTCATACAACCCCAGCCCACTCCACACCGCTGCCAGCGCCAACCAGCCAAAAGCGGTTTGCATGGCCCAACCCAAGGGCGTCCAACCGGGCGCATAAGCGACCGCAATCGCCGCCAGCGCTATCACCCAACTCTCCGCCCAGACGCTCCAGCGGGAATCAGCATCCGGTAAGGCTACGATCCAGCGCATCGCGCCATAACCCAGAACCGCTGCAGTCGCCGCTGTTGCCAAGCCGACGATGCCCGGCACACTCCAGAACAGACTCCAGCCGGTCAAGCCGAGCAATAGCATTCCAAAAGCCAGCAGACATTGCCGGGCAATGGTTGGCGACCGGGAAACCGCCCAGTGGCCCAGCGTCAATAGCGCCAGCAAACCCGGCAGACTGACCAGGAAATGCCAAGCAGGCGGGAGCCATTGCAGCACGCCATACCCATACAATCCGGCGACGCAGCCGAACAACAGATATAGCGGCGGCAAGGTCAAATACCGCCAGGTCATCCAGCCGTACAGCCCCGCGCCCAGCGCCAGCGTCAACAGCGCCGTCGATGTTTCGGGAGCGGCTATCACAACTGCGACAATCGACAGCCCATACAGGGCAAAGCTGAATCGGGAGAGCGCCGCGTACTGATGAATCCACTCCTTGAGCGCAGCGTCCACCGGAAATAGCAACAGACACAGCACCATCAGGAACGGTCCGGCATAACCGACCGGCAACGGCGTCGGCCAAATCCAGGTCAGATGCACGAACGACACGGCGCTGGCGTAAACCAGCATCCCGGCGGCGAAATAGCCGGTGCGGCGCTGATCCACAAAGATCTGCCGCAACCACTCGCCGGTAAAACGGTGCAGACCCACGCCGAGCAGACCCAGGATTAAAATATGCAGCGCCGCCAGTGTTCGCCAATCTGGCCACAAGTTCGCCAAGGGTGCCGCCAATTGCAGGCCCGCCAATGCGGTCAACAGTCCGGCATAACCTCCCGATAAAGCCCGGTCGATCAAGGCGCTGGATAACCGGGCCGTCCAGGCGAAAGCCGCCAGTGTGACCGCCGCCAGCAGACTGCTGATCGCCAATAACAGCATTTGACGACCGCTGGCGTCGAACAACCGGACGGCAACCGCCAAATCCAGCGGTCCCAACAGCAACCCCAGCGTCAACAACACCCCGCTGGCGACCACCAGTTCCGGGCGCTTCCGGCGAAATTGATAGCCCGCCCAAATCAGAAAAGCGGTCGCGCTGACCAGACTGCCCCAGACCACCAGAGCATTGGCGAAACCGGCAGTATTGGCGACCAGGAACAGCGCCCCGGCGACAAAGCAGAAACCGCCGACAAACCAGCCCATGTTCTGCGCCAGAAACGGCGCAATCAACTTCGGCCAACCGGACATCACATGCAAAGCCCGTTCCAGCGGACCGGGTTCGGCAGGACGCCAATCAGCATCCACTCTTGCCTCCCAGCCCTCCGCTGCCTGTGGGGAAGAGGGCTTGGCGGGAGTGGGGTAAGGCAATGGGTTCGATGCGTATTCAATCCCCTCTCTCCCGGCCAAGGGGGAGGGAGTCAGGGTGAGGGAGTCAAGAGTTGCCGACGTCGGCTCCGGGAGGGTAGATGGAAGAGGGGATGGCCAGGTTGATTCCCGGATCGGCGCTTCCGGCGGCGCTTCCGGCGGTTCATCCCGCGCCCGCGCCCAGTGCTCCCACTGAGCCGCCTGTTGCCGCGCTTCAGCAAGTTGATGGCGCGAGACCACCAGCGCGATCAATAGCACCACCGGCGAAACCAGCCACAGGCCCGCCAGCACAATCAGTATTGTCCAGTCCATCATCCACCCCCATCTAGGTCACGGGAGAGCGTTTTTAACCTTGCGTCTTTTCAACTTCCTTACGGAGAATCGCCAGTTCCGACTCGACCTCCGTATCAATTTCCATCTTCATAAACTCCCGTTCGGCCTGGCTATAGTCGCCATACAACTCCGCTCGCGCTTCCATCCGCGCTTCCATTTCGTCCACCTTGCCGGCCATCCGGTCGAAGGAGCTATTCAGATCGAGGCCGGTTTGAAACCGGTCGGTCACCCGATCCATCTGCTCACGGGCCTGGGCCGCCCGTTGCCGCGCCACCAGACTCCCCTTCTTCAATCGCGCCTCTTCCAGTTTCCCCTCCAGCGCCCGCAACTGCGCTTTAAGCTGCTCACTGGTGCGCTTGGCGGATTGCCACGATCCTTGCAAATTGCCCGCCAGATCATCATGTTCCTTCTTGCGCAGCAACGCTTCCCGCGCCAGGGTTTCATTGCCGTTTTCCATCGCCCGCCGCGCCCGGTTGTACCATTCTTCTGATTGCCGACGCTGATTACCCAGTTCTTTCGCCAACTGCTTCTCGCTGGCCAGCGCATCGATCACTCCTTCACGGGCACTGTTGACGTTCTCCTCCATCTCGCGGATGAGCTGCTTGATCATCCGCTCCGGGTCTTCAACGCGATCTACCAGATCATTGAGATTGGCGGTCAAGACATCGCTGATGCGTTTGAATAGATTAGCCATGGGAAGCCTCCAGGTTGTCATGAAAAGATTGGGAATGGGTTGAGTATAAGAGGAAAAAATTTAGTTGAACAGTGTTCAATTAAGCTTTTGAAAAAAATCCGCCGAGTGACGGATTTTCGCTTGAACATTTTGAGCTTTAATCCCGGTTACCATAGCTTTGACCGCCGGGGCGCTGACCTTGCGGTTGACCACCTGGGCGCTGACCTTGCGGCTGACCGCCGGGGCGCTGACCTTGCGGCTGACCGCCGGAGCGCTGACCTTGCGGCTGACCGCCGGAGCGCTGACCTTGCGGCTGACCGTGCTTCTCGGTGCTGCCATAGCGCTGACCACCCTGCGGTGCTCCATGTCCCCCTTTACCTGCCTTGGAGTGGCCACGGTCCCCTCTCTGATCGCGGCCAGAACTTTCCATAGCCCGTCTAACCCCATCCATTATCGCCTTACTGTTCGGATCTGCATTAGCCCCGGATTGCTCTTGCATCATCCTCATTACGCCCATCACGCCTTGCACGGCTCGATCATCCGCCTGCACTGCGCCTGGCATGAATAATGCGGAAACCGACAAGATCGCATATATCTGACGCTTTAGTTTCATCAGTTCCTCCGCGAGAGACCCCGGCCTTCAGGACGGGGAGGTAGAGCGAACCGTGCAACGCACGATCAGCCTTTGGTTAGGTGCCGGTCTTTCCCGGCTGGCGAGTCTTGAACCTTTACACAACGCCACCGACGGGTTACGGCTTGGGCGGGTCAATCCAAGCTTATTGACGGTGCCTGTCGATTCTGAATATTCCGACATGCCTAACAATAAATAATCATTTTTAAATTGCAAGCTTTTCATAGTCTGACATTGAGCTTAACCCAGTTCCAAACCACATCGGTCCTTGGAGCTGCCCCTTCCCTCTGCAACTCCCTCTTTCCTCTATAATCTGCTTTTCTCTTGATCCCTCAAGGAGGCCACTGATGGCTTCATAGTCTTCGAACCTGCTTAGCCGACATTTCCGAACCACCCCGGCCCTGCGGGCCACCCCTCCTTAGCCAAGGAGGGGATTTGAGGAGGTGGGGACCACCGCGAGCAGGACTACAACACCGGGAACGGTTGCCGGATGAACGGTTAAACCTCGCAGAGAAGCTGCAATTGTTACGGGACGCCCTAGCGCTGACGGATGCGGTCATCGCCCCGCAGTCCCCTTCCTTGGTGGGAGGAGGTCGGAGTGGGGGGGCGGCGGCGGCTGACGCAATGGGCAAAACCGGTCAAGGCTTCGGGATTTTCATCATGGTCGTCGGCATTATCGAAACCGTGGCGCTGCTGGGACTGGTCTTTTTTATGCTGACGATTCGGTGAGGCCGATGACGACGCCCGCTGATATTGCCCAGTTCATACAGCATTGGCGGGACAGCACTCTGACGGAACGCAGCGGGTCGCATTCGCATTTCAACGAACTGTGCGACCTGCTGGAAATCGTTA
This sequence comes from Pseudomonadota bacterium, assembly GCA_030917925.1. Lineage (GTDB taxonomy): Bacteria > Pseudomonadota > Gammaproteobacteria > Competibacterales > Competibacteraceae > UBA2383. The sequence goes on from JAUPTV010000079.1 coordinate 13,919, forward strand.
AACCGTCAGTCGCCGATCCACAGGGCGAGTGGTTCACGTTTGAAAAGGGCGTCAATTACTCCGCCCTAAAGGGCGAGGCTTGTGGCTGCACTCGGACGATCCTTCGTCGTCATCGTGCGCCACGATAGGCTAATTGACATTAGCCCTTGCAGCGATATTCATCGCCGCGTTTTTATCCGCATTCGCCACATGCCCACAGGAGACACATTG
>JAUPTV010000080.1 GCA_030917925.1 Pseudomonadota bacterium
ACTCCGCCCAGCGCCAGTTCAGCGCCGAGATCACCGGGTGTCGGACTGAATGCGCTGGAGGCGGCGGCCGCGCCACTGCTCAGCCTGATCATGCGCCTGAAAAACACCGCCTCACATCCCGACCCGGAACGGTTGCGGCAACGGATGATCGAGGAGATCAAGACCTTCACTGTCAATGCCCGCAATGCCGGCCTTCACGAAAAAACCGTTTTTCGCGCCCGCTATATCCTTTGCACCACCCTCGATGAGGTGGTGCTCAACACCCCCTGGGGCCGGGCCAGCCAATGGAGCGAGACTAGCCTGTTGATCACGTTTCATAACGAAACCTGGGGCGGCGAAAAATTCTTTGAACTGCTGGACGCGATCATTCAGGACCCGCGCAAGAACCTCGACCTGCTGGAGCTGATGTACCTGTGTCTGGCGTTCGGCTTCCAGGGCCGCTACCGGCTGCTGGATAATGGCCGTAACCGACTGGACGAACAGCGGGAGCGGGCTTACAACGCCATCCGCACCGCTCGCGGCGAATTCGAGCGGGATTTGTCCCCGCACTGGCGCGGCAGTATTCAAGATCAGAATCCGCTGGTTCGCTATGTCCCGCTGTGGGTCGTCGCTGCGGTAGCGACCGCCCTGTTGCTACTGGCCTACGCGATTTTCAGTTGGCTGCTCAACAGCGCCTCTGATCCGGTCTTCACCGCCATGGGCGGTATGCGCGATGAAACGGTGGCCATGGTCCGGCGCGGTGGCGTCGCGGTAACCCCTGCCCCAGTCAAACCGCAGGCGCAGGATGACCGCCTCCGCGTCACGCAGGATCTGCGGAAATTTCTCGATCCGCAAATTCGCCAAGGCCTGATTGATGTGATCGACGATGCGGATAAAACCACTATTCGCATTCGCGGCGATGGCCTGTTTGATTCAGGCAGCGCCAATCTTAAACCGGGGTTCCTGCCGCTGTTGGCGCAGATTGGCCAGGAACTCAACACCGTACAGGGTCGGGTGCTGGTCACTGGCCACAGCGACAACGTGCCGATTCGCACCTTGCAATTTCCGTCCAACTGGCATCTGTCCAAAGCCCGCGCCGACAGCGTCGTCGCCATGCTGGCGGCGGCCAGCAGCAATCCTGACCGCTTCCTCAGCGAGGGTCGCGCCGATACTGAACCCGTGGCGACCAATAACACCCCCCAGGGCCGGGCGCAAAACCGGCGCGTCGATATCATCCTGCTGGCGCGGATCAATCAGGGGTAGGCCATGGACAAGATTCTCAGCATTTTCAAAAGCAAACTGTTCCTGGGTGCCACCGGCATCCTGGCCGTCGCTGCACTGATCTGGTACATCGGACCGCTGATCGCCGTCGCCGGCCAAAGTCCGCTCAGTTCCGATATGGGCCGGATCGTCAGCATCATGACCGTGGGCGGCGTTTATGCGCTGACCCAATTGATTTATTACATCAACGCCTTGCGCACCAACCGCAACATGCTGGCGGATCTGGCCGGGCAGGCGGGCATCAATGTGCCGGGCGGCGGGTCCGGCGCAGCAGGCGGCGCGGCTGGAGGCGGCAGTACGCCGGGCGCTGGCGACCAGGGCGCGACCCGCGACGAGCAAATTCGCGAGCAGCGCCGCCGCCGCGAGGATGAAGCGGCTTCCAGTGAAGAAATTTCAACCCTGCGCCAAGGCTTTAACGACTCGCTGGCCATCCTCAAGAAGGCGCGACTGGGCGGCAAAACCGGACGTAGCCAGTACCTGTACCAATTGCCCTGGTACATCATCATCGGCCCGCCGGGTTCGGGTAAAACCACCGCCCTGATCAACTCCGGACTGCGCTTCCCGCTGGGATCCGGCAAGGTGCGTGGCGTCGGCGGCACCCGCAATTGCGACTGGTGGTTTACCGACGAAGCCGTGCTGCTGGACACTGCGGGGCGCTACACCACCCAGGACAGCCATGAGGACGTGGATCGCGCTGCCTGGCGCGGGTTTCTGGAACTGCTCAAAAAGCACCGCCGCCGCCGGCCGATTAACGGCGCTTTTATCGCCATCAGCCTGTCTGATCTGATGCAACAAAGCGAAGAGGAACGTGCGGCTCAGGCGCTGGCCATCAAGCAGCGGATTCAGGAATTGCATGAATATTTCGGCATTCGCTTCCCGATCTATGTGCTGTTCACCAAGGCTGACCTGATCGCCGGTTTCGTTGAATTCTTCAATGATCTCGGTCAGGAAGAACGCACTCAGGTCTGGGGCATGACCCTGCCCATGGACGATCCGGCTAATCCCGAAGGCGTGGTCGAACAGTTCACCGCTGAATGTGAGTTACTGGAAAAGCGCCTGAATGACCGACTGGTGGAACGCTTGCAGGATGAGCGCGACCCGCAGCGGCGCGACCTGATCTACACCTTCCCACAACAGTTCGCCTCGCTCAAACAGGTCGCTGACCAGTTCCTCAGAGAGGTGTTCCGGCCCAGTCGCTACGAAGAGCGCGTGTTGCTGCGCGGCGTCTACTTCACCAGTGGCACGCAGGAAGGCACCCCGATTGACCGCCTGATGAGTTCACTGGCCAGCACTTTCGGCCTGAACCGGCAAAACCTCGGCGCGTTCTCCGGCAAGGGTCGCAGCTATTTCATCACCCGGTTACTGCGCGAGGTCATCTTCCCGGAAGCCGAGATCGCCGGCGCTAATTTGAAGGTGGAACGCTGGCAAGCCTGGATTCAGCGCGGCGCTTATGCGGCGGCGCTGGTCATCACGGTGGTTGCCGCAGTGCTCTGGTTGACCAGCTACGCGCGTAATGAGATGTACATTCGAGCGGTGGAAACCCAGCGGCTGGAGGTGGAAAAACAGATTGCTGCCCTATCCCCGGATCAAATTGATCCTACCGCTGCCCTACCCCTGCTAAACGCGGCCCGCGTCATTCCGGGCGGCTATGACGACCGCGCCGCCGGCGTCCCCTGGCTGATGGGCTTTGGCCTTTACCAGGGTCAAAAACTGGGTGGCGAAGCGCAGCTGATCTATCAGCGCCTGCTATTGCGGGCTTTCCTGCCGCGCATCGTGCTGCGCCTGGAAGATCAATTGCGCCAGAGTACGAACAATCCGGGGCTGCTGCAGGACACCCTCAAGATCTACCTGATGATGGACGACCCGCAACGCTTCGACGCCAAGGTGGTGAAGGACTGGATGGAGCGCGACTGGCAGACCAATCTGCCGCGCACCGTGACCCGGGACCAACGCGACCAGCTCTCCGCCCATCTGACCGCGTTGCTGGCGCTGGCACCGCTGGAGTCGCCGATGGCGCTGGACAGTCCGCTGATCCAGAAAACCCGTGACCTGCTCAATCAGGTTCCCCTGTCCCAGCGGATCTATGAGCGGCTGAAGAATCAGCGCGGCGAGGGTGTCCCACCCGACATCGGACTGACCCTCGCCGCCGGTCCAGACGCGCCCCGCGTATTCACCCGCAAAAGCGGGCAGCCGCTGGTCGCCGGCGTACCGGGTCTGTACACCTATCCGGGCTACTACCCGTTTTTTCTGAACGTCAGTCCGAAGCTGGTTGGGCAACTGGCGGACGATAGCTGGGTGTTGGGATCGAGCTTGCAAATCTCGACCAATCCTGCCGAACAGCAGCGGGTGGCGGATGAGGTCTGCCGACTCTATATGAACGACTTTCTGCAACAGTGGCAGGGGTTGCTGACCGATGTGCAAATCAAGTCCTTCACCACACTGGAAGCGGCGCTAGATATCCTGCAAGTGCTGTCCGCGCCGACGTCGCCGTTGCGGACCCTGATGGACACGGTTGCCCGTCAAACCGCCCTGGATCAACCACCGCCCGCGCCCACGGAAAAGGCGGCAGATCCCACGATGACCCAGCGGATTGCCGGCATTCTCGGCGATGGCCAAACCGGTCCTGCGAGCCTTCAACCCTGCGCCATTGACCCCCGGTTATCCGCCTTCAGCCAGCAGTATCGTCAGGAAATCAAAGGTGCGGACGGTGCCATTCCCCCGTTTGACAAAACCCTGTCGATCATTAACGACCTTTACAGCCATCTCAACGCCCTCGCCCGCGCCCGGCAAACCAGCCCCGATGGCGGCGTCCCGAAAGACCTTAAAGATCAGGTCGCGACCGTCCTGAACCAATTGCAGATCGACGCCACGCGCAAACCGCCGCCGTTCAACCTGCTGCTCAACAAACTGGCTCAGGACAGCGATGATGTCGGGCGCAGTCCGCGCGACCGGTTAAACGCACAATGGCAGGCGGCGCAAATCGCCGCCTTTTTTCAGGACAATCTCAATAGTCGTTATCCGCTGTCGCGCAGTTCCATCCAGTGGAGTGGCGCGGCGAGTGGGACATCGGGCGGGACGGTCCCGACCAACACCATTCAGTGGGCTAACCCGGATTTGAGTCCCAGTCGTCCCACGGTCGCCGGACCGCCAGACGCGGCCATGACCGCCTTCAGCCGCTTTTTCGGCCCGAATGGCCTGCTGGACGCTTTCTTTCAACAATCACTCAAGTCTTATGTCACTGTTTCATCTAGCGTCTGGACCTGGCGGGGGCCGGTAGGGCCGGAACAAAGTATCAGCCCGGAGGCTCTCCAGGTCTTCCAGCGGGCGGCGGCCATTCGCAACGCGCTCTTCCCCGGCAACAGCGCAACGCCGGCGGTGCGCTTTCAACTCACGCCCATCGAAGTCAGCGGGGCCAGTCAGGTCGTGATCAGCGTCGAGAATCAGACCCTCAGCTACAGCGCCGGACAACCGGCCCGCGCCGCTAATTGGCAATGGACGGGCGCCTCCAGTCAGGCCCGGATTGAATTCCAGCCGGGCGGCGCAGTGCGGAATGAAACCGGCCCCTGGGCGTGGTTCAAAATCCTCGATCAGGCACAAGTCCAACCGATTGGAACCGGCCAATTTCGCGTCACGTTTCAACTGGGCGGTCAACAAGCTATTTACGAAATGCGTACTGCCAGCGGCGTCAACCCGTTCCGCCTGCAGGAACTGGAGGGGTTCCGGTGTCCGGATCAACTCTGATGCGTGAACCCGTGTGCGCTGGTTTCTTCGGCAAATTGCCTAGTCGAGGGGATTTTGTCAGCCGCTATCTGCCGAAAAGTTTCCTGGAACCCTGGGACAACTGGCTACAGGCGGCGATAGCGCAAAGCCGTCAACAACTCGGCGATGCCTGGAGCGACCGCTATTGCAGCAGTCCGCTCTGGCGATTTGCGCTGAGCGACGGTCTGTGCGGACCGAACCACTACGCCGGTATCCTGATGCCCAGCGTCGACCGGGTTAACCGTTACTATCCCCTGATCATTGCGGCCCCGTTGACGCCCGACTGGCCGCTGTTGATGCTGCCGACCATTGAGGATTCCTGGTTCCAGCAGGCCGAACAGCTCGCCCTGGAAGCCCTGGATCGGGATGATCTCGATCTGGAGGCGTTCACCCGGCGAGTCTGCAATTTAGGGGCACCGTCGGACGCCGGTTTTACTGAACTCGATCCAACCATGGGCAAAGCCTGGTATTGCCCATTGCCGGAAAACCTGAATCTGTCCCAAACCACATCGGCGCTGGCGAGCTATTTACTTCGCCGGGCATTCGCCCAACCCAGTCTGTGGTGGACCGAAGGCTCCGACAGTATTGCCCGCTGCCTGCTGGTTTGTGAGGGTCTGCCGCCGATTGAGGGATTTTCGGCGCTGCTGGCCGGGGACTGGGAGAAACGGGGTTGGAATAAAAAACTGCTCGCCGGCATCGCCGCTCCGGATGAGCCATCCGCCGAGGAGGAGGCATGAATAATCAATCACTTTTTCACTGGTCATCCGCTGGCCGCAGTCATGTCGGCATGGTCAGAACTATTAATGAAGATGCCTGCCTGGCGATGCCCGAACTGGGGCTGTGGGTGGTCGCTGACGGGATGGGTGGTCATGAAGCTGGTGATGTCGCCAGTCAGATGATCGTTGAGACCTTGCAGCAGACGCCGCCCCCGCCCAGTTGGCTGGATTTCCTGGATTCGGTGCGGGAAGCGCTCCACAATGTCAACTGGCGGTTGCGTCGGGAATCGGTCCAGCGCTATCAGAATCGCACAATTGGCAGCACGGTCGTGGTATTGCTGGCTTATGAAAATCAGTGCGCTTGCCTGTGGGTCGGCGACAGCCGCATCTACCGGTTGCGCGAAGGCCATCTTGAACAATTGACCCGCGACCATAGCCATGTGCAGGAACTGGTTGACCAGGGCTTGATCGCTCCCGAAGAAGCGCATCGTCATCCGCTGGCGAACGTCATTACCCGAGCGGTGGGTTCAGCGGATCATCTGGAAATTGATGAAGTCATCTATCCCTTGCAGAATGGCGATCTGTTCCTGCTGTGCAGCGATGGTCTGAACAAGACCGTGACGGATGAAGAAATTGTCCGGCTGCTTGCGCATAGCAATCACAACTGTCAGGAAGCGGTCAAGGCGTTCATTCATCTGGCGCTGATCCGCGATGCCAGTGATAACGTGACGACCGTAGTGGTCAATATTGAAGGCAATTCTAATGAATCGACGGACGACAGCGAATCAAAAGCGCTGGAAGATCCGATACCGCCGGACTGGTATTTACAATAGTGGCCGGAATATTCTTTGTAGAAAAGGCAGTCAAACCGCCAAGATGCCAAGCTCTATTTGGCTCTAACGCTCCTGCACAGGAACGAGGAATAGTCAATAACTTGGCGATCTTGGCGGTTCGAAATACCGGATTCAGGTTGATCGCCGTCGATACAGCGGCAGCGGTTGATCGGCAGCAGGCTGGTAGCTGTCGCTGAAATCCTTAAACGCCTCCAGCGCATCCTCCAGACTGCGGTCGGCGCGCAACTCAAACGCATCGAAGCCACTGCGGGCCATGAAGAACAGTTGGTCGCGCAGCACGTCGCCGACTGCACGAATTTCGCCTGTAAAGCTGTAGCGTTCCCGTAGCAATCGGGCCTGGGAATAGGCGCGGCCATCAGCGAATTTGGGGAATTCCAGCGCCACGAGCGCCAGCACCGGCAAGTCAGCCGCGATATCGGCCACATTAGCCGTGTTGGGTAGGCGAACGCCCACCGGTTCGCCCCGTGCTAATAGTATCGGGCGTTCCTGCCGCCAGCGGGCCTCGGAAACGATGACCGGCCCGGTCGGCAGTTCGGCGTCGTCCGCAACGTGTTGCCAGTTATCCTCGACGATCTGCCGGTGTTTAATAACCGACGGCATAACGCTGTTCCTCCTGTTTTTTCTCTTTACTGCCCGGCACATACGCCCGACTGCGAAACGGCTCCAGACCGATGCGCCGGAAGGTATCCAGGAACCGCTCGCCGTCTTCGCGCTGCTCGACATAGACCTGCAGGATGCGCTCCAGGGTATTGGCGACTTCGGTTTTTGGTACGGAGGGGCCGAGAATGTCGCCGAGCGTCACGTCATTTTCTGACGAGCCGCCCAAGGAAATCTGGTACCACTCCTCGCCTTTCTTATCCACGCCGAGAATGCCGATATGGCCGACATGGTGGTGGCCGCAGGCGTTCATGCAGCCGGACATGTTCAGCCGCAGCTCGCCAAGGTCGTAGAGGTAGTCGAGTTGATCGAATTTGTCGTTGATCTGTTGAGCGATAGCGATGGAACTGGCGTTGGCCAGGCTGCAAAAATCCAGGCCGGGGCAGCAGATCATGTCCGCCAGGGTGCCAATCACCGGCGCGGCCAGTTTCAGCGCCTGCAACGCCTGCCAGAGTGGGTAGAGATCAGCCTGGCGCACATCGGCCAGCAGCAGGTTCTGGTGATGGGTGGAGCGGATTTGGCCGAAGCTGTAGCGGTCAGCCAGATCGGCGACCGCATCCATCTGGTCGGCGGTGATGTCGCCCGGCGCGACGCCCGGTTCTTTCAGGGCGACAAACACGTTGTGATAGCCAGCGATTTTGTGCGGGGCCACGTTGCGTTTGACCCAGACAGCGAAGGCGGAATCCGTGGCGAGTTGCTGCGGGAAGGTAATATCGGCGGCAGCAGCGGCGTCATAAGTTGGGGGGGCGAAGTAGCGGCGCACCCGTTCGACTTCGCTCTGATCGAGCGCCAAACCGGAATGCTGGAGTTGCATCCATTCGGCTTCAACCTGGTCACGGAAGGCGGCGGCACCCAACGCTTTGACCAGGATTTTGATGCGGGCCTTGTAAATATTGTCGCGCCGACCGTGCAGGTTGTAGACCCGCAGGATGGCTTCGAGGTAGGTCAGCAGGTCGCGCTGGGGCAGGAATTCGCGGATGACCTGGCCGATCAGCGGGGTACGGCCCAGTCCACCGCCAACGAGCACCCGGAAACCGATTTCACCGTGTTCATTGCGCCGCAGGTTCAGGCCGATGTCATGCACCTGAGCGGCAGCGCGGTCGTGGGCGGCACCCGTGACAGCGATTTTGAATTTACGCGGCAGGTAGGAAAATTCCGGATGGAAGGTGGACCATTGGCGGATGATTTCGCAATAAAGGCGCGGGTCTTCGAGTTCATCCGGAGCGACGCCGGACAGGTGATCAGCGGTGACGTTGCGAATGCAGTTGCCGCTGGTCTGGATGGCGTGCATCTGGACGGCGGCCAGTTCGGCGAGAATGTCCGGGGTGTCTTCGAGCTTTGGCCAGTTGTACTGGATATTCTGGCGCGTGGTGAAGTGGCCATAGCCTTGATCATAGCGGCGGGCGATGTGCGCCAGAGTGCGCAGTTGCCTGGCGGAGAGCAGGCCATAGGGAATGGCGACGCGCAGCATTGGGGCGTGGCGTTGCAGGTAGAGGCCGTTCATCAGCCGCAGGGGCCGGAATTCGTCGTCGCTCAGTTCGCCGGCCAGATAGCGCTGTACCTGACCCCGATATTGAGTTACTCGCTCATCGACGAGCGTCTGGTCGTAATTGTCGTATTGGTACATTGCGTGTCGGTCTCCGGAAAGCGGGTTGAGCACACGTTACCACCGCCGCGATATGCAAATAAAGCATTTTTTAACCATAAATTTATAACTTTTTATCATTACTCAGTCCCGAGAGCTTGAAAAAACCAGCATTACCGTTGAACAGCAGCGAGTTGTGGCAAAGCTGTTCGATGAAGCTATCCAACCACGAACGATTGCTGGAATCCATTGCCCGGCTGACCGAGAAACGTGATCGTGAATCCCTCGAACGGTGCCTGATGCAAACCATGTTCGAGTTGCTGTACGCCGAAGAGACGACCTTTTATTCTGCTGGATGTTCTTGTCTTTCCCGATGATTGCTGGATTTCTGGATTCCTCTCCTTGGCTAAGAAGGGGCGGCACAAAGCGCCGAGGTAGTTCGGAATGTCCCCTGATCAGCCGGAAAGACTATAGAACTACTCACTCTATGCACGGAGCCTATCACCAAAAGCCTCGCCGACCGTAGTATTCCCTATCGGTTGATGACTGATCGCTGCTATGATTTGATCCTTCATTGCTTGTGGGTAATTCTGCATTTTTGCCGCCAGATTTATTATTGCTGGATTAGCAGAATAGACAAGACTCGAGTCCTTACTGGTGAGATGATTTTGACCAATCAGTTGATCGAGATTCCCGTAGTCACTGTTGGCCAGTTGTTCCCTGAGAGGGCCACCGCGAAATTCAAAATTCGTAGATGGACGGTCCGACAACACCAGTTGATTCTCTCCAAATTTCGCAATAAATTTTGTTGGATCAGTGGGATGTTCATCGATACCCGTAAACCGATCCCTACTGTAAATTGGATTATTCAAGTTCCGGAGCAGAACCTGCTGTACCTCAGGATCATCCGTCATATCCTGCGTTTGGCCCCGGACAAAGTTATCTCGGGTATGGTCTACCAAATATTCTTGACCCATTTGCAAATCACTCCTGAATTGCGCTACTGATTGCGATACTTCCTGCTGTAGCATTCCCTGAAGACGATCTTCCAGGCGGCCAGCCCTGGTTGTCAATGCCCCTTCATTAAACAATCTACCGAAAAAATCCTTGATCCCATTGGCTATCCGTTCACCCGTGGACATTTGCCCCAGATTTTGACGTTGCACACTTACTTGATCATTCACAACCGCAACACTGTATGTTTTTCCACCCAGCGAAATACTGCCTTGTGTTAAGACATCCTGGATGTTGTGCTGGCGGATTTCACTAACGGCATTAATATTTATTGGCATGGTGCGCCTCCTTTAAAAATGATTGCCTATACGAAGGTTACGTTATAATCGATCTGCTCTCTGGTTTCTTCCTTGAAATCATTCAGGGTGGCCTCCCTCCAATATTCCAGTTCCCCAATAATCTTTTCAATTGCTTCATCTCCTCCCCGTTCAAGTTCACTTTGATCAAGCACCAGATGAACTTCGATAGCATCTTCGTCGGGAGAAAGGGAAATAACCGGTGCAGACAGTTTGGCATTTGATCGATTTTTTTTCAGCATCTGCTTCGTTACCTCCATCGGCAAAGGAGGGGTATGAATCTGACCAAATAGAACCAGTTTGTCGGTATCGTCCGGTTTATAAATCGTTAGAATGAGTTCTTTATCGAGAATTAACTGACATACCCCTGTTTCATTAAATTCAAGAGTCGTCAGTCCCATTCGCTTACTCAGATCTAACAACCAGTCTTTACGGTAATCGTGAGACATATTTTGCACTCCTCTGGATTGATTTATATATTTTTTATTATAATTGAAAATCGTTGTCAAGATGTGTGGAGAATAAAATTTGGATCAGTGCTCCAATAACGACGAGGTTATATATCCGAGTGGCTGATAGACTGTTTCGATAAAAAAGGGCGCTTGCGCGCCCTGTTCAATCATGGAATCAATGCTAATCAGGTATTAATCTTGTGCAAGGCGCGGCCATGAACCGCCAGCGCCGCCTCATGCATCGCCTCATACAGGGTTGGATGACCGTGAATCGTGCGGGCTAAATCCTCGCTGCTGGCGTGGAATTCCATCGCCAGCACCGCCTCCTGCACCAGTTCCGACGCGAATGGGCCGATGATATGGCAGCCCAGCAGCGTATCGGTTTCCGCATGAGCCAGCATCTTCACCATGCCGACCGCCGCTTCCATGGCCTTGGCGCGGCCATTGGCAGCGAACGGGAAGGTTCCGATCTTATACGGAATCCCCTCCGCCTTGAGCGCCTGCTCGGTCTTGCCGACCCAGGCAATTTCCGGATGGGTGTAAATCACCCACGGAATGGCGTCGTAGTTCAAATGCCCATGCTGACCCGCGATATTCTCCGCCACCATCACGCCCTCTTCGGAACCCTTGTGCGCCAGCATCGGTCCACGCACTACATCGCCAATGGCGTACACCCCCGGCAGGTTGGTCTCGCACTGGTCGTCGACATGAATGTAACCACGCTCATCGAACAGCAAATCGGATTCCGGGGCCGCGACATTATCGGTATTAGGCCGACGACCGACCGACACCAGTAATTTATCGAATGTGATTTCATGGTCGCCGTCCTTGTCTTTGAAATAGACCTTGACGCTATTGCCCACTTTCTCGGTCGCAGTCACCCGCGTTCCCAGGCGAATATCCAGCCCCTGTTTCTTGAACTGGCGCAGCGCATCGCGGGCAATCTGTTGATCCGCCAGAGACAGGAAATCTTCAACTGCTTCCAGCATCACCACTTTGGAACCGAGTCGGCTCCAGACACTGCCCAGTTCCAGACCAATCACCCCGGCACCGATCACCCCTAAAGTTCCGGGCACTTCGCGGAAATCCAGCGCCCCGGTTGAATCGATGATCAGTCCTTCCGCGTTATCCACCGGTGCCGCGCCGATGTCGATGGGCTTGGAACCGGTAGCGATAATCACGTTATCGGCGTTCACCACATCGACTGATCCATCGCGGGCGGTAATTTCCACCTGCCGGTCCGCCAACAACTTGCCATGGCCCTTCAGCCACTCAACGCCATTGGCCTTGAACAGGGCGCTAATGCCATTGGTCAGTTGCAAAACGATGTCTTCCTTGCGGGCCATCATCTTGTCCAGGTTCAGACTGACACCATCGACGTGAATGCCGTGGGCGTCCAGTCCTTCCTGAATGCGATGGTACTGCTCGGAAGATTCCAGCAGCGTCTTGGAGGGAATACAGCCCACATTCAGGCAGGTGCCGCCCAGCGCTGGATCGTTTTTGAAGTTGATCCACTTTTCGACACAGGCAGTTTCCAGCCCGAGTTGGGCGCAGCGAATCGCCGCTACATAACCAGCGGGACCGCCGCCAATCACAACTACATCGTAGGTCTTAGCCATGCTTGATACCTTGGAAAATCGGGAATCGGGAATCGGGGGCCGGATATCGGGAAGTACGCCCCGAACTCCGAACCCCGGACTTGCTTAGACGTCCAGAATCAGCCGGGCTGGATCTTCGATGCATTCCTTAACTGTCACCAGGAAGGTCACCGCCTCGCGACCATCAATAATCCGGTGATCGTAGGAATGCGCGACGTACATCATCGGACGGATCACCACCTGACCATTTTCCGCCACCGGACGATCCTTGGTCGCGTGCATACCCAGAATGCCGCTCTGCGGGGGATTGAGGATCGGCGTGGACATCAGGGAACCGAAAACGCCGCCGTTGGTGATGGTGAAGGTGCCGCCGGTCATTTCTTCAACCGTCAACGTCCCGTCCTTCGCCTTCTTGCCGAACTCGCCAATGGTTTTTTCAACATCGGCCAGACTCATCTGATCCACGTTGCGCAGAATCGGCACGACCAGGCCGCGCGGCGAGGAGACTGCCACGCCGATGTCGTAATAGCCGTGGTAAATGATGTCGTTGCCATCAATCGAGCCGTTGACCGCCGGGAAGCGCTTGAGCGCCTCGACCACTGCCTTGACGAAGAAACCCATGAAGCCCAGCCGGACGCCATGCTTCTTCTCGAACGCGTCCTTGTAGCGATTGCGCAGATCCATCACCGGCTTCATGTTGATTTCGTTGAATGTAGTCAACATCGCCGTGGTGTTTTTCGCCATCAGCAACCGCTCGGCGATGCGCGTGCGCAGCCGGGTCATCGGTACGCGCTGTTCCAGCCGACCCTGCGCATCTGGAGCCAGTGGCGCGGATGGGGTGGCAGCCGGGGCCGGAGCGACTACGGCAACGACTGGAGCCGGGGTCGGCGCTGTAACGACCAGAGCAGGTGCGCCGGATTTACGCGCTTCAATAAAGGCCAGCACATCCGCCTTGGTCACCCGGCCACTGCGGCCACTGCCCGGAACCTGGCTGATATCCAGACCGTGTTCAGCCGCCAGCCTCCGCACCGCTGGACTCAAACCTTCCAGATCGACTTCGGTAGCAGAAACAGCAGGCGCGGCAACTGGAACAGGCGCTGACACCACGGGCGCAGGTGCTGCTGCGGGCGCGGCAGTCTGAGCGCCTGCGCCTTCCTCCAAAGTAGCGATCACGTCGCCGGTAGTCACAATATCGCCTTCCTGCCGCAGAATCTGGCCAAGAACGCCATCCGCCGGGGCGGGAATGTCCAGCACTACTTTGTCAGTTTCAAGATCAACGAGGTTGTCACCCCGCTTCACCACATCTCCCGGTTGCTTTTTCCAGTTGACCAGGGTGCCGTCAGAGACGGATTCGGGCAGGGATGGGACTTTCACTTCTACGGTCATGTTATCGGTTTCCCTTATGTGATCTGGATCATCAATTCGGTTGGAGCCACGGGGATTACTGGCCCAGGGCGTCGTCGACGAGTTTTTGCTGCTGCTCGACGTGAACGCTGTGATAGCCGACGGCCGGCGATGCCAGCGCCTCACGCCCCGCATACGTCACTTTCTGTTGCGGCTTCAGCCCCCGCTCCAGGTGATGCAGGGTTTGATACCAGGCACCCTGATTCTTCGGCTCTTCCTGACACCAGATCATCTCGGTCAGGTGGGGATACTGATCCAGGGTCTGGTTATAAAGCGCCTGGGGGAAGGGATAAAGCTGCTCGATGCGGATAATCGCGACATGCTCCAATTTCCGTTCGCGGCGGGCTTCCAGCAGGTCGTAGTAGACCTTGCCGCTACAGGCCACGACGCGAGTAATCCGGGCGGGATCGTGAGCATCGATCTCCGGGATCACCTCCTGGAAATGCCCCTCGGTCAGATCTTCCAGACTGTTCACCGCCAACCGATGCCGCAACAGGCTCTTGGGTGTCATCACCACCAGGGGTTTGCGGAAGCTGCGCTTCATCTGCCGCCGCAACATGTGGAAGCACTGCGCAGGGGTTGACGGTACGACCACCTGAATATTGTTCTCGGCGCACAGTTGCAGGTAACGCTCCAGCCGGGCGGAGGAATGTTCCGGCCCTTGGCCTTCAAAACCATGCGGCAACAACATGACCAGCCCGCACAACCGATCCCACTTGGTCTGCCCGGAGGTGATGAACTGGTCAATCACCACCTGCGCACCGTTGGCGAAGTCGCCGAACTGCCCTTCCCAGATCGTCAGGCCGTTGGGTTCCGCCGTGGCGTAACCGTACTCAAAGCCCAGCACCGCTTCTTCGGACAAAATCGAGTCGATGACAATGAACGCCGGCTGGCCGGGGTACAGGTTCATCAGCGGAACGTGGCTGCTCCCGTCTTTCTGATTGTGCAGCACTGAATGGCGATGGAAAAAAGTGCCGCGCCCACAATCCTGGCCGGAAATGCGCACCTGATAGCCTTCCTTGAGCAGCGCCGCATACGCCAGATTTTCGGCAAAACCCCAGTCCAGCGGCAATGCGCCCGCCGCCATCTTGCGCCGGTCATCCATGATCTTGGCAACGCGGGAATGTAGTTCCAGACCTTCCGGCATTTTCAACAGGCGTTCTGACAGATCCTGAATCGTCGCCAGCGGCACGGCGGTATGCACCGGAACGCTCCAGTCTTCGTTGGCAAACGCACTCCAGTCAATGGAGTAGGTACCCTTGACATGCGGCAGCGTCGGCCGCGAGACCTGCCGCCCGGCATCCATATCCGCCCGATACTGGGTCTGCATCTCCTGGAAAACCGCTTCAGTGATGACGCCTTCCGCGATCAACTTCTCGGCGTACAGCGTCGCGGTGGTTTTGCGGGAGCGGATTTTCTTGTACATCATCGGCTGGGTGGCCGCTGGCTCGTCAGCCTCGTTATGGCCCAGACGCCGGTAGCAGACGATATCGACGACCACATCCTTGTTAAAGGTCATTCGGTAGTCAATCGCCAGGCGGGTGACGAACAGCACCGCTTCGGGATCATCGCCGTTGACATGGAAGATCGGCGCTTGAACCATCTTGGCCACGTCGGTGCAATACAGCGCCGAACGGGTATCCAGCGGGTTGCTGGTGGTAAAGCCAATCTGATTGTTGACAACGATATGCACGGTGCCACCGGTGCGGTAGCCGCGCACTTGCGAGAACTGGAAAGTTTCCATGTTCACGCCCTGGCCGGCGAACGCCGCGTCACCGTGGATCAATACCGGCATGACTGTGTTAAACGGCGGAGTTTCCGAGCCGAACTGCCGCCGCCGCTCCATGCGAGCGCGGACGGAACCCTCAACCACCGGATTAACGATTTCCAGATGCGAGGGGTTGAAGGCCAGGGCCAGATGGACCGCGCCGCCCGGTGTCTGCACATCGGAAGAAAAGCCCATGTGATATTTCACGTCGCCGGCGCTGCCGACCCGACGCTTGCCCTCGAATTCCTGGAAAAGTTCGCTGGGCAATTTACCGATAATGTTGACCAGGACGTTCAACCGGCCCCGGTGGGCCATACCCATGATGATTTCCTGGATCCCCTGAGCGCCCGCCTGCTGCACCAGGTAGTCCATCATCGGGATCAAGCTCTCGCCGCCTTCCAGCGAAAAGCGCTTCTGACCGACGTAGCGGGTATGGAGATAACGCTCCAGCCCTTCGGCGGCGACCAGCCCGTGTAACAATTCCTGACGCTGCGCCGCATTCATCTCCAACCGGGCGCGATGGCCTTCGAGCCGCTGCTGAATCCAGCGCTTCTCGGCGGTTTCATTGATGTGCATATATTCGGCCCCAATGGAGCCAACGTAGACATCGCGAATCAGGTCAAGAATTTCGCGCAGGGTCCATTGCGAGGGAGCCACCAGTGAACCGGTATTAAACGAGGCGCTCATATCGGCTTCGCTCAAGCCGTGATAACCGGGTTCCAGCTCCGGCACCGGCGGACGCTCGCGCAAACGCAGCGGATCGAGATCAGCGGCTTTATGGCCCCGGTTACGGTAAGCGTTGATAATCCGCAACACCGAGGCCTGTTTCTCCGCTGCTGCGGGACTGAGGACACCCCCGCTCACCACCGCCTGCGGCCGGGACATCAGCCGGCTGAAGGACTCGCGGATCGGCCCGTGCGCAACATCCTGACCGCCCCCAGTCTGCGCTTGCAAACTGCGGAAATACTGTTGCCAGTTGTCGCTGACCGACGCCGGATCGCTCAAAAAATTTTCGTACAGTTCTTCGATAAAAGCAGCGTTACCGCCGAACAGCGGTGAGCTTTGGCGAAACTGCTCGATGATTGTACTCATGGATGGTTATCGACTCCCGGGTACTGTTAGGATTCCTGGAAATAGCCTTCGCGGGGAGGTTTCCCAGGGCATGGCACCAACGCGCAAGGATCAGGGGGCATCATTGCCGAAAATTGACGATGGCGCGAAGTCTTAGTGTTTGCAAAATGATAAAACGTAATTATAGCCATGGCGCGGGCATGGATAAACCTTCCGTGGATAAAACCCTCTCGACGGGTCGGATACGGGGACGTTTCGCGCCCTCCCCGACCGGCCCACTGCATTTTGGCTCGCTGGTCGCCGCGTTAGGCAGCTTTCTCGAAGCGCGTCGCCGGGGGGGTGAGTGGCTGGTGCGGATGGAAGATGTGGATGTTCCCCGCACGGTACCCGGTTCGGCGGAGGCCATTTTGCGGACGCTGGAACGTTGCGGGTTGCTCTGGGATGGCCCGGTTCTCTATCAAAGTCAGCGCACTGCGCGTTATCAGGCGGCGCTCGATGAACTACAGCGCACCAGGCTGGCCTATCCCTGTTCCTGCACCCGGCGGGATTTAGCCGACTATCCACGCGGGCGGGATGGTGCGCCGATTTATCCGGGTTATTGCTGCAACGGCCCTCGGCATCCTGACCGTCCGTGCGCGATGCGGTTACGATTACCCGACACGTTGCTGACCTTCCAGGATGCCATTCAGGGTGAGTATCGCCAGCAGTTGGCGACTGAGGTGGGCGATTTTGTGATCCGCCGGGCTGATGGCCTGTTTGCCTATCAGTTAGCGGTGGTGGTGGACGATGCCGATCAAGGCGTCACTGAGGTCATTCGTGGCAGTGATTTATTGGATTCCACGCCCCGGCAAATCTATTTGCAACGGGTGCTGGGATTGCCTACGCCACGCTACGGCCATCTGCCGGTGGTGGTGGACACGCACGGCAATAAACTCAGCAAGCAAACCCATGCGCCCCCCATCGACGACCGCAACCCTGGTCCCGCCCTGTGGAATGCTCTGGAATTCCTGGGACAATCACCACCGCTAAAGTTGGCAAATTCACGATCCGGGGAAATTCTGGATTGGGCGCGGACGCACTGGCGATTGGAAAAGATTCCGACCGGTGTTCAAGTGCGTTCCAGCGGTTAATCCGGTATGCTGCACCCATGAACGAACCTGCTACCCATACCCTTATTGCCCGGCGCTTCCGGGGTTTTCTGCCGGTGATCGTCGATGTCGAAACCGGCGGCCTCAATGCCGCGACTGACGCCTTGCTGGAAATCGCGGCGGTCATTGTGCGGATGGACTGGCAGGGTTATCTACGCCCGGCCGGCACATTGGCGCATCATGTCCAACCCTTCCCCGGCGCTCGTCTGGACCCGGCGTCAATGGCGGTGAACGGCATTGATCCCGACCATCCGTTCCGGTTCGCGGTGTCGGAAAACGAGGCATTAACGGCGATCTTTCACGAAATACGTCGGGAAGTGCGGGAAACCGGCTGCAACCGCGCCATTCTGGTCGGCCACAATGCGTTTTTCGATCTGGCCTTTGTCAATGCCGCATCAGCACGCGCCAGGATCAAGCGCAATCCCTTTCATCCCTTCAGCAGTTTTGACACGGTGTCGCTGGCGGGACTGGCCTACGGACAGACAGTGCTGGCCAAGGCGATGCTGGCGGCGGGCCTTCCCTGGAATGAGCGCGAGGCGCATTCGGCCATTTACGACGCGGAACGCACCGCCGAACTGTTCTGCCAGATCGTCAATCGCTGGAAGGATTTGGGCGGCTGGACAGCGGAGGATTGACCGCCCGGTTGGCGTGGGTCAGTCCGCCTGGTCGAGCGAATAGGGCAGGGACTCGATTCGGAGTGTTGGCCCATCGGCGTTGCCCAAGTGTAAAACGCCCTGTTCAGCGTACTCCCGCAGCGCGACCGCCAGCACCGCATAGCCCCCGTCAGGATGCTCTACAGCATCAGCGATGCGTCCGGGACTCTGGCCAGGATCAGCTTGGGGCGAGAACAGCGCCGTTCCGGGCTGAGGGAGCAGCAACTCGTCTGCCACTGCCACACGCGCCAAATACATCCGCCGTTTCACTTTACCCAGATAATGAGTGCGCGCCACAACTTCCTGCCCGGTATAGCAACCCTTCTGAAAGCTGATGCCGTCGAGAAGATCCAGATTCAGCATCTGCGGCACAAACGCCTCGACCGTTTCCAGATGGACAGTGGGCAGACCCGCCAGAATGTCCAGCAATCGCCACGGTTCCCCGCCGGTGAAAGTGACATCTTGGTCCAGTGAGGTCCACAGCGCCTGCATCGTTGGCAGGGGGCCGTACACTGCAAAACGCGGCGTGATCGTTGTCGGCAGGCGGATCACGGTGAGGTCCGGCCAGTCGCCAGTAGTGTGCATGACACCGTTCACAGCGTCTGGTAGTGCACCGAACCGCTCAGTCAGCAGGGCTTCGGCATGGGGGCCGGCCACACCGAAGCGGAGCAGTGAATCGCTGGCGTTTTCCAGTGTGACCTTGGCCCGCAGTACATACTTGCGCAACCGGGTCAGCGTCGGTTCCACCAGTTCCTGCGGCAATTCCAGATACCGCGTTTCCCCGCGCCGGATCAGTCGAAAACAAGCCAGCGCTCGGCCTTTCGGGGAACAGAAGGCACCGAGGAGACGGTGATTCAGGGTCGCTTGCCGGACATCACAGGTCAGTTGACCTTGCAGGAACTGCTCGGCG
>JAUPTV010000081.1 GCA_030917925.1 Pseudomonadota bacterium
CTTGATAAAGTCACCGATCAGTATGTCAATGATACTGGAAAACATCGGTTTAAAACCGAGATGGGAGCACTTAAAAATCAGATTCTTGCGGAAAAAAATTCTCTGCAAGAATTGCGCGTTCAATTGGTAAATTCCGCTAAACCTCTACCAGAAAGCTTGTCCTTAAAAGAGGCCATGAACTATGTGCGGGAAGGCATTAAGCTTGAGGATATGAAATTCTTTAAGGACAACGGTATAACTCCGCAAGAAGCACGGTTGCTTATTGAAAATGACTCTACCAAGAGTGGTATTAATGACCAGATAAAGTTTAAATATTACCCAGAAAAAGTGTGCGAGGATGCACAAAAACTGCGTGATGACATTCGAAAAACTGGCAACTTATTATTTGATAAAATACCCACGCTAGTTAATCAAGCCGAATACGCAGTGAAACTCTACGTCGATGTTTTTGTGAGGAGTGGAAAAATCCCTGATGAGTTGTTAAAGGATAGCAAGAACAATGTGCGGAGCCATGCTCAATTAGAAAATCTGATTGAAAAATTCCCTATGGCTAATCTCTCGGATTCGGATCGTGAACTCGCAACGAAGCTAATGAATTTGATCCATGAAAACACTTCATTGGTCAATTCGCAATATAAAGATTTTGATCCACGATTCAGTGTACCTCAATATGCTACTAAAGAATTTGGATACGCTGAAGGTCGAACTACGAGTATGGATCCGACATCCCGTCAGCTTTTACCAAATCAGAATTATGCTATCAAGATGCTTGGTAAGGAGTTAACGAGTTTGGTCCCTGCGGAAAAATTGAAGGTGCCAGAAGATATTGATGACCATCGCAATATTAGTATGGTTAGCAGTCATTTTAAGGGTCTGTTACAAGACCGACCTGATGTATGTATTGCTTTTGGCCTCTTGGAAGGGCCGCAGGCAAAAAAGGTATTGAATGCATGGGTAGACCATCTTCCTTCGCTAACGAAGCAACAGAAAAATGCTTTGAAAGATAATGTGCTTCCTAAATTGATCAGTGAAAATTTGCCTAAGCAAGGGCAAAATCTGACCATCGGTACAAAGCTTGGAGAAGGCTCTTTTGGGACAGTTCACGAAGGGACTTTTAAAGATCAACCCGTGGTTATCAAATTTATTAAAAAAGATAAAATTAAAGATTATGCAGGCCTTGTAGTCGAATCTCTGCGCCAGGCAGAGCTGCGCGATAACCCCTATGCTCCAAAGTTTGTCGGCATACAGCCAGGCAAAGGCACGTTTTTAGTGGTTATGGATAAAGTAGATGGTGGAGACTATAAGGATTTATTAAAAAATAAATTGCCCATTGCTCCTCCGATTCAAGTGGCGAACTATAATAAGAGCCTCAGTGATCGCGCTATGGTTAGTATTCATTGCATTTCCGGAATGGCAAAAGGTCTTGAACCTCTTCACCAGCGCGGGTTAGTACATTGCGATCTCAAATCAGCAAACGTGATGTTCGACTCCAAGACACTAGAGCCTCGCCTCATCGATTTCGGGTTATGCGCGAAGAAAGGTGAGAATTTTCGAGGGGGAACACCGATTACTATGTCACCAGAGGTTATGCTCAATTCAGAACCGCAACCTGCCAGCGATATATACGCTCTCGGATGTATTATGTACGAACAGATTACAGGAGATTTTGCCAGCCTGAGAGGCAAAAAACAGGCAAGTTTTAATGATCCTTTATGGGATAATTCTCCTATGAAAGAATGCAAACCTTTTATCCAGGCCTGCTTAAAAACTGATCCTAATGAACGCCCAACCACTGAGCAAATACTTCAAGCGGTGCGCGGTGAAACTGTTACTCCAGGCAAAGGCACTCAAGGTATGCCAGGGATAAAGGATACGAGCATCTTGAACGTTCTCAGACCTGACAAAGGCTATACACTCGAAGCCAAAAATATTCTGGCCAGTAAATTCAAGATTTGATAATCAAGGAAACTGGAAATGACTATTGAAATATTGAGTAATTTGTTAGCTCGCCTCGGTGAGTCACTGAATATGGGACCACTGCAATTAAATGCCGATGGTGCCTTGGGATTGGAAATTGACCACCGTCTGACACTCGGCATGCAGTTTGATTCTGATCGAGATCGCTTGCTGATTTATGCTGATATCGGCCCATTGCCCCAAGGGACAGAAAAAGAATCGTTGATGAACCGGATGTTGCAAGCCAATTTGTTTGGTCGCTTAACGGCTGGCGCTACTCTGGCTTTAGCGTCAGACATTGATCCTGAAGAACAACCACAGCGCGTTGTCCTCTGGAAAGCCATCGATGGCGCAGCTTTGGAACTATCCTATCTTGAACAAACCCTGCAAAACATGATTAGCGCTGTGGAGGACTGGCAGGACGCATTGCAGGAATGGAACGCCGATACTCCAGCAAATCCAGAAATGACTGATTTTGCTTTTAATATGCCAGGCATTCGCGTTTGACCGCTTCACCGACCTGCCCTATCAGCAGGGATCAAAGCGATGGCGCAAATTCTATTCGGCCTGATGGGCCTGGCCGGGCTGTTGGGGATCGCCTGGCTGTTTTCCGATCACCGGCGATGCATTGACTGGCGATTGGTCGGCATCGGCCTGGCGCTGCAACTGCTCCTGGCCAGCTTTGTCCTCCTGACCCCATGGGGCGCACAGATCTTCGGCGTCGTCAGCGCCGGTTTCGTCAAACTACTGAGCTTTACCCACCAGGGAACCCGCTTTGTGCTGGGCGATCTGGCCGATATGCAAAAATTCGGCTTTGTGTTCGCCTTCCAGGCCCTCCCCATTCTCATCTTTTTCGCGGCGCTGACCAGTGTGCTCTATCACTTCGGGGTGATGCAGATGCTGGTCAGCGGCATGGCCTGGGGCATTACCCGGCTGATGCGCGTCTCCGGCGCGGAAACCCTGTCGGTCTGCGCCAACGCCTTTGTCGGGCAGACGGAAGCGCCACTGGTGGTCAAGCCCTACATCGCCACAATGACCGCCTCGGAATTGTTGACGCTGATGGTGGGCGGCATGGCGACTATTGCCGGCAGTGTTATGGGCGCGTATGTCACCATGCTGGGCGGCAGTGATCCGCAAGCCCAAGCTTATTTCGCCCGGCATCTCATCACCGCCAGCCTGATGGCGGTTCCGGCAACCCTGGTCATCGCCAAAATCCTCTGCCCGGAAACGGCTGAACCGCTAACTCGTGGTCAAGTGCGCATTGCGGTTGAAAAAACGGCGGCTAACGCGATTGATGCGGCGGCGGCGGGCGCTGCCGAAGGTTTGAAACTGGCGGCGAATGTCGGAGCCATGCTGTTGGCGTTCATCGCGCTGATCGCTCTGATTGACGCCCCACTCGGCTGGATGGGCGACCTCACCGGATTAAACGCCTTACTGGGCCATGACCTGAGTTTGACGCTGGTGTTCGGCTATCTGATGGCGCCCATCGCTTGGTTAATTGGCGTCCCCTGGGTCGATGCGGTCAATGTCGGCAGCCTGCTGGGCGTCAAAATCGTGCTCAACGAATTTGTCGCCTACAGTCAACTGGCTAAAATGCAGGATGGGCTATCGCCCACGTCCACAGTCATTGCGACCTACGCCCTGTGCGGCTTTGCCAATTTCAGCTCCATCGCTATCCAGTTGGGCGGCATTGGCGGCATCGCCCCGGAACGGCGCAGCGATTTAGCCCAACTGGGCTTGAAAGCGGTGCTGGGCGGCGTCCTGGCGACCCTGATGACTGCGACCATTGCCGGTGTGTTGACTTCGCTCGGCGCGGGCTGAAAGGCCAGCACGAACCACCCCGGCGCTTCGCGCCACCCCTCCTTGACCAAGGAGGGGAAAGCTTTAACCACTGACCAAGAACTCGCCTCATGTACAACCACCATGTTTCAACCCTTCCCGCCTGTTCCGACCATAACCCCGCCGATGCTTCCCGCCGGAACTTCCTGAAAGGTTCAGCCCAACTCGGCGCGGCTTTGCTGTTGCCCGGCCTGTTGACGGGCTGTAATAGCGATGATGACCAAGACGACTGGTGGAACTGGCCACTGGAGCGGAAAATTAGCCAGATGCTGCTGGTTGGCTTCCGGGGCACCGTGCTCACCGACGACAATCCCATCGTGCGCGATATTCGCGACTACCAGATTGGTGGCGTAATCCTGTTCGACCGTGACGTGGCGCTGAAACAGGATGGCCGCAACATTACCTCCCCGACGCAGTTGCAGGCGCTCACCGCGTCGCTCAAAAATCTGGCGCGAACGCCGCTGTTTATCGCCGTCGATCAGGAAGGCGGCAATGTTGCCCGCCTCAAGGAGCGCTACGGTTTCCCGCCGACCGTCACCGCGCAATCGCTGGGCACGGCGGATGATCTGGCGCTGACTGCGCAGGCCGCTGACCGCATCGCCAATACGCTGGTTGAAAATGGCCTGAATCTGAATTTCGCCCCGGTCGTCGATTTGAATGTCAATCCGGACAGTCCGGCCATTGGCAAATATCAGCGCAGTTTCTCCGCTGATCCGGCCATCGTGACCCGGCACGCGGGCGAATTTGTCAATCGGCAACGCCAACGCGGGGTGATGAGCGCTCTCAAGCATTTCCCCGGTCATGGCAGCGCGACTGCTGACTCGCATCAAGGCTTTGTTGATGTCACCGAAACGTTGAGTCGCCGCCGTGAGTCTTTGTCGTTGTCGTCCATGACGCCGCCAAAGACTCGTGAGACTCAACCAGCCCACTCTTCAATAGAGAGTTAGACGATGCAACGAGACGCGAAAGCGACA
>JAUPTV010000082.1 GCA_030917925.1 Pseudomonadota bacterium
ATAGCGCAATCGGCGTTTTTGGCCAGTTGAATGATGTTGTCGCCATGATCCGGGTAGAGCGCGAGGCCAATACTCGATGAGATGGATAGTGTTTGATTATCGATGACAAACGGTTGATTCAACGCCATCCGGATTTTCTCAGCCACTCCAATCGCGCTTTCCACATCGGCGACATCGGGCAGCAGCACTACAAACTCGTCGCCGCCGATACGACCGACGATATCCGACTTGCGGATACTGTCGGACATGCGCTGCGCCGCTTCCTGCAGCACTCGATCCCCCATTGCATGGCCCCAGGCATCGTTAATCGGCTTGAAGCGATCCAGATCGATGAACATCAACGCCATTCTGGTTTTGTTCCGTTTCGCCATGGTCAGGCATTTAGCGAAGTGTTCGCAGAACAGCGCCCGGTTGGGCAGATGAGTCAGCGTGTCGTGATGCGCCAGATAAACGAGTTGTTCATGCGCTTGTTTGCGTTCAGTGATGTCGAGTTGCGCGGCTACATAATGGGTCGTTTGACCGTCAGCGTCGATGATCGGGGCAAGATGCGCTTCTACCCAGTACAGCTTTCCCGATTGGCGGCGATGGATCAATTCTCCCCCCCATGATTCGCCACGAGCGATCCGGCTTTTTATTCCCTTGATTGTTACCGGATCGATTAAGTCCGAGGTCAGCATCCACAGGGATTGTCCAAGAGCCTCGGCGGAGGTCAGACCGGTTTCCTGGGTGAAGTGTGGATTGACATACTGAATCGTGGCGTCAGGGCCGGCGATGACTATCGAAATCGGACTTTGATCAATGGCGGTTGACAACACTTGCAGCCGGTGATGGGCTTGCTGGATCTCGGCCAGGCTTTGCTGCAAGGCCGCCGCTCGGCGTTCCATCTCGAGATGGACCTGAATGCGCGCGCGAACCACCGCCTTGTTGACCGGTTTGTGAATAAAATCGACAGCACCAGCGGCCAGAGCCTGGGTTTCGCTATCGGCGTCGGTGCGCGCTGTGACAAAGATGATGGGAATATCACGGGTGGCCACATCGCTTTTCAGCGCGGCGCAGACCGCGTAGCCGTCCATCTCCGGCATCATGACATCCAGCAGGATCAAATCCGGTTTGGTTCGTTTCTCCAGCAGCGCCAGCGCCTGACGCCCCGAGGTGGCGAAGCTCAGGTCATAGTCGTCTTCCAGCATCCCCAGGAGGATTTCGATATTGGCCGGGATGTCGTCAATGATCAAAATACGCGGTAGCACCGGAGTGGTCATGGCCAATTCCAGTTTTGCTGCTCGGCAAACGCCTGTAATTGAGTCAGCGCCATCTCAAAATCCAGTCGAGCAATAGACCGGGCGATGGGCGCATAGACCGGTTGCAGGACTGATCCGTCCAGCAGCGTCTCAATCCCGGCGCTGAACTGCCGCGCCTTGCTCTGACCGGCCTCCAGCATTTCAACGAGGGTCTGGAGCCGGGGTAATAATTCGGCAGCGTCAATCACGCGGTCGGCGGCCATTACTGGAGCCTCTAAGAGTCTCTGGCTGATTGGAGCCTCTAAGAGTCTCTGGCTGATTTCTGGAGGGTGACGCACCGGGATTTCCATCGCGCTGATAGAAGGCGCGTCCGGGGAATAGCCGAGACGGGCGGTGAACCAGAAGCGGCAGCCTGCGCCGACTTCGCTCTCTACCCCGATGTCGCCGCCCATCAACTCGACCAGCCGTTTGCAGATGCTCAAACCCAGCCCCGTTCCGCCATATTGGCGGGTGGTGGAGGCATCGGCTTGCTGGAACGGGGTAAACAGGCTCTCGCGCTGCGCCGACGTCAGACCAATGCCCGTATCACGGACGGTCACTTTCAGGACCACGCTTTGGTCAATGGGCAGCGTGCATTCAACGGCGACCTGAATCGAACCTCGTTCGGTGAACTTCACGGCATTGCTGACCAGGTTGCTGATGACCTGACGCAGGCGCAACGGGTCGCCGTACAGGATCAGCGGCATATTGGGCGCGATGCAGAACTGGAGGTTTAACTGCTTTTCTTCAATCCGGTACAGAAACAGTGCCTGGATCGTCCCCAGGACGTCACTGATCCGCAATGGAATCGATTCAACTCTTAGGGAGCCGGCCTCAATCTTGGAGTAATCCAGGATGTCATTAAGAATATCAAGCAGGTGGGTGGCGGCGCTATAGATTTTACCGAGATGGTCGTGTTGCCGGGTCGTAAGGTCCGTCTCGAGCAGCAGTTGCGTCAGGCCGATCACGGTATTCATCGGAGTACGGATTTCGTGGCTCATATTCGCGAGGAAGGCGCCTTTGGCGTAACTAGCGGCTTCAGCGGCTTGTTTGGCCGCTTGTAGTTGTTCCTCCTGATGGCGTTTTTCCGTAACCTCCTGATGGGTTCCGTACATCCAGAGCGGTTGGCCATCCGGTGTCCAGCTCGCCACCTTGCCCCGATCCAGCACCCAGACCCAATGCCCTTCTTTGTGTTGCATCCGGGCTTCGCACGCATAATATGGACTTTTACCCGTAAAGTGGGCTTCAAGTTGTTCCGCCGATATTTTCAAATCGTTGGGGTGGGCGAATTTCAACCAGGTTTCAATGGTGATGGGCTGAAGTTCATCCAGTCGATAGCCCACGATTTCCGCCCAGCGCTCATTAAAAATCACCTCGCCAGTCTGAATATTCCATTCCCAGGTTCCGACATTGGTGCCTTCGAGAATATTTTGCAAACGGAGGCGATTCAGCCGGAGTTCGGTTTCCTGGCGCTTGCGGTCGGTGATGTCATGGATGATGGAATACAACAGCGTTTTATTCTGGTGTCGGAACAACCCGGTATGCACTTCCACCTGACGGATTTCGCCATTGGCCAGTCGGTGTGAAAAAAAGAGCGGATCTTGCCGGGTGGTTTTTGCAGACGCCATTGCGGTGTCCGCCGCGCTCGGCAGCAGGGTGTTGATGTCAGAAATTCTCAGGCGCGTGATAGCGGTCTGGTCATAACCATAGAACCGCAGCGCCGCTGGATTGGCCTCGACAATCCAGCCGCCATTCGGGTCGATGAGCAGCATGGGCGCTCTGGCGCTGGTGAACAGCGTCTGGTAGCGTTCCATACTTTCCTTTAATTTTTCAGAGAGTTGATGAGCGCTAATTTCCGCCTGCTGTCTCTGGCGGGCGATGGAGGCGATGATGAGAAACAGCGCTAAATCAATCATGACGCCAGCGCTGGCCACCAGGAGAGGCAGCAGTTCTTCCTGAGGCGACAGGTAGCTATCGGGGGCGTGAACAACGAGGCTCCAGATTCGTTGGCTGATAGTCAGGGGAATGGTCGTAGCGAAACGCTGGCTGGCGAGTAAGGGGGACAGCGCTTGCAGTTCGACAGCGACGGGGCGGTTAGCCCGTAATGCTCGGGTCGGCGTCAGTGGTTTGCTGGCAAAGAGCAGGGTTTCCCTGGAGGGCGCACTGCCGTCATAAATCTCGAATTCAATGCCGGCCTGACCGGTGCCCAGAATGCCCTGCATCAGGTCGCGGGTCCGAAAAGGCGCATACACAAAGCCTTGAATAGCCACACGGCGTTCCTCGGGCGTGGTGACAGGCAGATCTTTTCGATACAGAGGAACGTACATCAGAAAGCCCTGTTGAACATCTTCGTCCGTTTCCTGGACCAGGATAATTTTCCCGGACAGGGCGGGTTTGCCGGTGTCCATCGCCAGGGTCATGGCGGTTCGGCGCACCGGTTCGGAAAACATGTCATAGCCAAAGGCGCGCTGATTCCGCCAGTCAAAAGGCTCCAGATAGATGATAGCGCTCGTTGGATCCCGCACGCCGGGTGGGCGAACGGTGTAATCAGGAAAACCCTCGGCGCGTATCCGGGCAATGTGGCGCTCGACCTCGGCAGCCGGCATCATCAGGCTGAAGCCCATACCCTGAATGCCGGGGAAGCTTTGCTGAATGCGCAGATCCTCGACATACTGCTGCCATTCATCGCGGCTGACCTCCGAAGACGCCTTGAAGAAGCCAACGCCACCACGCAAAACCGTCTCATATTCGAGGAGGCGTTTGTTGATAGCCGAGACCAGATCGGTGGTTTGAAAACCGAAGCGTTCCTGGGCTTTGGCCTCGACAGCCTGGTCCGAGATGAACCAGGCCAGTGCGGTGACGATGAGCGATAAAACCAGGATGACCCAGGCAGTGGCCGGGTGGTGAAAAAACTGTGGGGTTTTTTGAGTCATTAAAAGGAGTTAGGTGTTGAACTGATAAGGCGTTTTTAATACTTTTGGCGGGGGGATGGTGCCTGGTGAGTCAATCAGGACCATTATAGTCAAGCGCCTAGCGTCCGCTAGAAAGCTATCAGGGCGCAGGATAATCATCGCCCCAGCTCTGTTGTTTAGCAAGCATCTGCAATTGATTGAGCGCCGTTTCAAAATTCAGGCGGGCAATGGACTGCGCGATTAAGGCATAAAAGGGTTGCAGCGTCGATCCGGCGACCATCCCCTCAATTTCGACGCTGACCTGTCGGGCTTTGCTTTGGCCGGTTTCCAGCATGACCATGAGGGTCTGTAGTCTGGGCAGCAATATCGCGGCCTCAATCACCCGTTCCGGAACTGCCGTGTTGGGT
Organism: Pseudomonadota bacterium; assembly: GCA_030917925.1. Classification (GTDB taxonomy): domain Bacteria; phylum Pseudomonadota; class Gammaproteobacteria; order Competibacterales; family Competibacteraceae; genus UBA2383. The sequence continues at coordinate 4,597 of JAUPTV010000082.1, forward strand.
ACCGCGTATTGCGGTTCGGTCGTTTCTTCTGAAAGCGGAGCCGAGGGGATTTTCCGCAGGTCAGTGGAGTAGCCCAAACAGGCGGTGAACCAGAAGGCGCTACCCACACCCGCCTGACTCTCCACGCCGATCTCGCCGTTCATCAGGGCCACCAGTCGTTTGCAGATGCTCAAACCCAGTCCGGTTCCGCCATAACCACGGGTCATCGAGTTATCCGCCTGCTGGAAAGGAGCAAACAAGCGCTCGCACTGGGTCGGCGTCAGGCCAATGCCGGTATCGTGCACGATGACCTTCAGCATCACGCGTTGATCAACAGGCGCGGCGCATTCGGCCTCAACCCGAATCGAACCCTGTTGAGTGAACTTGAGGGCGTTGCTGACCAAATTGCTGAGTACTTGGCGCAAACGCAACGGGTCGCCGTACAGGATGGGCGGCACATCCGGCGCTACCGCAAAACTCAGGGTTAATGATTTTTCTTCGGCCTCGCGCCGAAACGTCGCCTCAATGGTGTACATAAATTCGGCAAGATGTAATGGAGCGGCTTCGACGCTCATGCTGCCAGCCTCAAGCTTGACGTAATCGAGAATATCATTGAGCAGACCGAGCAGGTGCGCTGCTGCGCCGTAGATTTTGTCCAGATAGTGGCGCTGCCGGGCCGTAAGATCGGTATTGAGGAGCAGTTGCGTCAGGCCAAGCACCGTGTTCATCGGTGTGCGGATTTCATGGCTCATCGTGGCCAGAAATTCACTCTTGGCGACATTAGCGGCTTCTGCGGCCTGTTTGGCGATCTGTAAATGCTGGCTCTGCTGGCGATAACGCTCCTCGCTATCCGCCACGGCCTGCTTGGCGCTCTGATCCACCAGCACCAGCAAGGTCAGCGCTTCATGCGGAAATTCAGCCCGTAACGACATTAGATGCACGTCACAGGGAATGATCTGCTGGTTGCTGATCTTTAATTGCAGCCATTCCACGGTTTGCGCGGCTGCCGGATTTTGCAACGCCCAATACAGTTCGCTCCGGCTGTTGCTATCAAACAATTGGAAAGCCGGGGTCTTGCGCTGGGCAAAATCATGGACACCTGGCCACTGGCGAGCTTGCGCGTTGGCCTCAACGATGAAGCCACCGCTATCGACGACGATCCCCGGCAGCGGCAGGGAATCAAACAGGAGGCGATATTTTTCGAGCGCCAGGTCAGTCTGGCGCTGGGCGTAACGCAACTCGTCATTCTGAATTTCCAGTTCCGTTTGATAGACGCGTAGTTCCTCGATCAGTTGGCGAGTTTCCATCAACCGGGTTTCTGGAGAGTCGCTCCCGTTCGGCTGGCTGCGCGCCAGCGCTTGCTCAGCGCGTTGGCGCAATTCGGCGAGGTTGATATGTCGGTCGTTCATGAGGCTGCGGGCTGACGCCAGGCGGTGACGTTGACGTGACTGATCACCACGCCAAAATCTGGACTGATGACCCGCACGACATGCATAACAAACCAGCGCTGTTCGGTGGGCGAATGGCAGGGATATTCGAGGGAAAACAGGGATAGCGCGCCTTCCAACACCTGACGCAGACCGCAGGCCACCGCGCCAGCCGTGGAACCATCTTCCGGGTGATGAGCCTGACAGACTTCAAAATAGTTCGTACCGGGACCAGAGCGTTTGAGATCCCGGTCGCCATTGGCTATGGCAAAGCGCCGCCAGGCGGCATTGACCATGATAATCATGCCGGAGTGATCCAGCACCGCGATATGCTCGGGTAAGGCGTCGAGCACCGTTTGCAGGCGTCGGGCGTCATGGAACGCGGTCATATCGACGAACGAGGCCACGGCTCCGTAGACGGTGGTTGAGGAAATCAGGTAGGGCAGAATACGAACCAGATAGGTTTTTCGGTCATCGAGGGTGCTGACTTCGCGCTCGATCATGCGCTGCGTTCTCAGGGTTTGTTCCAGGTCTTCCAGGAATTCCGGATAGCGCAGCGCATGGGAAAAATCGCCGAGCGGTCGGCCAATATCGGAATCGCGCAGCTTGAAAATTTGGGTGGCGTCAGGACTGAAGCGGGTAATGATCAGTTTGGCGTCAACAAAAATCGTGCCTACCCCCACCGCTTTGGCCATATTGTCCAGATCAGCGTTGAGGCGATTCAGGATCAGGGTTTTTTCCTGGAATTCGGCATTCACCGTACTCATTTCTTCATTGACAGATTGCAATTCCTCGTTGGAGCTTTGCAACTCCTCATTCGAGGCCATGAGTTCTTCATTGGTCGCCTGCAACTCCTCGTTGGACGTTTCCAGTTCCTCAATCGTCGCTTGCAGGCTTTCGCGGGTGGCGGCCAGTTCGCGTTCGAGAATATCGACCCGGGCCATGGTTTCGGCATCGACATTGACCGGCTCGACTTCGGTGAGATTCTGGGTCGAGTCCATCTGGAAGCACAGGAGCGTCAGGCGTTCTTCGTTGTCGCTCTGGACCGGATGGACCGACAGGCGAATCATGCGCTGCTGACCGTCTTTCAGCGTCACGGTGATCAGGTCGGACACCAGGGACGTGCGATCACGGCTGGCTTTGTAGAGTAGTGCCGCGGCGACCGGTGTGAGCGTATCCGGCAGCAAGCGGTTGATTTCCAGACTGGCTGCGCCTTCACGGGGCTGGAGATAGGCATTGACATCGCCATACAGATGCACGGCTTCGTGGTTCTGGTTGACGACGATGGTCGGCGGGGCGAACTGCGAAAGCAGCGTGGCGGCGCTGGTCTCGGCGATACCTTGATCATTCGTGCGGCGGCGCATCTTGCCCAGTGACGGCGTTTTGCCAGGAATCAGGGGCGACGGGACGACGTTGTTTCTGCGCTCCAGGAAGGGGAGCGAGATCATGCCCTTACGCCGGAACAGTTTGTGTTTGGCGTTGATCGTTTCCAGACCTTCGGCACCTGGCGACAACGATTCGCTGGACCCCAGCAGCATGGCCCCATCCTGATTGATGGCGTATTGCAACGACCGCAGAGCGCGTTCCTGGGCGGCTGATTTGAAGTAGATCAGCGTGTTGCGGCAGACCACCAAATCCATGCGGGTAAAGGGCGGATCGGATAGCAGGTTATGCCGGGCGAAAACGATGCACTGGCGCAACTCGTTCTTGATAATGAAGCGGTCGCCTTTTCTGACGAAAAAGCGTTCGAGACGCTCCGCAGATAATTCCGCCGCTGCCGATTCCGGGTACTGCCCAACGCCAGCAGTTTCCACGCATTGCTGATCGACGTCGGTGGCGAAAATCTTCAAATTCGGCCAGCGCCGCTCGCGCTCGAAAGCTTCAATGAACAGCATCCCGATGGTATAGGCTTCCTCGCCGGTGGCGACACCCGCGACCCAGACGCGCAGGGTATCGCTGGCCTCTTTTTCGGCGACCATGGGCGAAATGACCAATTCGGCCAGCGCCGCGAAGGTCTCGGGATCGCGGAAGAAACTGGTCACCGAAATCAGCATTTCCCGGCGCAGCGTAATGACTTCATTGCGATCATGTTCCATCAGGTCGTAGTACTGATAGAGCGCCGCTGTGTGGCGCACCTGCATCCGCCGGTCAATCCGCCGCATGACCGTGGCGGGTTTGTAGTCGGAAAAGTCGATGCCGCCGATTTGATGGAGCAGGCGCAGAATCGCGCTGAGCACCTCCTCAGTGCTCATGGTCGCCATCGGCGCGGTGTGCTCGACGACCGGGGTCACGTCCTGATAGGGCACATTGTTGATGTGGGCGATGAGGCGCCCCGGCAAGTCTTCGGCGGGCAGAATGGCATCGACCAGGCCGGTGGCGATGACGCTGCGCGGCATCCCGTCAAATTTGGCGGATTCCGGCTCCTGGGCCATGAGGAAACCGCCAGCGGCATTGACCGCGACCGAACCGCGAGTGCCATCGGTGCCGGTGCCGGAGAGAATGATGCCGACCGCCTGACGGCCGTAGATGTCGGCCAGGGAGGAGAAGAAAATGTCGATGGGCAGCGTCAGCCCGCGTGGGTTCTTCGGCGTCAGATGCAGGTGGCCGGCGGTAACGTGCATGATTGCACCGGGCGGAATCAGATAGACATGGTTGCTATCAATAGGCATGTCGTCCTCGACCATCGTGACGGGCATGTCGGTATGGCGGGCGAGCAGGTTGCTCATCATGCTTTTGTGATCGGGGGACAGGTGCTGGACCACAACGATAGCTGCGCCGGTATCGGCTGGACAGGCCTTGAAGAATTTTTCCAGCGCATCCAGTCCGCCGGCTGAGGCACCGATGCACACGACATAGCCCTCAAAGCGGTTGGCGTTGCTGGAGATTGGGCCGTCTACTGTGAGTACGGTGGTCTTTTTCGTCATGTTGTTGCGATGAACCTCTATTTTAAGCCCGCTAATTTTGCGGGAATTGTACCTGATTGAATTTTTAAACCAAATCGGGTGTTTGGAACGGCCAGAACACCTGAAAAAATGTCCTTCACGCACGCACGACGGTGATTGGCCGACCCTGGGGACTGGTCTGTTCACTGCTGGATGTACGCTCACGGATCGGAGGTTGGCCGGTGCGCCGGTCGAAAATGATCAGCCAGCCAGTCTCCAGACTCAATCCGCCCAGATAACTATCCAGTTGCGCCAGGCCCTCCTTCAGTGGGTCGGGTTCGCCATCCCGCCAGACCTTGAGTTCCATGCCCATGGTCGCCGCGCCATAACGCAGGCATAAATCCATGCGGCCCGAGCCAATCGCGTATTCCCGCTCCAGTGAGCCGTCGCCGTTGACCACCCGATGCAGAAAGGCCATGAGCACCAAATGCGGCGCGATTTCGTGATACGGCGCGCTGCCGAGTAGCGGTTGCCCGTGCTGCCGCCAGAAGCGCAGAAAGGCATCCAGCAGTTGCCCAGGATTTAAACTCCCGTCGGGATTGAGCCAGGTTGGCGTGATCTGGGGCAGCGAGGCTTGCGGGGTAAACGCCAGGGTGCGCGGCAGCACTTCGCGATAGATCGGGTTGGCGATGGTCAGCCCCTGCCCGGAGACCATCCGGCACAGGCCCAGGTCGATCAGGTATTGAATGTCGTCGTTAGCGACTTCGCCCATCGCCGCGCCGGCCAGCATCGGTTCAATGATCTGCCGCACGCGGGGTTCGCGCAGTTTGTCGGCTAACTGATCGAGGTGCGTGACTCGCCGCAGAATCAGGTTTTCCTTCGCCTGATCGATCCGTTCAACGGTGATCGGTTGGCTCCGATCCCGACCGGCGCGATTGTCAAAACAGGCTTCGTAGGCGAGGGCGTTGATGAGCCAGGGTTGCCCCAGAGTCAGCGTCCAGACCCGCTCCAGCGCCTCAGGGGTGAAGACTTGTCCGGTTTCCTTCGTGTGTTCCAGGAGCAGCGCCCGCATTTCGTCAGCGTTGAAATCCCCCAGGCGCAAGGATTTGGCCTTGATGTTGAACGCGCTGCCGCCCGTGATAGCGGTCTTTTCCGAGCTGGCGTGAATGCGGTAATCGCGCAAATCGCGCACGCCGCAGAGAATCACCGTCTGGGGGAATTGGGTGGGCCGCTTGGTATACCCGGCGCGCAGTTGCCGGAGCAGGGCAATCAACGTATCGCCGACCAGGGCGTCGACTTCATCCAGGATCAATACCACGGGTAAAGGTGAGGTAGCGCACCATTGGGTCAGGAATTCTTCAACCAGGGTGGAGCCGGAGGACTGGGCGATCATCGCGTAGGCTAGCGTGGTGGCCTGTGCGTCGCCAATCTGGTCACGAGCGCCCCGGGAGATCTGTTCGACGACGGCAGTCATGCCCAGCGTCACATTTTCCCGAACTGCCTGGGCCGGTTCGATATTGGCGTAGACGGCCCGATAATGACCTTGCTGGTTCAACAGTTTCGCCAGCGCCAACAGGCAGGTGGTCTTGCCGGTTTGCCGGGGCGCATGGAGCAAGAAGTATTTTTCCTGCGCAATCAGCGTGAGTATCTCGTCGAGATTCCAGCGTTGCAACGGCGGCAGGTTGTAATGAAGATCGGTACGGTTGGGGCCTTCGGTGTTGAAAAAGCGCATGGTTGTCGTCCTGTTAGCGGTAAGTCGATGGCAAGTCGTTATCCCAACCGCCAGCGGTCATGTTCCCGGTGGGCCAGGTTCATCACCTCCAGGGTTTCGAGAACGGCCAGCACTACTTTGACCGGTTTGCGCTGGAAATGGGCGGCGAGTTGGTCAACAGTTCGGGGGCCAGCGGTCAGCAGTTCGCGGATAATGTCTACTTGGTCGCACATCGCCTTGGGCCAGGGGCGTTTGGCGACGGGTTCAGTGATAACCCTGGTTTCCAGATCAGTTAGCGATTCCTGATGCGCCGGGCGTTGCTCAATAGCGGCGTTGGGATTCTGGTAAGCCGGGCGCAGCCAGCGAATCTGACCTTGGGCTTCTTCTTCGGCGCGTTGGGTATTGAGATCAACCAGACGACGCAGCAGTTCTTCCTCGGCGTCCTGTTGCGCGGCGGGTTTGTCGGGGAGGGGCGTGGTCGCTCCGGGTTGACCGACCAGCACCTCGGCCAGGTCGCTCCAGCCGTAAGCGATGAAAACGGCGCGATCCAGATCATCATGCAGTTCCCGGAGGAGGGAAACCAAGCCCTGTTGATGAATGGCCAGATCTTTGGCGTTAAGCGGTTCGCCGGTGCGCAATATTTCCAGCACGTTGTACATGCCGGTCAGAGTCAACTCGGGATGCTGTGCCTGCTGGCGTTTGCGGTGGGCGTCGAGTTGTTCGGCAAGGTCGCGAATGTGGGCGGCGGATTCAGCGGAAGCGTCCGGGAACGGGAAAGTTTCAAAGCAACGGGAGTTGTTATAGCGGGGGCGACTTTCCAGTGTGCCGCCATTTGCCAACGCCCAAACGATATGAAGACGACTGGAAAGAAGGCCCAGCCAAAAACCCTGATCCAGCGTGATAGCAATAAGTCCTTGATCAGGAAGAATCGCGCTTTCCAGAAAAGTAAAAACCCGATGTTTGGCGGTCATTGCTGTAGCAATATAACGCGGTAATCCCAGTTTTGCGGCTCTTAAATCCGGTCGGGCTTCGGCAAAAATCCACCATTTTTCCCGATAGGCAGCGCGTTGTGATTGATCTCTTTCGGGTTTGACTCCATCCAGAACACGTTGGAAGGCGGCAGGAAACTGGTTCCATGCCTGGTCGTGAGATAGCCCGAAGAAGTCAATGGCATAGACACCTCTGGGGCGACTGGTCAGGTCTTTCCCATTGCGCAGGGGCTTGATGGCATCGGGTTCCAGCGTGATTAAAGGATCATTAGGTTCAACCCAAAATCCGCTACCCATCAGCGTAATGCCACGAAATCCCAACCCTGCATTCGCCGCCAGTGTCCCCACTCCCGCCACATTCGCTCCAATCGTCAAATCGGCATGAAGTTTGCCGCAGCGGGTAGTCAATTCGACTGAACGGGCGTTTTCATCGCCTTCCGACTCCCGGCGCACCGTCTGCAACACACCCTCCCTGTCGCCCAATTCCGCCACGGTCATGGCAATCCGCACTGCCGCGCCATCGCTGGTATCCACCCACGGATGATCGGAAATGGCGAAGGTCAGCGACAAGGGCGGGGAACTGTCCAGATGGGTACTGAGGACACGCCGATTGAACGTCTGCCGAATGGAATTGGTGGTGATAAAGCCAAAGCGTTGTAACGTCCCCTGCCCCACCGCTTCCGCCGCGATATGCCACCAATACATCACGAAATCGGCGGATTCCGGGACAGTCGGCCAGGTCGCCCGCACGGCATCCACATAGCCATCGCCCAACGTGCGGCGCATCGCTGACGCGCCAATAAACGGCGGATTCCCCACCACATAATCAGCGGCGGGCCAGACTGCCGGGCGCGGATTGACATAGTGTTCTTGCGGAATGCGCTGGTTTTCATCCGGGATCAGTTCCCCGGTAATCGGGCTGGTTTTAAAACTCACCCCATCCCAGCGCGTGACCGGCTGGCCCTGTGAATCAACTTGCGGTTCGCAACCGTCAAATGCCATCAGCGCATCCCGGCCTTCGATATTGTGAAAATCGCGCAAAATCGGTTCCGGCAAATCCAGCCGCTGATGAATCCGGTAATGCCATTGCAGATAGCCAATCCACAACACCATCTCGGCAATCGCCGCCGCTCGGGGATTGCGTTCCAAGCCCAGAAATTGATGCGGGTCTACGGTCAACCCGCCGGTGTCCAGTGCTTCCTGACCGCCGCTCAACTCGCGGATCAGGTTCAGGACTTCACCTTCCAGCCGCTTCAGATGTTCCAGGGTGACGTAGAGAAAATTGCCGCTGCCACAGGCCGGGTCAAGAATTCGCAGGTGACATAACCGATGATGGAAGGTCTGCACTTCTGCCAGCGCCGAGTTCAACTGGTTTTGCCGCACCCAGGCCGCTGCCGCGATTTGCACCGAACTCCAGTCCCGGCGCAGCGGTTCAATCACGGTGGGCATCACCAGCCGTTCCACATACGCCCGAGGCGTGTAATGCGCGCCCAGTTTATGGCGTTCGCGGGGATCAAGGGCGCGCTCCAGCAACGTCCCGAAAATCGCCGGTTCCACAAACCGCCAATCCTGCCGGGCCGCTGCCAACAACTCGCCAATCTGCGCCGCAGTCAACGGCAATGGGTCAATGTGATGGAACAGCCCGCCGTTGAAGCGCTTAACCTTCGCCATTAACTGCCCGTCATACCCGCCGGCGTCCATATTCCGCCAGAGCGCCGACACCGCATCCACAAATAACGCCGGCTGCGCCTGCAACCGTTCCAGCAACCGGGTAAAGCCATCTGCTGGCAATAACTCCACATCCTCGGCGAACATCGTAAACAGGCATTGCATGAGAAACCCGGCCACGCGCTCGACGGCATACCCCTGCCCTTCCAGCGACCGCGCCAGATTCGCCAAGGTCGCGCTAATTTCCCGCGTCACTCGTGCGGCATAGCGACTGGGATCGAGACTCAACGGGTCCAGCCACACCTGCCGCAAGCGCTGTTGAATGACCGGATCGCGCAAATCCTCCAGCCGAATCCGGTGATGGCTGGGGTCGGGGAACGGCGTATAAATCCCCCCGGAGCCGGTGAACTCGGCATAGAGTTCAATCACCCGACCCACATCGGTCAGAATGATAAACGGCGGACGGCCCTCCTCGGTCGGCAAATTCCGCACATACCGATCCGCCTGATGATGCGCCGCCAACAACGCCTGACTCCAGCCCGGCGTATTCAACGCCTGACCGGTCTGCTTGGCCTCCAGCACAAAATGCTGGCGGTAATACAGATCGATATAGCCCTTGGTGACGTTACCGTCGGGATGACGAATATCCACGCGCCGCTCGAACACATAAGCATTGAGGCGCAGATC
>JAUPTV010000083.1 GCA_030917925.1 Pseudomonadota bacterium
AAAGACTTTCTCGATTCTCTGCTGATCGCGAACCATCATTTAATTTTTACAATTATAAATCATTCTATTGATGAAATAAATGAGAAGTGGAAGCCATCAAACATCTTCATGGCGCTAATTTCCTTTTTCCGAGGCAGGTAAGGTAAGATATATTCGTAACGTCAAAAAAAACCTTTAAACTTATGAAATTCATAGTAACAATGTGGATTTATCGAGGTTTTTCCAAAACTCCCCACACTTGGAGGAATGCAGCATGGCTCTTGAATGGTTGAAACAACGTTCCAGTGAAGTACTGGCCAACATGAAAACCGAGGTTGCCAAGTTCAAGAACAAGGGTTTTCTCGAAGCCACGGTCGCCGGTTGCGTGATCGTCGCCCACGCCGATGGGGTGGTGAAACCCGAAGAAAAGCAGAAAATGATGGGATTTCTGCGCACCAACGAAGCCTTGTCGGTCTTTGATGTGAACGAAGCCATCACGATCTTTGAAAAGTACGCTAAACACTTTGAGTTCGATTACCAGATTGGCCAGGCCAATGCCCTGCAGGCGGTCGCCAAGCTTAAGGGTAAGGATGCCGAAGCCCGACTCATGGTGCGGGTGTGCTGCGCCATCGGTGCCTCCGACGGCAATTTTGATGAGGGCGAGAAAACCGCGGTGCGTAATATTTGTAACGAACTGGGTCTGAATCCCAAGGATTTCGACTTGACCTGAGCGCAGTCGGGAATGGCGCTCAGGACGCTCCTATTCGTTCCCATCATCCCCAAGCTACGCAAAGGAGGACCAACGCAATGTCTATTTCTCTCAACAAAGGCGGCCGGTTATCGCTGAACAAGGAAGCACCGGGCCTGACCCGGGTTTTGGTGGGGCTGGGCTGGGACGCCCGCGCAACCGACGGCGCAGACTTTGATCTTGATGCGTCAGCATTTCTGTTGAACGCTGATGGCAAGGCGCGCTCTGAAGCCGACTTCATCTTTTATAACCAGTTGAAATCGCCCTGTGGCTCGGTGGAGCACACCGGCGATAATTTGACCGGGGCCGGCGAAGGCGATGATGAGGCAATCAAAGTCGATTTAAGCCGGGTTCCAGCGGATGTGCAGAAAATCGCTTTCACCGTTACCATCCATGATGCTGAAGCCCGCAAGCAGAACTTCGGCCAGATCGGCAACGCTTTTATTCGCGTGGTGAATGCCGATAATAATACCGAAATCACCCGCTATGACCTGGCTGAGGACGCCTCAACGGAAACGGCGATGATTTTCGGCGAACTTTATCGACATAGCGGCGAATGGCGCTTCACGGCGGTCGGTCAGGGTTATAGCGGCGGGCTGGCGGCCATGTGCCGTCAGTATGGCATCAACATCTAACGAGGAGATCAACTATGGCTATATCGTTGCAGAAGGGTCAGAACGTTTCGTTGAGCAAACAGGTCCCCGGTCTGAAAAAAGCGCGCTTTGGCCTGGGCTGGGATTTGCGCAAGACCGACGGCAGCGCCTTCGATCTGGATGCATCCGCCTTTGTCCTGGATGATGGTGGCAAGGTGTTGAGTGATCAACATTTTGTCTTCTATAACAACGCCAAAGACCCATCAGGCGCCGTTATCCACTTGGGCGATAATCGTACCGGCGAAGGCGTCGGTGACGATGAGGGGATCGAGGTTGAACTGGGGACGATGGTGCCGAATGCGGCAAAAGTGTCGTTCGTCGTGACCATCCACGACGCCGAAGCCCGCAAGCAGAATTTTGGCCAGGTCGCCAATGCCTACATCCGGGCGCTCAACGCCGATGGCGATCAGGAAATCGCCCGCTATGATTTGTCCGAAGACGCCTCGACGGAAACCGCGATGATCTTTGGCGAACTTTATCGCAACAATGATGAGTGGAAGTTCAAAGCCATTGGCCAGGGCTACGCCGGTGGACTGGCGGCCGTCGCTCGCGATTTTGGCGTCAATCTCGGCTAATCTTGGTTAAAATCTGCGGCGCTTGATCGCCGCCCTGGATTCAACCGGCCCGCTGATTCAAGCGGGCTTTTGCTTTTCTGGAAGAGGTAAAAACAGAACAATGACTGAACCTGTCAAATATGTGCTTGACGAAACCCGGATGCCGAAATCCTGGTACAACCTGGTCGCTGACCTGCCCACGCCGCTGCCGCCGGTTCTGCATCCGGGAACCCTGCAACCGATTGGCCCGGACGACCTGGCACCGCTGTTCCCGATGTCGCTGATCCAGCAGGAAGTCTCAGCGGAACGGGACATCGAGATTCCCGATCCGGTGCGGGAGATTTACCGGCAATGGCGGCCCAGTCCCCTGTATCGCGCCCGCCGTCTGGAAAAAGCGCTGGGAACGCCGGCGCGGATTTACTACAAATACGAGGGCGTCAGCCCGGCAGGCAGCCACAAACCTAACACCGCCGTCCCGCAAGCCTTTTACAACAAGGAAGCGGGCGTTAAGCACATCGCTACGGAAACCGGGGCCGGGCAATGGGGTTCTTCACTGGCCTTCGCCGGGGCGCTGTTCGGCATCGAAGTGGAAGTGTTCATGGTGCGGGTTTCGTACAACCAGAAGCCCTATCGCCGGGCACTGATGGAAACCTGGGGCGCGACCTGCACCGCTTCGCCTTCGGAGCGCACGGCAGC
>JAUPTV010000084.1 GCA_030917925.1 Pseudomonadota bacterium
CCGCGCCAATCACCCGCTCCAGCACCTGCACCGGCGTTTCGATTTCCAGCCGCGCCTGTTCATCGGCCAGAATCTTCAGTGCCTCGGCCAGCAACCCGTGTTGCGGGCGCAGCGTCTTCGTGGCCTGGGTGGTGGACAGTTCCACCGCCCCCGACCAGCGAGCCAGCAGCAGGGCATAGGTCAATGTCTGCGCGTAAGCATCCGCGAACTGAACATCATCGGCGTCGGGAAACAGGTAATGCCGCCAATCCACCGCCAGCGCGGTCAGCCCGGATTCGGGATTCTGCACTGCCGCCAGCACCTCCGTTCGCAATAATCGGCATAACGGCGCGAGGGTTTCGGCCAAAGCGCGAGGCGTCACGGGCGCGGTCGGTTGCCAGAACAGAAAATCCCGCAATAGTGCAAAGACCGCCGCCGCATCGGCTTCCGTGACCGCTTTTGGCCCATCGGTAGTGACATCACCGGAGAGCCGGACTAACCGCCCGACCCGTTCCCCACCCCGATACAGCGCCCACTGGTTGCCGTCGGTATAGATCAAGTTCGGCAAGTCGCGGAACTTCTCCCACTGCACTTTATCCTGCGCTTTGAACTTCGTCGGGTCCGCGCCCTTACCCGGCGCTTTCAATTCCACATAGCCGGCCAACAGCGCCTGAGCAACCACGCCAATATCCGGTCGCCCAGAACGCTCCCGATCCTGCACCTCGGTCAGCACGTCAATGGTCAATCCCAGCGCTTCCGCCGCCCCGGTCAACAAGGTCAGCATCGGCGCTTTTAACTGATCTTCGGGATTGAAATGCAGGGCAATGGCAAATTTGGCCGCCAGATCCGCCGCAAAGGCGGATAACCGGGGGACGAAGGAAACAGTCACCGCCGTGGTCCAGCGACCACCTTCTGCTCATGCAATCGGGAAATCTCGGCATCGCTCAGGCCGAGCAAATCGGACAAAATCTCATCGGTATGTTCGCCCAGTACGGGCGCCGGATTCGGCGGCTGACGTTCAAAGGCGCTGAATTCAAACGGGGAACCCGGCGTCAGATAACTCCCGATCCCTGGTTGTTCCAACAAGCTGAACATCGGGTGCTGCGTGGAAAAATCCGGGTCTTGCTGAATCGCCTGTTTGAAGGTACGAAATACGGACCAGGTGACATTATTCTCGTCAAACGCCCTAGCGAAATCTTCCACTTTCCGCGCCAGAAACCAAGGCTTCAGCAGCGCTGTAATCTCTTCACGCGCCTTGAAACGATTCCCTTCCTGATGCAAATCCAGACCCAGCCGATTCCCCAGGGCATCGAATTCTGCTTTCAATCCAGTGACCTTGCATAATCCATCCCACTGCCGCCGGGTCAAACCAACGATCATCACTTTTTGGCCATCTCCGGTAGCAAACTCATTACCGTAAGCGCCATACAGATAATTGCCATATTTGGGGCGGTCAAAATCATTGACCATGACTTCTCCGATAATCCCTAAATTCCCCAGCATAGCCAGTGCAACATCCTTCAGGGCGACATCTACCGACTGCCCTTGTCCGGTTAACCGACGATGCCGTTCTGCTGCTAAAACCGCCAACGCCACCATTTGCCCGGTAATGCAATCCCAGGCCGGTAATACATGGCAAACCGGCTCGGTAGAATCTTCCGGCCCGGTCGCGTAGGGAAAACCAACCCCTGGGTTAATCGTGTAATCGACGGCTGGCCCGCCCTGACGATTACCGAGTACCGTGACCATTACCAGGTCTTCCCGATGCTGTTTTAAATGTTCGTAATCCATCCAGCCCCGGACCCGGAGGTTGGTCACAAAAATCCCGTTTTCCGGTCCCGGCGCACAAATCAACCGGGTCATCAATTCCTGACCTTGTGGCGTACTCACGTCCACCGCCACCGAGCGCTTGCCCTTATTTAAACCCGCCCAGAACAGACTTTTATTATCGTGAGTCACCGGCCAGCGGTAATGATCCAGTCCGCCCCGGATGCGATCAAATCGAATCACATCCGCGCCCAGTTGTGCCAACGTCATGCCGGCCAGCGGCGCGGCGACAAATGCGGCTCCTTCCACAATTCGCAGTCCCTGTAAAATCTTGACCATGAAATCGCTACCTTATTAATTCAACAGGCCAGCCAGTCTGGCCCGCTCCACCATCGTTTGACACATTCTGAGCGAGGCGACATCGATCATTTTGCCTTTAACGCTGATCGCGCCCCGCCCCGCTTGCTGCGCCGCTTCATACTCGCTCAGAACGGTCTGCGCCCAGGCCAGTTCTTTAGACGAAGGAACAAACGTCTGATTCGCTACTTCAACCTGCGTAGGGTGAATGCACCACTTGCCATCAAAGCCCATCGCCCGTGCAATTTTACACGCCTGTTGCAAGCCTTCGGCGTTCTTAATCCCGGCAAACGGTCCATCAACCGCCCGCTTGTTATACGCCCGAGCGGCGCTGACAATCGAGTGCATGATATGGTGCCAACGATGACCGGGATAAATCGCATCGTGTTCATCCAGTTCCCCAATCGACTCCATGGGCATCCGCACCGACGCCGCATAATCACCCGGCCCGTAAACAAAGCCTTCCAGTCGGTTTGAACACGCGGCAATTTCCCGGATATTTAACCCACCCTGCGCCGTTTCAATCAGTGCTTCAATGCCAATCGGACGCTTGATCTTCTTGTAGCTCTCGATTTGCGTGAGCAGGGTATCGACCATATACACATCTTCGGGACGATTGACCTTGGGAATCACGATCAAATCGATATAGTCACCCGCAGATTCGACAATCTCTACCAGATCCCGATAGGCAAAATGGGTATCCAGCCCATTCATTCTGAATAGGCGCAGTTTGTTGCCAAAATCCAGTTCCTTAAAAGCCCGAACCACATTCCCCCGACTGGCTTCCTTTTCATCAACGGTCACGGCGTCTTCCAGGTCAATGCAGACCGCATCTGCCGAAGATCCTGCCGTTTTTTGAATCATGTTCCAGTTGGAACCTGGAACCAGTAATACCGAACGCTCTAATCTCTCAGCCATTGCTATGATCTCCAGAATACCGTCGCCTGCATCGTCATATTGCCGTCGGTGTTGATCATATACAGATCATCACCGCCATCCGCTCTTGCTTTCCCGCCGATAGTCGCTTGATCGAACACAAACAGCGGCCGGACTCCGCGATATTCGTAACGGGCCGGTTTTTTATCCGGATGATGTTTTTGCGCTGATCCCAGCAATAATAACGATTGCAAAGGACCATGCACCACCAGGCCAGGATATTTCTCAACCTCCGTGGCATAGTGAATATCGTAATGAATCCGGTGCGCGTTAAACGTCAGCGCCGAAAAGCGGAACAGCAACGGCGGATCGAAAGCGTAAGGTTCTTGCCAGTCCAGTTCTGCCGGGGCCGGATTCGGCGGCGCTGGCGTAAACACCTTGGGCATCGGCAAATAGACGATGTTCTGTTCTTCCTCAACCGCCAGTCCCCGCGCCGAGCGGATGGAATGCTTGACCGTGACAAAGACCATGGAACCCGCTTTGCCCGACTTTTCGGCCACCTTGAGGATTTCCGCCGTCTTGATGACCTCATCGCCGATTTGTAAATCCTGATGAAAGGTCAGTTGCCCGCTGGCCCACATGCGCCGTTCCAGAGCAACCGGGGGCAGGAAACCGCCGCGTTGAGCATGGCCATCGGCACCCAGACCTGAACGGGACGTCATCGGCAGGAAATACAGCCAGTGCCAGATGTCCGGCAACGGCGCACCATGCGCCACGTCCCGCTGCGGACCATCAAGGGCCGCCGCCAGTGCCTTGACCGGTGTGGGATACAGACAATCCTGGTGTTCTTCGGTTTTGCCCACCCAGTCCTGTAAATTAATTTCACTCATAGGTTTACACCACCCGTTTTCTACGCAATTCGCTGATTTGCTGCGCATCCATCCCCAGCAGATCCGTCAACACTTCGTCGGTATGCTGGCCTAACTTGGGACCAAGATGGCGAATTTCTCCCGGCGTTTCCGATAACCGGGGAATCACTGACGGGACAATAATCGTTTCACCCAAATCCGGTTCGTCAATCGCGACCAGATTGCGCCGCGCATGAAATTGGCGGTCGCCGAAAATATCGGCAATATTGTTCAGCGGCCCGGCCGGCGCGCCCGTCGCGAAACAGCGTTGCAGAATCTCCTCGCGGGTCAGGGAGCCACACCAGTCCCGGACGATTTCATTCACATCATGCCGATGTTCCAGCCGGATTTTCTGCTCGCCATACAAACTCGACGAAGCCAGTTCCGCGCGCCCCATGGCGTTGGCCAGCCGTTCAAACAACTTATCTGTCGCGCAGGCAATAGCGATCCATTTGTTGTCCTTGGTCGGGAAATGGCCATAGGGACAGGCAAAATCATTATGGGTCGGCCCGTGCCGTTCCCGGACCACGCCAAACATACTGTAAGCCGGGGCCAGTTCATCGGTGCAACGGAATACCGACTCATACAGCGCGGCGTCCACATACTGCCCCTCGCCGGTCGCTTCACGATGCCGCAGCGCCATCAGCACCCCCAGGCAGCCGTACAGCCCGGTCAGATAATCGCCCAGCGTCGTTGACCCCGGCGTGACCGGCGTCCCCTTGGGCATCCCGGACAGGTACGCAATGCCGCCCACCGCATGGGCCACCCGGGCAAATCCTGGTCGATCCTTGTAGGGTCCGGTCTGCCCGTAACCGGTCACTCGGAGCATGATCAGGCCGGGATTGATCTCATGCAGCGCCTCCCAGCCGAGTCCCCATTTCTCCAGGGTGCCGGGCCGGAAGTTCTCACAAAGCACATCCGATTGCCGAATCAGATTCTTGAAAATTTCTACGCCTTCGGGACGGTGCAAATCCACCGTCACCGACTTCTTGTTACGGCCCTCGCTCATCCAGGTCAAGGTATCGCCGCGCGCGGTCGGCGTCCCGAAATAGCGCAGGGGATCACCCCCAACTGGATGCTCCACTTTCAGCACGTCCGCGCCGAATTCGCCCAGGATGCCGGCACAATAGGGTCCGGCGATGACCGTTGCTACGTCGATCACCCGAATTCCTGCTAAGGGTAGTTCTACTTTCTTGCTGTCCGTCATCAGATTCTCCGCGAGAGACCCCGGCCTTCAGGCCAGGGAGGTAGAGCGAACCGAGCAACGTTCGGTCAGCCTTTGACGTTAGGTGCCGGTCTTTCCCGGCGGTCAGCCCGTAAGGGCCTGGTGACAGAGCCTTGCGGCTCGCTCCCCTCGCCAATGTTGTACGGCGGCACGTCCTTTCGATCCGTTTCGTGCGTACCCTATGCGTGTCTGCAACCGAAGGTTTCAGAGCTTGGAG
>JAUPTV010000085.1 GCA_030917925.1 Pseudomonadota bacterium
CATCGCCGGGATGTCGCTGGTGCAGATGGAGGCGCTGGCCGATTACGGGACCGTGCAATATTTCGGGATCAGCACCTTCACTACCGGCATTTTCCGGGTCTGGTTCGGCATGGGCGACCCAACTGCGGCGGCGCAATTAGCCGGACTGTTGCTGCTCTTTGTCATGACCCTGCTGGTACTGGAACGGCTGTCACGACGACAAGCCCGTTTCCACCATACCGGCCAGCGCACGCAACGCCCGCCACGATTGCAGTTGCAAGGTCGGTGGCGCGGGTTAGCGACGACCGCCTGTCTGACACCCCTGCTGTTAGGGTTTCTGATTCCCGCCGGGCAGTTGGTGATTTGGACCTGGCGCACCGCGCCACAAATGATCGACGACCACTTTCTGGCATTGGTGGCGAACAGCGTGGGATTGGCGGGCAGCGCAGCGCTGGTCATCCTGCTGCTGGCATTGTTACTCGGCTACGGTCAACGCCTGCGGCCCCGACCCATCGTGCGCCTGGCCGTGCGTAGCGCCGGACTGGGGTACGCCGCTCCCGGCACGGTGCTGGCAATTGGGGTGATGCTACCCTTCGCGGCCATCGACCGGAACATTGATCACTGGGCGCGGGAGTGGTTCGGCATGTCAACCGGGCTATTGCTCAGTGGCACCCTGTTCGCCCTGCTCTTTGCCTACTGCGCCCGATTCCTGCCGGTCGCGCTGCACAGCGTCGAAGCTGGATTAACCCGCATTCGCCCGAGCATGGACGATGCCGCCCGCGCCCTGGGCGTCAAGCCGCACGGGGTTCTCTGGCGGGTCCATATCCCGATCCTGCGCGGCAGTCTGTTGACTGCCCTGCTACTGGCGTTTGTGGATATTCTCAAGGAATTACCGGCGACGCTGATTCTGCGCCCTTTCAATTTCAACACTTTGGCGGTGCGCGCCTTTGAACTGGCTTCGGACGAGCGGTTAGCGGATTCCGCCAGTTTCGCCCTGGCCATCGTGCTGGCCGGCATCGGGCCAGTGATTCTACTCAGCCGCGCCATCAGCCGTGCGAGACCGGGCCATGACTCCTTTTCTTGAACTCACCGGCGTAGACATCGCCTATCCGCCCCGCAAGGTGATCCGGGAGGCGTCGCTCACCCTGCATTGCGCGGGCATCGGCTGCCTGCTGGGGGCCAGTGGCTGCGGCAAAACGACGCTCTTGCGGGCGATAGCCGGCTTTGAACCGGTGCAGCACGGGTCCATTCAACTGGAAGGCGTGGAACTCAGTCGGCCCGGTTGGACCCTGCCGCCGGAACAGCGGCGCATCGGTCTGATGTTTCAGGATCTGGCGCTGTTTCCACACCTGACGATTGCGGATAACGTGGCTTTCGGTCTGCGCGGCTGGAAACGGTCGGAACGGCAGGCGCGAGTCAGCGATCTGCTACGACTGGTCGGACTGGCCGATTTGGCCAAGCGCTATCCCCACCAACTGTCCGGCGGGCAACAACAGCGGGTCGCACTGGCGCGGGCGCTGGCCCCGCGTCCGCGCCTGCTGTTGTTGGACGAGCCGTTCTCCAGCCTGGATGTGACCTTGCGGGAAGATTTAGCGCGGGAGGTGCGCAGTATTTTGCTGCGGGAAGGCACGGGCGGGCTACTGGTGAGCCATGATCAGTTTGAAGCCTTCGTCTTCGCCGACGAAATTGGCGTACTCGATGAAGGCCGGTTGCGGCAATGGGATACGGCCTACAATCTCTACCACCGTCCCGCTGACCGATTTGTCGCCGATTTTATTGGTCAGGGTGTGCTGCTGGCTGACCAAGTGAATGATCAGGGTCGGGTCCAGACCGAACTGGGCGAGGTGGACGGGCAGCCGCCTGCCGGCTGTACCGCAGGTGACGACGTGGAAATTCTGGTGCGCCCGGACGATGTGCTTCATGACGACGCCAGTCCGCTCCAGGTGGAAGTTGCAGAACGTGCCTTCCGGGGCGCGGAGTTTCTTTACACCCTCAAACTACCCAGTGGGGCGCGGCTGTTATGCCTGGCCCCCAGTCACCATAACCACCCACCGGGGCGGCGCATCGGCATCCGCCTCGACATCGATCATTGGGTGATGTTTCGGCGGAACCGGGCTGTCACCTGCGTTGAATAGCCCGCTTGCCCCATTCCAGATATTGTTCAAAAAGATTTGTCAATTTGTCTATTAAAATTGACAAAATGGCTCCATTTTTGCTTACTTACACGATTCGCTGGCCCTCCCCCTCGACTGCATTGAGCCTTTTTGATGATTAATGAACTCAATATCGCCTGGACCCTGCTGTGCGCGTTCCTGGTCTTCATCATGCAGGCCGGATTCCTGTGCCTGGAAACCGGCCTGGTGCGCGCCAAAAACAGCATTAATGTCGCGGTAAAAAACGTCATCGATCTTTGTCTGTCCGGGGCAATTTTCTGGCTGTTCGGCTATGCCCTCATGTTCGGACAAACCCATGGCGGTATATTCGGCAGCAACGGTTTCCTGTTCAACGGCACCCATTCCACCGTGTTGATGACCTTTTTCATCTTTCAGGCGATGTTTTGCAGCACCTCGGCGACGATTGTGTCGGGGGCCGTCGCCGAACGGATGCGCTTCTTTGCCTACTGTCTAACAGTATTGATGATGTCAGCGCTGATCTACCCGATCACCGGCCATTGGGCCTGGGGCGGCGTCGTGCAGGGCGAACCCCAGGGCTGGCTGACCCAACAGGGATTTATCGACTTTGCCGGGTCCACAGTAGTGCATTCGGTCGGCGGTTGGGTCTCGCTGGCCGCCGTACTCCTGCTCGGGCCGCGTCACGGCCGATTCGACCCGGCGCGTAAATCGCCCATCCAGGGCAGCAATCTGCCGATGGCCGCGCTGGGGGCCTTCCTGCTCTGGTTTGGCTGGTTTGGCTTCAACGGCGGCAGTACGCTGGCGCTGAACGACAAGGTGCCGCTCATTTTGCTCAACACCTTTCTGGCCGGTGCCTGCGGGGGCATCGCCGCCATGCTCTACAGCTTTTTCCACCGGGGTTATCTGGGGGTCGCCGATATGATTAACGGCATCCTTGGTGGTCTGGTCGGCATCACGGCTTCGTGTCATTTGCAACTTCCAGCGCTGGCGGTGCTGATTGGCGGCGTGGCCGGGTTAATCGTGGTCTTAGGCAGCGAATGGCTGGAGCGCTGGCGGATCGACGATGCGGTGGGGGCTATTCCCGTGCATCTGTTCGCCGGGATTTGGGGAACCCTCGCCGTAGCGCTGTTTGCGCCGCCGGAATCGTTTGCCATCGCCGGCGACCGTGGCCAACAGATGATGGTGCAACTCCTGGGCATCCTGGCCATCGGCGGTTACGCCTTCGCCATCAGTTTTACCGCGCTGTGGCTGATTAACCGGTTTTACCCGTTACGGGTGGATGCTGAAGCTGAACGGGTGGGACTGAACATCGCTGAACATGCCGCCAGCACCGAGATCATCGATTTATTGACTGAGATGGAAGACCACCGGCGGCGCGGCGACTTTTCCCAGCCAGTGACCGTTGAACCGCATACGGAAGTCGGCCAGATTGCCCAGCAGTACAACCATGTACTGCAACGGGTTAACGAGGAAATCCACCAGCGTGAGGATTTGCTGCGCGCCTTGACGGTCAGCGAGACCCGCAAGGGCGCAATTCTGGATGCGGTGCTGGATTGCATTATTACCATCGACCGCCAGGGCGGTATTCTGGAATTCAATCCGGCGGCGACCCGCACCTTCGGTTGTTCCCGGCGCATCGTGCTCAACAAAAATCTGGCGCGGCTGATCCTTTCCGAACCGCAACAGGATGAATTTGCGCAAGCCCTGCACCTCGGTTTCACCGGCGAAAGCAGTTTCGTGATCAACAAACGGGCGCAGATCAGCCTGCAACGCGCTGATGGGGAGCCGTTCCCTGCCGAAATGAGCATTACCCGGATGCACAGCGGTCGCCAACTGGAATACAACCTGCACATTCGCGATGTCACTCGCCAGCGTCATATTCAGCGCCGGTTGCACCATTTAGCCCACTATGATCAGTTGACCGGGCTGACCAATCGCGATTATTTCCGCCAGGGATTGACCTACTATCTGATGGCCGAAGCGCCCCGCCAAGCAGCAGTGCTGTTTCTGGATCTGGATCGGTTCAAGAACGTCAACGACACCCTGGGTCATGCGGCAGGCGACCAGTTGTTGCGGGAGGTGGCGGAGCGCTTGCGTCAGCACACCCGGGCCAATGATCTGGTGGCGCGCTGGGGCGGCGACGAATTCGTGGTAGCGCTGCTGGGCGCCGGTCATCTCGATGATATCAAGCATAAAGCCCAGTGCTACGTTGAAGTATTGGCGCAACCGCATCGCCTCGAAGGCAAGATGGTTTACACCCCAACCAGTATTGGTGTAGCCGTCTACCCGGACGGCGGGGACGATGCCGACACGCTGATCCGTAACGCCGATTTGGCGCTGTATCAGGCCAAAAACGCCGGACGCAACAATTATCAGTTTTTCACGCCGGAACTGGCCCATCAGTTATCGGAACGCTTCCACTTCGAAAATGAGTTGCGTGAGGCGCTGAATCGGGACGAGTTCGAGTTGCACTATCAGCCCCAGATTGCCATAGACACCGGTGAACTGATCGGGGCCGAGGCGCTGTTGCGCTGGCGACACCCGACCAGAGGTCTGGTGCAGCCCAGCCTGTTTATTCCCATTCTTGAAGAGAGCAGGCTAATTGAGCAGGTCGGGCAGTGGGTCATCAGCACCGCCTGCCGACAGAACCAACAGTGGCGATCTCAGGGGCTGCGACCGATACGAGTCGCAGTGAATGTGTCGGGTCGGCAATTCCTGCAAGCGGATTTCGCCGAAACCGTAGCCCACTGTCTCCACGAGAGCGGACTGGAACCCGCCGGTCTGGAACTGGAGATTACCGAGACGGTTTTGGCCAGGGACAGCGAGCAATGCATTGCCACTCTGCAAGCGCTTAAAGCGCTGCAACTCGAGATTGCGATTGATGATTTTGGCACGGGTTATTCTTCGCTGAACTATCTCAAGCGCTTCCCGATTGACACTATCAAAATCGACCGTTCTTTTGTCGTCGAGTGCAATGTGAACAGCGAAGACGCTGCAATCTGCGCCGCCATTATCCTGCTAGCCCACAGTCTGGGATTGAAAACCCTGGCCGAAGGGGTGGAAAAGCCTGGGCAACTGGCTTTTTTACACGCCGAGGGCTGTTTCGCTTATCAGGGGTATTTATTCAGTCCGCCGCTGCCCGTCGAGGAGATGGCGAAGCTGCTGGCGGGTGGCGAAGCAGCGTCCTGAAAGGCCGCATACCAGTGCACTACTCCGCACTATTTTAGGGCAGTTCTGAAAAATACGCACCGCAGTTGAGCAATCAATCGCAGACGCTTACCCGTTAATTAAAATAACTTATTGATAATAAAATTATTATATAAATAAGCATACTATTTGCAATCGACTCTCGCCCCTTTCCAAAAAAGACTCTATCTGAGCCAAAACGGGGCGCAACCAAAATAATCAATGGTCAAAGAGAAACCATAATGAGCCAAACAAGTCAACGAACATCAAGTCTGCTTTTCGGATTGATGGGAATGCTGGGAATGCTGGTGCCGTTAGCCGCATCGGCGCAGAACAGCGGGGAACCTAATCTTGCGAATACCAGTTGGGTGCTAACCTCGACCGCGCTGGTCCTGTTCATGACCTTGCCGGGCTTATCCCTGTTTTATGGCGGCCTGGTACGCACCAGGAACGTGCTCTCGGTGTTGATGCAGTGCTTCGCCATCACCTGCCTGGTGTCCCTGCTGTGGCTGATCTATGCCTACAGTCTGGCATTTAGCACCGGCAACGCCTGGATCGGCGGTTTGGATCGGCTGTTCATGGCGGGTCTGGAGGAGAACTCCCTGACCGGCGATATCCCCGAAGTCGTGTTCTCCATGTTTCAGCTCACCTTTGCCATTATTACCCCGGCCCTGGTCGTGGGCGGCTTCGCTGAGCGAATGAAGTTTTCCGCGATGCTGTTGTTCACCGGGTTGTGGCTGACGCTGGTGTATGCGCCGGTCGCGCATTGGGTATGGGGCGGCGGCTGGCTCGGGCAGATGGGTCTGCTCGACTTCGCGGGTGGAACGGTGGTGCACATTACCGCTGGCGTCGCGGCGCTGGTTGCGGCGCTGGTGATGGGTAAACGCCAGGGTTTCCCCGAAACGGCGATGCTGCCTCACAACATGACCATGGTCGTCACCGGGGCTGGGATGCTCTGGGTCGGCTGGTACGGCTTCAACGCGGGTAGCGCACTGGCTGCCAACGGCAATGCGGGAATGGCCATGATGGTGACGCATACCTCCGCCGCCGCCGGGGCCATCGCATGGAGCGCCGCCGAGTGGATCAGGTTCGGCAAGCCGAGCGTACTCGGCGCGGTCACCGGGATGGTGGCGGGACTGGGGACGATCACGCCAGCTTCCGGCTATGTCGGGCCGGCTGGGGCGCTAATTATCGGTACGGTGGCCGGATTTGCCTGCTTCTTTGCCACGCAATTCATCAAGCGGAAGCTCAAGATCGACGACTCCCTGGATGTATTCCCGGTTCACGGCGTCGGGGGAATTCTGGGAACACTGGCGGCAGGCGTCTTCGCTTCGACCGAACTGGGTCTCTTCAAAGGTCAGGGCTTCGGTCCCGGCATCACCAGCATGGGGCAGCAGTTAGGCGTACAAGTGGTCGGGGTACTGGCGACCCTCATCTATACAGCGGTTATCACCTTTCTGGTGCTCAAACTGGTGGACGTCATGGTCGGTCTGCGGGTGAGCCGTGAGGATGAAATCGGCGGTCTGGACATCGCGCTGCATGATGAGCGCGGCTACGATATTTGATCGCCAAAATCGGGACAAACGCCCCTCGCCCGGTGGGAGAGGGAGCGTTCTTTCGGCTCACTCGCCCTTGAACTGCGGGGGACGTTTTTCCAGGAAAGACCGGATGCCTTCCTGGTAATCGTGGCTGTCGTAGACCTTGCGGCGCAGACCCTGAATCCGTTCAAACACCGAGGGCGAGAGCGGATGCGCGCCGGCCAGAATACGGAATTGCTCCTTAATCACTTGCACCGATAACGCCGACCGCGATTCGATCTGTTTAGCCAACTTGAAAGTGAAGTCAAACAATTCGGCAGCCGGCACTCGATGATTGAGAATACCGACTTGTTCGGCCCGCGCCGCTGGAACCAAATCAGCGGTGAAAAACATTTCCTTGGCGATATTGAGCGGCAGGCGATTCATGAAATGCAGAATGCCGGTGATGTTGTAGGGGATGCCCAGTTTGGAGGGGGTAATAGCGAATGCCGAACTGTCGTCGCCAATAATTAAATCGCAGGTCATCACCAGATCACAGGCACCGCCCCAGACACTGCCTTGCACCATCGCCATTACCGGGCCGGGATATTCCTGCACGGCGCGCAGGAGTCGCTCCAGCGAGTCTTCATAACCGAGTGGATCGCGTTGCGTATGCGGTAATTCCTGAATATTGTGCCCGGCAGACCAGACTTTGCAACCTTCTGGCGAGCGCAGGATGACGACGGGAATTTTCTGCGCCTTCATCTGATCCAGACCCTCCAGCAGCGCATTGACTAGCGGTTCGCTGAGCGAATTGCGCTTAGCGTGATCATTCAGGGTCAGGATGCCAATATTTTCGCGGACTTCAGATTCGACAAGAGCCATCTCGTTATTTTCCCCAGTCATTAAATCAAGGTCATTTTTGCGCTTTCGCCAACTGAACGGGTTCACCCCCTGGGCAAACGATTCACCATCTCCTGGCGCACCGCGTTAATTTCAGCGGGCGTGAACTGGCGCTGGTCGTTGACCATAAAGTTTACCGGTAAATTCAGCCGCTTCACAAAGCTGACCACCGCCAAATCACACAGGCGCCGCTGGGGTTGAATGCCGGACGGAACGCCACCGCCAATTTCGCTCACATCATTCAGCGTACCCGTCGCCAGGGCGTGCAGCACCTCCGGCGAATCCAGCTCCCGCAACACGGACAGCAAAAATTCCCGCTCAGCCAGTGAACCGTCAGCGCTGGTTTGCAACAGCGTCAACCGCCCCGCCCGATCCCCCAAACGCGACAGGCTCACCGCGACCGGCAACCGGACCGGCACGACCGGTGCCCAGGTCGCCAGTTCAGTTTGCGCATCGCCGGCCCGCTCGTTCAGCGCCTGCACGGTTTTCAGGCTGGCGTCGCCCGGAAAGTAGCCCAATAACAGGATTGCAGCAGCAGCGTCATTGCCCTGATCGACACTGGCCCGCAGCGCAGCGCCCACTTCGGGACGCTCCGCCAGTTTCAGGGGATCATGCTGTTCATAGAGCGCCAGCGCGGCGCGGCCACGGATATCCTGCAACGGATCGCGCAACGCCAGCGCCAGCAGGGGAATGGCGGCCGGATCGGTGGAGGTGGTTAGCAGCGCGACCGCCTGCAAGCGCAGCATCTCATGCTCATCCTGCAACCAGGGTTTTAAATAAGGAAGGACCGACGCGCCCTGTTCAGCCAGTTGCGAAATCAGTTCGTAATTGTCCTGGCGGGCGGCGGTAAAAGCCGCGTTGACCTGAGCAGCAATATCATCGTTCATGGCAAGTCCTCGGAAAGGTTGCAGAGTGAGCAGGAGCGTCATGCCCAGCACGGGCAGGACAGGTTTGGCCCAGTCGCTCATGGCCATTTGCCCTCATGGATTCATGATGTTCGCGTGAGTCTTCAGCACCAGTTGGCCGCGCTGATCGGTGATGCCATACATCAGCAACGGTTTGTCCGCCGCGCCGTAGAGATCACCACAGCCCAGCGTATGGCCCAATTCATGGGTCAGGGTGTCGCCGACATTTGTTCCCGCGTGGTCTTCGAAAATGCAGTTCTTGCCCAACGTACCGGCGTCGGTATCGTCATGGTTGGGATTGATATCCTGCTCGTACTCCCAGACGAAAAACACGTTGAAATCGGCGGAAGCATCGCCTTTGGCCGTGACCAGATCCCATTCGTGTTCACTGGCGGCCACGCCGGGTAGATGCGAAGAGAACCGCACCACCGCGCCCAGGTCTTTATTAATCTTGACACTGATCGCCCGTTGCTTGGTCACAGCGACATTCGCCTGTGGCAACAAAATATCGTTCATCGTCTTCACCCAGGCATCAATGCTGCCGGTCGTGCGTGTCGTTTTATGGCCAGCATTGTCCTCTACCAGATGGAACGAAGCCCGGATGGTCTTTTTGGTTTTCACCGCGACTTCGAGACTGGCTACCGTCGTTGGGCCATTCTTGACATCGATAAAGGTAGCTCCCTTGGTTTTACCCTTGATAATTAACTCCCGCCCGCCATGGACAAAACACTTGGGGACATCTTCAACGGTGGCGACGCCGGGATTGCGACTGACGACGGTTAGATTAGTGGCGTTTTTCAAAATCACGGTTTTCTGCCCGCTCATGGGCACCATCTGCCAAGGCGGATTCACCGTGCTATCGAAACCATCCTTGGGTTTACTCTGTTCAAACGTGGGTTTTCCTGCGGGCGGCGGAGGCGGAGGCGGAGGCGGAGTAACGCCCGAACCGGTGCCTAGCGCCCCCCAGGTTTTCGGCCCGACAATGCCATCGACTTTCAGCCCCTTCATCTGCTGAAAAGTGCGGGTCGCAGCGTCGGTTTTTGCGCCAAAAATGCCATCTTCGACCAATTTCTTGCTCTGTGGCAGCTTGGGCAAAGGGACTTTCTGATTCAGCAATCCCTGTAGCACTTTGACATCCGGCCCGGTGCTGCCTTTTTGAATCATGCGGTTTGCGGTCGCCATGGTCGTTCTCCACTGAAGCGGATTTGCCGGTGAATACGGATAGTTTAGATGCATCAACCTTTATGCCAATCCATCCTTACGAATAATTTAATCGGCTTTTAACCATCTCTGTGGCGAAAAGCCGACGCGGACTGGGCCATTCCGAACCGCCCGCTTTGACCCGTCAGGTTCAAAATAGCGCGGCGGCTGCCCCTGACCCGTGGGTTGGAAAGCGTTTACAATGAGGCATAAATTCTTTGACTCCTTTTTCGCCCTCTTGCCCAAGGTATCCCCATGCTGGACCCGACCGAATCCGTTACGGAACATGAAGCCCCCACCGTCCCCGAGAAAACCGGCGCTGAGATTGCCATCGACATCCTGAACGAACTGGGCGTTGAACACATTTTCGGCCATACCGGCGGCGCGGTCATTCCGTTGCACGCCGAAATCAACCTGCGGATGCGCCAGGGACGCAAGACCCCTCATTTCATCCTCTGCCGTCAGGAGGGCGGCGCGGGTCATGCCGCGGAAGGGTATGCCCGCGCCAGTGGTCAAATCGGCGTCGCGCTGGTCACTTCCGGGCCGGGCGCGACCAATCTGGTGACGCCGATAGCCGACGCCTACAAGGATTCCATCCCTTGCGTATTTATCACCGGCCAGGTGCCCAGTTCGATGTTGGGCAAGGATGCGTTTCAGGAAGTGGATATGGTGGGCATTACCCGCTCGATCACCAAACACAACTATCTGGTCAAGGAGACCGATGATTTGGCCGGGGTGTTACGCCAGGCGTTTTTCATCGCTAACAGTGGTCGGCCCGGCCCGGTAGTCATCGACATTTGTAAAAATGCTCTGATGGGTCAGTCAGCGATCAGCCATCAACCCCGGCGCTTGCGGGGCTATCATCCCAAAGTCACGATGAACCGTCCGGCGGCTGACCGGCTGTTGGCAGCATTGGCGCAGGCGCAACGTCCGGTGATTTTAGCGGGCGGCGGGATTATCAGTGGGGAAGCCAGCGCCGAATTGCGGCGGTTCGTGGATAAATACCAGTTGCCCATTACCCTGACTTTCATGGGATTGGGCGCGGTTCCTCACGATCACCCGCTATTTCTGGGGATGCCGGGAATGCATGGCACAGTCGCCGCGAATCGGGCATTGCGGGACGCCGATTTCATTCTCAATATCGGCGCTCGCTTTGATGATCGGGTCGCAGTCCGGGAATTTGGCCACCACATCACGCTCGCCCATATC
>JAUPTV010000086.1 GCA_030917925.1 Pseudomonadota bacterium
GTTATTCCCCCGCAAGTGGCCTTCGAGGTGCTCTCACCCGGCAACACCCCCCGCGAGATGCAACGCAAATTAGGCTTCTACGAGCGGTATGGCGTGGAAGAGTATTACGAATATGATCCGGATCGGGGAACGCTCAAAGGCTGGCAACGCCGGGACGACCGACTGCAACCCATTGAGCACATGGCGGGCTGGGTCAGTCCCCGTCTGGGGATTCGCTTCACCTTGACCGGGGATGACCTGGTGTTGCACCGCCCCGATGGTCGCCGTTTTGAAACCTTTGTCGAAATCGAGCAACGCGCCGACCGTGAACGCCAACGTGCCGACCGTGAACGCCAACGCGCCGACCATGAACATCAACGCGCCGAGTCTGCCCAGCAACAGGCCGATCAGGAACGCCAACGCGCTGAACGCCTTACGGAACAACTCCGTGCTCTGGGCATTGACCCGACTATCGGAATGTAAACAAGCTGATGATGACCGATTTCTTCTTCAAACTGCGCCAGGCCAGCATTCCAGTCACGCTGACCGAATTTCTGACCCTGCTGGAGGCGCTGAATCAGCGAGTTACGGCCCACAGCGTCGAGGAGTTCTATTACCTGTCGCGGGCCGCGCTGGTCAAGGATGAGCGCCATTACGACCGTTTCGATCAGGTCTTCGGTTCGCATTTCAAGGGACTGAAGACGCTGTTTGATGAACAGGTCGGCGGAACCGTGCCGCTGGAATGGCTGCATCGGCTGGCGGAATTGACCCTGAGTGATGAGGACAAGGCGCTCATTGAATCGCTGGGCGGCTGGGAAAAATTGATGGAAACGTTCGCCCAGCGGATGGCGGAACAGGAAGAGCGTCATCAAGGCGGCAATAAGTGGATCGGCACCGCTGGCACGTCACCCTTCGGTGCTTACGGCTATAACCCGGAAGGCATCCGCATGGGGCAGGACACCTCACGCCATCGCCGGGCGGTCAAAGTGTGGGATCGCCGGGAGTTCCGCAATCTCGATGACACCGTGGAACTGGGCACCCGCAATATCAAGGTGGCGCTGCGCCGGTTGCGCCGCTTCGCCCGTGAAGGTGCCGCCCAGGAACTCGACCTTGATGACACGATCCGCTCAACCGCCCGCAATGCCGGTTACCTCGATCTGAAAATGGTCCCGGAGCGGCACAATGCGGTCAAGGTACTGCTGTTCCTGGATGTCGGTGGCTCCATGGACGACCATATCCAGGCGTGCGAGGAACTGTTTTCAGCCGCTCGTGGCGAGTTCAAGCATCTGGAATACTTCTACTTTCACAACATGGTCTATGAAGGGGTGTGGAAGGATAACCGCCGCCGCTATACCGAGAAGATCGACACGCTCACGGTATTGCGCACCTTTGGCCCGGATTACAAGTTGATCCTGGTGGGCGATGCAACGATGAGTCCCTACGAAGTCACTTATCCGGGCGGCAGCGTTGAGCATTTCAATCCAGAGACCGGCGAGGTGTGGATGCATCGCCTGCTCAATACATGGCCTCACGCCATCTGGCTGAATCCGCAACATGAGAATCGCTGGAGCTATGTGCCCTCAATTCAGATGGTGCGGGAACTGATGGGCGGCCAAATGTATCCCCTGACACTGGAAGGTCTGGAGCAGGGCATTCGGGCTTTGCAGCGGGCGCGGTGAGTTGGAGAGAGGGATGCATGAAACTGACTGATGCTCTGCTGCCCGCTGATTTGCTGTTCTTTGCCTGGTTTATCTGGCTGCTGATCGGCATTCAGGCGTTACGCGCTGCGCCTTGGCGAACCTTTCTGGCCCGTTCCCAGCTTCACCACGTCTTTCTGGGCGCATCGGTCGCATTGTTCCTGATGTGGATGTTCGAGGTGGGCGTCCGCCCTGCGCTGGGCTTCCATTTCCTGTGCGTGACCGTGTACACCTTGATGTTCGGTTGGTCGCTGGGCGTGATCGGTGCCAGTTTGATCATGACCGGGGTAACAGTCATCAGCGGCGACTGGACCGCGCTGGCAATGAATGCCCTGCTGCTGGGCATCTTGCCGGTTTCAGTCAGCTATGGCGTGTATCTATTCGCTTACCGCTATCTGCCGCACCATCTGTTTATCTACGTTTTCCTGTGCGCCTTTTTCAACGCCATGTTGGCAGCGGGCGCGGCGGTGCTGGCGCTGTCCATCTTGCTCGTGGTCACTGAAACCTATACCTTGGCGCGCCTCAGTCAGGACTACTTTCCCTATGCGCCACTGTATTTATTCCCGGAAGGTCTGCTGAATGGCATGACCACCATGGCATTGATTGGCTTGCGTCCGGACTGGTTAAAAACCTACGATGATGCAATCTATCTGAAATAACCCGGCGAGGCCTTCATTCAGCGTGTTAGGAAAACTGTTTGGCGGAGCATTTGGTTTTATGGTCGGTGGTCCACTGGGCGCACTGCTGGGGGCGGCGGTTGGCCATAATTTCGATCAGAATCAACAGAATCAGCAGAAAACTGCCGGGCCGGAATCCGTCGGCCACGATCATGCCCGGAATCTGTTCCTCGCAACGGTATTCCAGTTGATGGGCTATGTCGCCAAAGCCGATGGCCGGGTGTCCGAACTGGAAATCGCCGCCGCTCGCATCATTATGGATCATCTCCACTTGAATGTCGGTCAGCGGCAATCCGCCATGGACTGTTTCACGGAAGGCAAACAACCGGAATTTGCTGTCGAAGCGGCCATCGCCCACTTTCAACACACTTGCCGCGAACATCCGGCGATGCTGCAACAACTGCTGGAACTGTTATTAAACGTGGCCTACGCCGATGGCGGTCTGCATCCGCACACGCATACCCGCCTGCTGTATGTGGCTGATCGAATGGGTATTCACCGCCTCCAATTTGAAACCCTGCACACCCTGTTTCGCGCCCAGCGCTGGGCGCATCAGTCCAAAGCGAACGGCTTTAGCGGTTCCGGCGGTTATTCCAGTGGGCACGGTGAATATCAGGCCCATAACCGCCGACCAACGACAGTGGTCAATTCACTCAGTCAAGCCTATACCGTGCTCGGATTGAAACGCGAAGCCAGCCCGGATGAAATCAAACTGGCTTATCGGCGCCTGGTCAAACAACACCACCCGGACAAACTGGCATGCAAGGATGTGTCATCGGCGGAGTTGGCGCGGGCGACGGAACGAACCCGCGAAATTACCGCCGCTTATGACCGGATTCGAGAAGCGCGTGGGTTGTAAGCGCTTACAGCACACCCCGTTCGGCCAGCGATACCGTCTGCCCATCGCCGACCACGATATGATCCAGCAACCGGACATCAATCATCGACAGCGCTTCCTTGAGCCGCAGGGTAATCGCTTCATCGGCCCGGCTGGGTTCCGCGACTCCCGAGGGATGATTATGGGCGGCGATCACTGCTGCCGCATTATGATGCAGAGCGCGTTTCACTACTTGGCGCGGATGCACGGCGGAGCTGTCAATGGTGCCGAAGAACAGTTCTTCATATTCAATAATTCGATGTTTATTATCGAGAAATAGGCAGGAAAAGACTTCATGGGGATGATGGCGCATCCGGGCCATCAGGTAGCGACGGGTGTCCGCCACGCTCTGAATCGCATCGACCCGTTTCAGCGTGTCTTTCAGATGGCGATGGGCCAGTTCCAGCACCGCCTGTAATTGAACGTATTTAGCGGGTCCGAGACCGCGCGTCGCACAGAACGCGGCTTGATCGAGTTGCAGCAACTGGCGCAGACCACCATGTTCATTGAGCATGTCACGCGCTAGATCAACGGCGCTACTGCCTGGTACGCCCACTCGCAAAAAAATCGCCAGTAATTCAGCATCGGATAGCGCACCTGCGCCGCGTTGCAACAGTTTCTCACGGGGGCGTTCATCATCCGGCCAGTCACGAATTGACATGGATACCTTCCTCGGTTAGTCACTCAATAACAAGCATGGTCACTATGGATAGACAGATCAAGACTGCGGTAAAAATAAATTGGCTTACGATGCCTGTTGCCCCAAAATAAAGCAGGCTCCCTATCGAAAGCGCCAGTATGAGGCGCGAGTTTTTCGGTTTCAGGCGACGTCATAACAATATTTTAATAAAAAACAATTTAAAAATAATTAGTTATAAAAATTGGCCTTTAGATTGCTGAATAAAACGCAAGGATACACGCTCATCAACTACTCTTGAGCGGGGTGAATCCAGGCGGCTAACGGGGGCCGCCGTCGCGGACGATGGCGTCCGATTGCGTGTCAGTCTGAGCGCATTCGGACGCCCTTTTTATTTCTGGGGAAACCGGTTCGGCGCTGATTGAATCTCAACTGAACAAAGCCGGTTGCGCCCCACCATGACCATGCCTAAGGCAAGCAGTCCACGAACCCCCGCTCTTTGGAACCCGCTGCGGTTACCGACCAGCCGAACCCGTCGCACACTGCGTTGGACGCGCCGGTTGTTGCTGGCGCTGTTGTTACCGTTGCTCCTGCTGGCCAGCTTTGGGCAGTGGTGGCTGTTGCCGCGCCTGAACGACTATCGTGATGAACTGTCCGGCGCACTAAGCGCCGCCTTGCACATGCCGGTGCGCATTGAGGCGGTCACGGCGACCATGGATGGTTGGCGACTGGCGCTAAGACTGCAAGGCGTCAGCCTTCACGATTCGGGTCAGGACGCCACGTTGGCCCAATTTACTCATGCCTCGATCACGCTGAATCTGTGGCGCTCATGGCAGGAATGGCGTCCGGTGGTGCGTCATATCCGCCTCGAAGGAGCCAGCGTGACGCTGAACCCGGACCGCCTTCCGCGCTTCCGGGTTGATACCGACGCATCGGAATCGGCTAAACCCGCTCCCTGGCTGCTGGATCTGCGCAAACTGGACATCGTTGGCGAGTCGTTAGCCGTGCGCCTGCCCGAGGGTTCCACCCTGCAACTGCGGCATCCCTATCTCCATCTGCGGGAAACACCGTCAGGGCGACAACTGACCTTGACCGCTGATTTACCGGCTGAACTGGGCCAGCGGCTGGAAATGATTGTCGAGCAACCCGTCGATGATGCCGGTTGGCGATTATATGGTCAGCTTGACCCACCGGGACCCACCTCGACGCCGATAACGTTCGCCGTGACGCCTACTGAAACCGGCTGGGAGGCCACGATTCGTCATGCCCGCGCTCAGCATTTACTGGCCTGGGCGATGCCGTGGTTGAACGAACCCGCCCGGCAATGGTTGCAGCCGCTGAATCCGCAGGGCGAGTTGCCGGAAATCCACCTTCAGGGCGGGTCCAGCGCTGGAACGTATACCGTAACCGCCGCCCTGCGGGAATTCAGTACTCATCCGGTTCACGGTCTGCCCGGCTTCACGAATATCACCGGCCAACTGCATGTCACCCCGGAGCAGGGCCATATCCAACTGGACAGTCGCGCCGTCCAGGTCGATACCGCCGGGGTGCTGCGTGCGCCTATCACGCTCGACACCCTTAACGGCGCGGTGAACTGGCAACGTAAAGCCGACGGTTTGCACCTGGACAGCGCCGGTCTGGAATTGGCTAATGCCGATTTAAACAGCCGCTTTTGGGGCCGGGTGATTGTTCCCGATGCGGGTCAACCCTGGCTCGATATTCACGGACGCTATCACGATGTCAAGGTGGGGAAAGCGCCGCTTTATCTGCCCGTCATCGTCATTCCGCCGGAAGGGGTGGCCTGGCTGGATCGGGCGTTGGTCAGTGGCCGGGTGGTCTCCGGGGAAATGACCTTGCGTGGACCGCCCGCCGCGTTTCCGTTTGACCATGATGAAGGGTGGTTTGAAACCCGCTTCCAGGTAGAAGACGCGGTGCTGGACTATGCGCCCGGCTGGCCGCGCCTGGAACGGTTGAAAACCGACGTGCTGTTTCGCAATCGGGGACTGACCGTTAAAGCCGACCGAGGCCGGTTGCTGGATGGCGACATGGAAACGGCGACCGTCCGCATTGATGATTTGTCCGAAGTGGTGGTGCAGGTCAAGGGCCGCGCCAAGGGACCAGCCGCCAGTTTCTGGCGGGCCTTGAAGGAGAGTCCGGTTGGGAAGGAACTGCACGGCGATCTGCCGGATTTGCAGGTCAGCGGCGTCAGTACGCTGGACCTCGAACTGACCCTGCCTACTGATGACCGACCGAATCAGGCGCAGGGCCGGGTGGGGTTGCTGGATAATGATCTGGTGTTGCCAACCTGGAATATGACGCTGGATCGGTTACGCGGTGAAGTGCGGTTCACGGAAAGCGATATCAACGCCAGCAAGGTGCAGGCCCGGTTGCGCGGCGAGCCGATTCGGCTGGATCTGGACCTCACGGGTCGCCCCGGCCGCCGCGCATTGCAAACCCGGATTCGGGGGCGACTGGGTTTAACGGCGCTGGCCGGAGAATCCGCCGCCGCGCTGGAATCGTCGATCAGCGGTAAAAGCGACTGGAACGCGGTATTGACCGTGCCCACCGGTCAGGAGCGGGAGCGTCGGCAACCCGCGTTCAAACTGGATTTAAGTTCGGATTTGCGCGGCATTGCCATGGAACTACCTGAACCCTTCACCAAGTCAGCGGGTGAAGTCCAGCCCCTGCAAATCAGCGTTCAACCCACCGCTGCTGACCGTCTCCGCGTCGATTTGGCCTACGGCGAGGAAACTCGGGCGGCGCTGGCTTTGATTGGTCCAACCAATTCTCTCCAACTGGAACGGGGCGAGTTGCGTATCGGGGCGGGCGAGGCGCAACTGCCGGACACGCCAGGGTTAGCGGTCGTGGCCCGTTTGCCGCGCTGGACATGGACGCCCCCGATGGAAACACCCGCCCCGGTTAGCAAAAAGGGCGGGCCATGCCAGCGGTTGCCGGAATCCGCCTTTAACCCGCTGTCGCTACTCCACCGTCTCGACGCCCGTATTGACGAATTGACCCTTGCCGGACAGACGTTCAAAAGGGTCACGGTGAACGCGGCCCGCTATGCCGACGGTTTGCGGATTGAACTGGATGGCACCGGTTTGGCGGGACGGTTAACCGCGCCAGACGCACCCACACCCCAGCAACCGATGAACGCTGCTCTGCAACACTTGCAGATTGACCTCAAGAACAATGAATCTTCGCCGTCAGTCCCATCGGACCCCTGCCGGTTACCCCCATTGGTCTTCACCGTCGCCAATTTGCAGTTGAATAACCACGATTTAGGTCGGCTGCGGTTCATCGCCCTGCCAAATTCCCAGGGTGTTCGCCTGTCAGACATCGAACTAAGTTCAGACCGCCAGCGCATTGAAGCCAGTAGCGATTGGCAATGGCAGGGTAACACGCAGGTTTCGCGGATCAAGGCGCTGTTGCACAGTCCGGCGCTGGAGGAAACGCTGGCGGATTTCGGCTACCCGGACGCGGGCGTGGCGCGTGGGGAAACCAAGGCGCAACTGGATGCTGAATGGGCAGGCGCGTTGCCCGACTTTACCCTGCAACGCCTAACCGGAACCTTGAATCTCCAGGTGGGTCCCGGCCAGTTGCTGGAAATCAATCCGGGTCTGGGCCGAATCATTGGCCTGTTCAACGTGCAGAATCTGTCGCGCCGCCTGAGTCTGGATTTCAGCGATTTATTTCAACCGGGGGCCAGTTTCGACCGGATTGTCGGCGACCTGACCTTTGGCGACGGGCAGGCCCGGACCGATAATCTGACCATTGAAGCACCGTCTGCCCGAGTCGAGTTTCGTGGGCGGGCAGGCTTAACGGCGCGGGATTATGATCAACACATCACCGTGACGCCGAGTTTGGGCGGAACGCTGCCGATTGCCGGAGCCTTGGCCGGGGGACCGCTCGCCGGGGCCGCCGTTTTCGTTGCAGAACGGCTGTTGCAAGAGGGCATTGAACAGGCGACCCGCTACCGGTACCACTTGCACGGTTCGTGGGATGATCCGGTATTGGAGTCACTGACTGAAGCCACACCGTCGCCCGTGCACCGTCCGGGACTCGTCGGGGATCAATGAGCTATAGCGATTCTGAACAGGTTGTGGAATCGCTGCGTCGAACCACCCCGGCGCTGATGCGCCACCCCTCCTTATCCAAGGAGGGGATTTTCCATAACTGGCGTAGGACTTCTATATAACTGGACTGGAGACCGTTCGTAGTGACGACACCCGCTGAAATCGCCGAATTCATCCAACTGTGCCGCGCCAGTACGCTGACCGAGCGCAGCGGTTCCCAAAGCCATTTCATTGCCCTGTGTCAGTTATTGGGCGTCAAGCCGCCACTGGAGGAAGACCCGCGCGGTGAGTGGTTCACTTTCGAGAAGGGGGCGAAAAAGACCGGGGGCGGCGATGGCTGGGCGGATGTCTGGCGGCGGCATTGTTTCGCCTGGGAATATAAGGGTAAGCACAAGGATTTGCAGGCAGCGCTGCGGCAATTGCAGCAGTACGCGCTGGCGCTGGAAAACCCACCCTTGCTCATCGTGTCCGATATGGAGACGATGGAGATTCATACGAATTTTTCCAATACGGTCAACGTGGTCCATCGGCTGACCCTGGATGATTTGGCCGACCCGGAAAAGTGGGAACTCTTGCGCAGAGCGTTTCTGGAGCCGGAGCGTTTGCAGCCGAGCCGAACGCGGGAGGCGGTGACGCAGACAGCTGCGACGTTGCTGGGTGGTTTGGCGCACCAGTTGCGGCAACGCGGCCATGCCCCGCAACCGGTGGCGCATTTTATGACGTGCTTGTTGTTTTGCCTGTTCGCTGAGGATATTGGGCTGTTGCCGGATCGGCTGTTCAGTACGCTGGTGGAGGAATCCCGGCGGACGCCAGCGGAGTTTCCCGGTTTGGCGCGGGATTTGTTTCGGGCGATGCATCAGGGCGGGCGGTTCGGATTCGCCCGGATTGCCTGGTTCAACGGGGGGCTGTTTGATCATGATGAGTGCCTGCCGCTGGAGCAGGCTGACCTGGATACGCTGCATTCGGCGACGGCGCTGGATTGGTCAGCGATTGAACCGGCGATTTTCGGGACGCTGTTTGAACGTGGTCTGGACCCGGACAAGCGGTCGCAACTGGGGGCGCATTACACTGATGCCGCGTCGATTCACCGCTTGATCGGGCCGGTGATTCGTGAGCCGTTGTTGGCGGAATGGGCGACGTTGAAGGCGGAGATTGCCGGTCTGTTGGCGGCGAAGAAACCGAAGCGGACGCAGGCCGAACAGGCGTTGCAGGGTTTTCTGGAGCGGTTGCGGAATTTTCGGGTGCTGGACCCGGCCTGTGGTTCGGGGAATTTTCTCTATCTGGCGCTGCGGACGCTCAAGGATATTGAGCATCAGGTGATGCTGGAGGCGGAGACGTTGGGCCTGCAACGCGGGTTTCCCGGCGTGGGGCCGGAAGCGGTCATGGGCCTTGAGATTAATCCCTATGCGGCGGAACTGGCGCGGCTGACGGTGTGGATTGGTGAAATTCAATGGATGCTCGGCCATGGTTATAGCCTGAACGATCAGCCAATTTTGAAACCGTTGAATACGATTGAATGCCGCGATGCGCTGTTGGATGGGACGGGTGAAGCGACCTGGCCCGCTGCGGATGCGATTGTGGGCAATCCGCCGTTTTTGGGCGACAAGAAACAGTTGGCGGAACTGGGCGATGAGTATGTGGAAATGATGCGTCAGATTTACGCAGGTCGGGTTCCGGGCGGCGCGGATCTGGTGTGCTATTGGTTTGAAAAGGCGCGGGCGCAGATGGAAGCGGGTCAGGTACAACGGGCGGGATTGGTGGCGACTAATTCGATTCGTGGCGGCGCCAATCGCAAGGTGCTGGAGCGCATTCGGGAGACCACCACGATCTTCCACGCCTGGTCAGACGAACCGTGGCTCAACGAAGGCGCGGCGGTGCGGGTGTCGCTGGTGGGGTTCGGGGATGGTGGAGCCGGAGGGATTTTGAACGGCCAGCCGGTGGCGGCCATCCATGCGGACTTGACCGGACGCTCGCTGGAAGTGAATGGCGGTGGCGTGGATTTAACGCCGGCGAGTCAATTAGAGGAAAACGCTGGTGTAGCGTTCATTGGCGCGATGAAGAAAGGTGCCTTCGATATACCAGGGGAATTGGCGCGATCCTGGCTCTCGCTTCCTAATCCAAACGGACGCCCTAATAGTAGCGTGTTGCGTCCTTGGGTAAATGGCCTGGATGTGACACGCCGTCCTCAAGATATGTGGATTGTTGATTTCGGGGTGGATATGCCTGAAGCAGTGGCGGCGCTCTATGAAGCTCCATTTGAATACATCATCAAGCATATAAAACCCCAACGCGCATTGGTGCGTAATGATCTGGAACGGAGGCGCTGGTGGCTACACGCTCGCCCTGCTCCGGATTTGCGCAAAGCCATTGAAGATTTACCCCGGTTCATAGTAACGGCCCGCGTCGCCAAGCACCGCTTATTCGCCTGGCTATACCCGCCTGTGGTGTGTGATGGTCAGATTGTTGTTATCGCACGTTCCGACGACACCACTTTTGGCATCCTGCACTCCCGCTTCCACGAACTTTGGGCGTTGCGCCTCGGAACCAGTCTCGGTCCGACGCCTCGCTACACCCCGACCACCTGCTTCGAGACCTTCCCTTTCCCGTCTGGCCTGACCCCCAACATTCCATCCAGTGAATACGCCAATGATCCCCGCGCCCAAGCCATTGCCGAAGCCGCTGGCCGACTCAACGAACCGCGCAAAAACTGGCTGAATCCTCCGCAATGGGTGGATCGCGTTCCCGAAATTGTGCCGGGCTATCCCGACCGCATCATCCCCAAGCCGGAACACGCCGCCGAGTTGAAAAAACTCACACTTACCAACCTCTACAACCAGCGCCCGGCCTGGCTCAATCATGCGCATCGCGTCCTCGATGAAGCCGTAGCCGCAGCCTATGGCTGGCCCGCCAATTTGAGCGATGACGAGGCATTGCGTCGCCTGCTGGCCCTGAATCGGGAGCGGGCCGGCACCCCGGAAAGTGATCAATGAGGAACAATCACATGTCGATGATGGCCGCGATTCAAATGGTTTCTGAACCCGATGTCGCCGCGAATCTGGCGATGGCCGCTGATTTACTAGCGGAAGCGGCCGGGCGTGGCGTCCGGTTGGCCGTGTTGCCGGAAAATTTCGCCATGATGGGCCGCCGGGAAACCGACAAGTTGGCGGTTCAGGAAATCGAGGGTTCGGGACCGATTCAGGACTTCCTGGCGGAACAGTCTGCCCGACATCAGTTGTGGCTGGTCGGTGGCACGATTCCTTTGCGCATGGTGAACGACGACCAACGAGTGCGGGCGGCTTGCCTGTTGTTCAATGACCAGGGGCAACTGGTCGCCCGCTATGACAAGGCGCATCTATTCGATGTGCAGGTCGTGGGCAGTCAGGAACGGTATGCCGAATCGGCGACGATTGCGCCGGGGAATCGCTCTGTCGTGGCCGATACGCCCTTTGGCCGACTGGGGCTGGCGGTGTGCTATGACCTGCGCTTCCCGGAGCAATTTCGCGCCATGGTTGATCAAGGTATGGAGATTCTGGCGTTGCCGGCTGCCTTCACTGCCGCCACCGGCGCAGCGCACTGGGAGGTCTTGTTACGGGCGCGAGCGATTGAGAACCAGTGCTATGTCATCGCCGCCGCTCAGGGCGGGCGACACGCTAACGGTCGCGAAACCTTCGGCGACAGCCTGATTATTGATCCCTGGGGGCTGGTGATGAGTCGATTAGCCTGGGGGCCGGGCATCGTCACCGCCCGTCTGGATCGCCCCTTTATGGAAAAGGTGCGGCGGGAGTTTCCATCGCTGGAACACCGTGTTCACTGCGAGAATTGAAAACATGAAACCTGAGCGGCTGTCTAAAAACTCCCCTTTCTCCCCCGTGAGAGGGGTTCCTGGACAGCTTCTGAATCACATTTTGGCCATCATCAACCTCTGGCGGAGGGAGGATCGGAACGCCTTCGCCATCCCTCAGCCAACAACCGCGTCTGTAACGCCTGTCTGACCAGTTCGCCCACCCGTTCCAGGAACAGTGTGCCAACGCCGGCATGAAAGCGGTCGGGGTCGCTGCTGCCTACTGCCAGGAGACCGCGCCAGATTTCGCCATCGAGCGGGATTAACGCCGCTGAGGCGGCATCGCAGGCGCTATCGCTGAACAGGGCTTTAGCCTGCTCCAGACTCAATCGGCCACACTGGGGACGGCCGGCGCGAAAGACCGCTTCAAACAGCACCACCACGTCCGGGCGCAGAAATTCTTCAACGGCGCTCAACCCCACACTGGGCGGGACGGCCAGACACAGCGCGACGCAATCGGCGTTGAATTCATCGCGTAAAATCGCCTTGACGCCGTGCAACAATTCATCCAGCCCGCCCCGTGCATTCAGCAGACCCAGCGCCAACCGCTGCACCCGTTCGGCTAATCGGTCATTGTCGCGGGCGATATCGACCAGTTCCATGAGTTTGTCGTGCAGGCGCTGACTACGCTCTCGCAATAAACGGTTCTGATATTCCAACAGCGACACCGCCGGACGACAGGGATGCGGAATACGCAGGCTTTCCACGAGTTCCGGATGAACCGTGAAAAATTCGGGATGTTCGCGCAGCCAGGCGATGACTTCCGCCTCAACCTCCGGGTCATCCGGAATCTCCGGCGCTTCCCATGCTTCATTCACTGTTCAATCCACCCTGCAAAGACGTTCACGGCTGGCCCGGTCATGATGACGGACTCCCCTTCACCGGCCCAATACACGCTCAATTCGCCGCCGGGCAGTTCCACCCGGACCGTTGGCCATAGTTTTCCCCACAATCGGCCGACCACGACTGCCGCACAAGCGCCGGTTCCACAGGCCATAGTTTCGCCAGTGCCGCGTTCAAAAACCCGTAAACGAATGTGATCCGGGGCGACAATCTGCATGAAACCGACATTCGTGCGTTTAGGAAAGCGGCCATGCCGTTCCAGCAACGGCCCCAGGTGGGCGACGGGTGCCTGGTCAACATTATCCACCCTGAGCACCGCGTGCGGATTGCCCATCGACGCCACGCCGATTTCCATGTCCGCGCCATCCGCCGCGATCAGATAGCGTGAGGCGCGTTCGTCGGCAAAGAACGGAATGTCCTTTGGCTCCAGGCGCGGCTGACCCATATCCACTGCTACCTGTCCATCCGGCCTGATTTGCAAACGCAGCAGGCCCGCCAGGGTTTCTACCCGCAGATCCTCCTTGTCGGTTAAACCCTGATCATGGACGAATCGGGCAAAGCAGCGGGCGCCATTGCCGCACTGTTCGACCTCGCCACCATCGGCGTTGAAAATGCGGTAACGAAAATCGACATCCGTTTGTTTCGCTGCTTCGACCACTAACACCTGGTCGCAACCAATGCCCAGGCGGCGGTCCGCCAACCGCCGAATCTGCTCTGGATCGAGCGCGACCGATTGGCTGATGCCGTTAATGACGACGAAATCGTTACCGAGTCCGTGCATTTTAGTGAATTGAATGTTCATCGTTCAGCTCCGGCCAATTACGGTCATCTAGTGTAAAGACGCAACAGCTATTTTTTCCAGTAACTTGAAGCTTATAGCCTTTCCCGATGATCGCTGGATTTCCGAATTCCCCTCCTTGGCTAAGGAGGGGTGGCGCGAAGCGACGGGGTGGTTCGGGAGGTCTGCCTCAACCCCGTCCTGTCCAGGCGATTTTATACAAATCCAGGCGGCGGTCGCGGAAATTTCGCACACTGCCGTGCATCCGCAGTTCCTTGATATTGTCCAGATCCAGATCGACGATCAAGGTCATCTCGGTATTTGGAGTGGCTTCAGCGGCAATGGCATCATGGGGAAAGGCAAAATCGGACGGGGTGAACACTGCCGCCTGAGCGTACTGCATATCCATATTTTCCACTTTCGGCAAATTGCCGACACTGCCGGAAATCACCACATAACATTCATTCTCAATCGCCCGAGCCTGAGCGCAGCGCCGCACCCGCAGGTAGGCGTTCTTGGTATCCGTCCAGAAGGGCACAAACAGAATTTGCATCCCCTGATCAGCCAGCAGGCGCGGCAATTCGGGAAATTCAACATCGTAACAAATCAAAATACCGATCTTGCCGACATCCAG
The DNA here is from genome assembly GCA_030917925.1 of Pseudomonadota bacterium. GTDB lineage: Bacteria > Pseudomonadota > Gammaproteobacteria > Competibacterales > Competibacteraceae > UBA2383. Next base: position 14,040 of record JAUPTV010000086.1, read on the forward strand.
TTCAAAGACTTGTAGCGAATCACCGCCCTGCAATCCCCAATAGGAACGCTCATCCGGAGTGATATGCAGCTTGGACTGGGTATCCCAAGTGCCATCGCGTCGGCACAGATAAGCGGCGTTGTACAGCACACCATCGTGATATTGCGGCATACTGCCGGCAATAATATTCACATTATAAGCCACCGCCATCTGGACAATTGCTTCGCGCAACGGGTCAGTAAATTCTGCCAGTTGCCGGACGGCTTCGGCGGTATTACGCTGATTGAAACCGGCCATCAACGGCCCATTGAAAAATTCCGGGAACAGCACGATGTCGGTTTGATACCCGGCCACGGCATCCACAAAATATTCCACCTGTTGCAACATATCTTCTATCGATGACGTCTGGCGCATCTGCCACTGCACCGCGCCGACCCGCACTACCGATTTGCGCCCGCCGATCAAGACTTCCTTATCTTCATAATAGATATTCAGCCATTCCAGCAGCACAGCATAGGCTTTGGATTCAGCATCGTCGGGCAGATAACCGGTCACGATCCGGCGGACGTGAAAGTCATTGGCCAACTGAAAGGTCAGAATTGGATCAACCAATTCCTTGGCGCGAACCTGCTCCACATATTGCTGAGGCGTGATGTTATGGGCGTGTTTGCCGTAACCGGGAATGCGCCCGCCCACAATGATCGCCCGCAAATTCAGCTTCTCGCACAACTCCTTGCGCGCATCGTACAACCGCCGGCCCAGGCGCATATCCCGATAGTCGGGATGGACAAAGATATCGACGCCATACAGGGTGTCGCCGTTGGGATCATGCGTAGTGAGATAACCATCGCCGATGATTTGCCAGTAGGTATGCCGGTCGCCATAACGGCCATAATCGACAATCAGGCTCAACACCGCCGCTACCACTTTGTCATTGTCCTCAATGCAAATCTGCCCTTCCGGGAAGCGGGCGATCTGCGAAGCGAACTGGTCGCGGCTCCAGGCTCCGTCCATATTGTGGTAGACCTTTTCCATGATCTCCTGAATGTCGCCATAGTCGGCGAGGCGCAGATTACGCAGTTTCAAGCGGTGCTGAATGGGATGTTCGGACGTTCGTTCGGCCATGATTAAAATTCAAGGTTGAAGGCTGGAGGGTAAAGGCTAAAGGTCGAAGATTAAGCTAATACGGTTTCGCCCGGGTTTTCTTTCGTGCCGTTCGTGTTTTTCGTGGTGGCTAAAGGCTGAAGATTACGCCAGTACTGTTTCGCCACACACACACACACACACACGGCTAAAGGCTGAAGATTACGCCAGTACGGTTTCGCCAGCGTAGAGTTCGGCAACGGTTTCCCGGCGGCGGATGGTATGAAACTGGTCGCCATCGACCATCACTTCAGCGGCGCGAGGTCGGGAATTGTAGTTGGAACTCATGGCAAAACCGTAAGCGCCAGCAGAACGCACCGCCAGTAAATCGCCCGGCTGGATGTTCAATTCCCGATCCTTACCGAGAAAGTCGCCGGTTTCACAGATCGGTCCGACCACATCGTAGCAGTGCATTTCGCCTTCAGTGCGCGGTTCAACCGGAATGATCGCCTGCCAGGCCGAGTAGAGCGCCGGACGCAGCAGATCATTCATCGCCGCGTCCACCACCGCGAAATGCTTTTCCGCGCCCGGTTTCAACAATTCCACCCGGGTCACCAGAATCCCGGCATTGCCGACAATTGCCCGGCCCGGATCAATCAGAATTTCATAGGGCAGACCGTGCAGGCGCTCCATGAGGGCCGCCGCGTGATCAGCGGGCAAAGGCGGTTCCTCATCGCGGTAGCGAATGCCCAGCCCGCCGCCCAGATCGAGATGACGCAGGTGAATGCCCAGGGTTTCCAGCCGCGCCGTCAGCGCCAGCACCCGATCCAGGGCGTCCACGAACGGCGCAACCTGGGTGAGTTGCGAACCGATATGGCAATCGACGCCCACGACATGCAAATGCGATGAAGCGGCGGTTTGTTCATAGAGGGCCAGCGCCCGGTCGGGATCAATACCAAACTTGTTCTGTTTCAGGCCGGTGGAAATATAAGGATGAGTTTGGGCGTCCACGTCGGGATTGATGCGCAGTGATACTGGCGCTCGTTGACCTCGCGCCGCTGCAACCTGTTCCAGTACATCCAGTTCGGCTGCCGATTCGACGTTAAAGCAGCGAATGCCCACCGCCAGCGCCCGTTCCAGTTCGTCACGGCGTTTGCCGACCCCGGAAAAGACCACCCGGCCCGGATCGCCGCCGGCTGCCAGCACCCGTTCCAGTTCGCCGCCTGAAACGATGTCGAACCCGGAGCCGAGCCGGGCCAGCAGATTCAGCACCGCGAGATTGCTGTTGGCCTTGACCGCGTAGCAGACCAGATGGGGATGTGCGCCAAACGCCTGATCGAAGGCGCGCCAATGCCGTTCCAGGGTCGCCCGGGAATAGATGTAGCAGGGGGTGCCGACGGCGGCGGCGATGTCCGCGACCGGGACATCTTCGGCATATAACCGGGTGTTGCGATACTCAAAATGGTCCATGATTCAGGGCTTCGGCGGGGGATTTTGGGGGGTGGATGCGGGCGGCGGCGCTTTCGACTCAGGCAGGTATAACGGCCCTTTCTGGCCGCAACTGGCCAGCAACGCGGTCAATAACAGCCCAATCAACACTACTTCGGGATGAAACAGGCGCATTCAGAGACTCCTCAGCTCGGGAACGCGAAAACAGGTCGCCAGTATAACCCGGCTTGACAAGACCGGAGGCTTTTCGGCTAATGCGCATCATCCTTGTCTATTCGCGTGAGAATCCTGCCCATGTCTGCTCTGCCCTTAAC
>JAUPTV010000087.1 GCA_030917925.1 Pseudomonadota bacterium
CCAACGGCTTGCTGGCTCGGACCGGCCTGGTTCGGATCGACGATAGCCACCGCTACCATCTGAAAGCCAAGCTGGATATTCTCGACCGCCTGCCGCAACTGCTGCTGAGTGAGCCGGTTGATACCGCGACATTGTTCCAGCATTACGTTGCCCTGGCGCGGCCGGCGGCGCTCACCGCCAGCGATTTCGCTTACCGGTCGGAAGACTTTACACTGGCCCGTCAACTGCTGGCCAAGGCTGCTGCCACGGGAACGCCAGGAGTCAATGTGCTGTTGTATGGCCCACCGGGCACTGGCAAAACCGAACTGGCGATGACCCTGGCCGAGGCCGCCGGTCTGACCCTGTTCACGGTACAGGCCAGTGATGAGGAAGAGGACCCGCTCAACGCTCGACAACGGCTATCCCGCTACAGCCTGGCCCAGCACCTGCTGGCCCGCCGCCATGAATGCGCTCTGCTGTTCGACGAGGCCGGCGATGTACTCTCGGAAGGCGGCGAGATGGATCTGCCGTTCTTTATGCCCCGCGACAGCGGCATCAACAAGGGTTGGCTGAACGGCGTACTGGAACAGAATCCGACGCCGGCGATCTGGGTCATCAACCGCATTGATACCGTCGATCCGGCGTTCCTGCGCCGTTTCGATTTGCAACTGGCTCTGGATATTCCGCCCCGGCCAGTACGAGAGCGGATCATCCGCCGCCATCTGGGCGATCTGGCCGTGGATGCCCGCTGGATTGCCGAACGGGCGGAAGATCCGCATCTCAGCCCGGCGCTGGTGCAGAAGGCGGCGCGACTGGCGCATTTACTGCCGGAGGCGTTTGCCGAACAGGGCGAGGCGCTGCTCAGCCGGGTGCTGGATCACGCCCTGGCCGCGACCCGCCATGGCGAGCCGCCCTTCCAGCTATCGAGTATCGGTATCGGCGACGACTACGATCCAACCTTGATTAACGCGGATTGCGACTTGCCGAAGCTGGTGCAGGGTCTCACCCGCCAGGGACGGGGCCGCATTTGCCTGTACGGTCCCTCGGGAACCGGCAAGAGCGCGTTCGCGGCCTGGCTGGCCCGTCGCCTGGATCGGCCCTTGTTGCTGCGCACCGCCTCCGACCTGCTCAATCCCCTGGTGGGCGTGACCGAGGAGCGGATTGCTGCGATGTTTCAGGAAGCCCACCAGAGCCGGGCGGTGCTGCTGATTGATGAAGCCGATTCCTTCCTGCGCTCCCGGCAGTATGCCCGACAGACCTGGGAAGTCACGCAGGTCAATGAGTTACTGGTGCGCATGGAGCAATTCGATGGCATTTTGCTATGCGCGACCAACCGGGTCAGCGATCTCGACCCGGCGGTGCGGCGGCGGTTTGATGTCAAGGTGCGCTTCTGGCCATTGGCCGCCGAGCAGGCTGAACAATGTTTACAACGCGCTTTGGAAGACGCCGGAACCTGGCCGGAAGAGTGCGGTTTGAACGAGGATCTGTTGACCCGGTTCTGGGCGATTGGGTCATTAACGCTGGGGGATTTCGCCACGATCCGCCGCCGCGCCGCCCTGCTCGATCAGCCGCTGACTCCGGAATTGTTGCTGGGCGCACTGGCTGAAGAGGCGGAATTGCGGCGGCAAATGGAAGAGTAGCGGTTGAACGGAATCCCCTCTAATCCTCTTTTGCCAAAGGGACGGCTGAACGGCTACGTTTTTTCAACTGCGGGATCGATCAATGTCTGAAGCCACTATTGCCGGCCTGACCCTGTTGGGCAGCACCGTAACTGAGTATCCGCGTGAATATGCGCCCCGGATTCTGGAGCGGTTCGCCAACCGCTATCCCCAGCATGAATATGTGGTGGAACTGGACTGCCCGGAGTTTACCTGCCTGTGTCCGGTGACCGGTCAGCCTGACCTGGCCCGCGTGACCATCCGCTACAGCCCGCGTGACTGGCTGGTGGAGTCAAAATCGCTGAAATTGTACCTGTTCAGCTTTCGCAATCAGGGGTCATTCAGCGAGGACAGCATCAATCGCATCGCGGTGGATTTATTTGCGCTGTTGCAACCACGCTGGCTGGAAGTGCGCGGTGATTTCGCGCCGCGCGGCGGCATTGCCATCAAACCCAGTGTGCGGCTGAATGGCGGATCGGAGTTATAAAGCATGAGCCAGGCGCTTGTTGTGCTTTCCGGTGGGCAGGATTCCACCACTTGCCTGTACTGGGCGCTACGCCAGTTCGGCAACGGTCAGGTGGAAGCGGTGACTTTTGATTACGGTCAGCGGCATCGCCTGGAACTCGACTGTGCGGCGCGGGTTGCCGCCCAGGCGGGCGTACCGCAAACCGTGTTGCCCATCAACACGTTGGCGGCTCTGGGCGGCAATGCGCTGACCGAAACGGGTATTCCGGTGCAGGATGGCGTCGATGTCCAAACCGGATTACCCAATACCTTCGTACCCGGCCGCAACCTGATTTTTCTAACTTTCGCTGCGGCGCTGGCTTACCCACGGGGCATTCACCATCTGGTGACCGGCGTCGCGCAGACCGACTACAGCGGCTATCCCGATTGTCGGCAGGCGACGATCCAGGCACTGGAGCAGGCCATTCAACTCGGCATGGCGTATGACCTCACGATTCATGCGCCGCTGATGTTCAAGTCTAAAGCCGACACGGTGCGGATGGCCGATGAACTCGGCGCACTGCCGGCGCTGGCCGATACGCATACCTGCTATAACGGCGTTCGTCCGCCCTGTGGGGAATGTCCGGCCTGCCGGTTGCGGGCGCGGGGCTTTGCCGAGGCGGGCATCGCGGATCCACTGTTGGCGGTTCCCTGATGAGTGAGCGGCTGTATTTCATGGCGGCAGCGCCCTTTGAAGCGGCGCGGCAACTGGCGGGGGGGCCGGATGAACGCCAAACGCGACTGCATGGGCACAGCTTTCTGGCACGGATTCGGGCGAAGTTGCCTACCGGTTTTGCCTCCTTTCCCGGAGCCGAGGCGGAGGCGCTGACACAGCGGTTGCAGGACGTCGTGGCGCTTCTGGATTACACCTTGCTGAATGACCGGTTGACTGATCCAGACGATGTGCAACTCGCCGACTGGATTAGTGGGCAACTGAATGTACCGGACATCGCCCAGATCAGCGTGCAAAGCGCGGCTCATCAAGGCGTGTCCGTCGATGCCGACCGTCAGGCGCACTACTGGCGGCGCTTTCGTTTTGAAGCCGCGCATCAGTTACCCAACGTGCCCCTTGGCCATCAGTGCGGGCGAATGCATGGGCACGGCTTTGAAGTCATTCTGTGGGCGCTGGCTTCCCGTGATGAGCCGCTCGGGATGCGACCAAACTACGCACAGTTGGAAACGGCGTGGACCCCATGGCATGAGCAGTTGCATCTCGCTTGCCTGAACGATGTACCAGGGCTGGAAAATCCAACCAGTGAACGGCTGGCGGCGTGGTTATGGGCGCGGTTGCAGCCGGATTTACCAGCACTGGCACGGGTCACGGTGTATGAAACCGCGACCGCCGGCTGTCACTATGACGGCAGACGCTACCGGATTTGGAAGGAGCGCGTGTTTGAGAGTGCGCTGCGTTTGCGCAACGCGCCGGTCGGCGATGTCCGTCGCCGGACGCATGGACATAGTTATACCCTGCGTCTGCATCTGACCGCGCCGCTCGATGAAGTGATGGGCTGGACGGTCGATTACGGAGAGGTCAAGGCGTTATTTGAACCGCTCTACCGGCAACTGGATCATCACCCATTGAATGACCTGCCGCACTTAGCCGAACCGACGCTGGCGGAATTACTGGACTGGATGCGCTCGCAGATGGCAGCAGTTTTACCCGCCCTGGATCGAATTGATCTGGAGCAAACGCCGGGTTGCGGGGCGATATTGTGTTGGAGTTAAGCTCGTTAAGTCACTCAAGCCTAACTATTCACCCCCCACCCCGGCCCTCCCCCACAAGGAGGGAGGGAGTCTTATTTCAACTTAAATCAGCAACGAGGTTCGAGCCATGGCTGCAGGAAAATCCAAGATCATCTACACGCTCACTGACGAGGCGCCACTGCTGGCGACCTGCGCTTTCCTTCCCATCGTCCGCACGTTCACCGGCCCTGCCGGCATCGACATCGAGAAGAGCGATATTTCGGTGTCCGCCCGCATCCTGGCCGAGTTTCCCGAATATCTGACGCCTGAGCAGCGCGTACCGGATGTCCTGGCCGAAC
>JAUPTV010000088.1 GCA_030917925.1 Pseudomonadota bacterium
GCTTTCGCAACAACCGGAATTACCGTCTCTCCACAGGCTAACACCGCCAGCCCGGCGGCTTTGATATTCCGCGCCGCGTTCACATCGCGGTCATGCGTCGTATGGCACTCAGGACACGTCCATTGCCGGGTCGCCAAGTCGAGGTTATCCCGCGTGTATCCGCAACAGGAACACCGCTTACTAGACGGATACCAGCGGTCAATGGCGACCACGGTGCGCCCATACCAACCGGCTTTGTATTCCAGTTGGCGGACCAATTCACCCCAATTAGCATCGTTAATCGACTTTGCCAAGGTGGGACTTTTGACCATATTCTTGACGGTCAGATTCTCTACGCAAATCACTTGGTTTTCGTTAATTAGCGTAGTCGTCAATTTATGGGTGAAGTCTCTGCGGCAGTCCGCAATTTTGGCATGGACGCGGGCGACTTTTCTTCGCGCCTTGCGTCGGTTGTTCGAACCTTTTTGTTTGCGGGCCAGCTTCTTTTGGTATTTAGCTAAACGCGCCGCGTACTTCGCCGTGTGGCGGGGGTTGCCCGACGCCACATCTTCCGATGTCACAACCACATCCTTGATGCCCACATCAAGGCCGACTGCGGCATTAACGACCGGTAGCAAAGCCATCGTTTCTTCAACCAGCAGGGATACAAAGTACCGCCCTGCGGGGTCACGCGCGACGGTCACGGTAGTGGGCTTCCCTTCAAAGCGCCGTGACCAGCGGATATTCAGCGGTTCAGCCTGTTTCGCTAGTTTGAGCGATTCGCCATCCCATTTGAAGGCGGATGTGGTGTATTCCGCTGACTGGTGGCCGTCTTTCTTCTTGAAGTTCGGATATTTTGCCCGCCCCTGGAAGAAGTTTCGATACGCCGTCTGCAAATGGCGGAGCGACTGCTGTAACGGGACGCTGGACACGTCGTTCAGCCAAAAATGCTCTGGCTCTTGCTTCCACGCCGTCAACCATGCCGAGCTTTGTAAATAGGAGATATTTTCTTGACGCTCAAACCACGCATCCTGCCGATAACGCAGGGAACGATTGTAGACATACCGCACACAGCCGAACGTCTGGTTCAGGTTAACCACCTGACCTGGCGTTGGGTAGAAGCGGTAGCGATAGGCACGGTAGGGCATTTACAGAATATACAAAAATCTGTAATTCTTATCAAGTCGCGGTGGATCGACCACCAAGGCACGGTGCTTAAACAGTCCCCACGAGGGGGACTGCCGCGCCGTCCGCTATCCCTCCCCGGCCTGAAGGCCGGGGTCTCTCGCGGAAAATCTCGATGAACGCGCTGATAGGCGGCCTGGCCGCCCTGCTATATCTGCTGGCTGGCGGTTGGCTGGCCTCACGACTGGCGCAGGCCGGCAGCCACGGACCCGGCGCTAAAGGTGGCCCGTTGGCGCTGGGCTGGGGAGCCGCGATTCTGCACGCCATGATTCTCGCCCAGACGGTGTTCTCCACGGCGGGATTGAATCTGGCCTTTTTCAATGCGCTGTCGTTCACCGGTTGGCTGATCGGCGTCCTGCTGCTGGCAGCGGCCATGGTGCGCCCGGTGGAAAATCTGGGGATCATCATCCTGCCCTTCTGCGCGCTGATCCTCATTCTCGGCCTGCTGTTTCCGGGGGAACGCATCGTTGCTGACTCCGGGCAATGGCCGCTGGAACTGCACATTCTGATCGCCATTCTCGCCTACTCGCTACTGACCTTGGCGGCGGTACAGGCGTTGCTGCTGGCGGTGCAGGATTACCGGCTGCGTCATCGCCAACCTGGCGGCTTCCTGCGCGGCATTCCCCCACTGACGGCCATGGAAGCCCTGCTGTTTCAGATGATCAGCGCCGGCTTCGTTCTGCTGACCCTGACCCTGATCAGCGGCCTGTTTTTCCTCGACAATCTTTTTGCCCAGCACCTGGCACATAAGGCGCTGTTATCGTTCATTGCCTGGGGCGTCTTCGGCGTCCTGCTCTGGGGCCGCTGGCAATTCGGTTGGCGGGGACGGACGGCCATTCGCTGGACACTGAGCGGCTTCACGTTCCTGCTCCTGGCCTATTTTGGCAGCAAACTGGTGCTGGAATTAGTGTTACGCCGTTATTAACCCGCTTGACAGCCTGCGCCTGTAACCCGTAAAAACGGGATTCACTATCCAAACTGAGGTTTTGGCGACTTGGACGATATCCATATAGGGCTGATGTTTGTTGCCCTGGTTCTGCTCATCGGCTGTTCCGCCTTCTTCTCCGGTTCCGAAACCGGGCTGATGACCCTCAACCGCTACCGTCTGCGCCATCGCGCCAAGGCGGGGGATAAAATCGCTCTGCGGGTCAACCGCTTATTGGAGCGGCCCGACCGGTTAATCGGTGTCATTTTGCTCGGTAACAATTTCGTCAATATTCTGGCGTCATCGCTGGCGACGATTATCGCTATCCACTTTTTGGGTGAAGCCGGCATTGCTGTCTCGACCATCGCCATGACCCTGGTTGTGTTGGTGTTTGGCGAGGTGGCACCCAAAACCCTGGCCGCTTTGCATCCCGAGCGGATCGCCTATCCAGCCTCTGCGGTACTGGCATCTTTGCTGAAGATCTTCTACCCGCTGGTATGGATCACCAACGCGGTGGTCAACGGCTTGCTGCGCCTGTTTCGGGTGACCATCCAGACCTCGACCCAGCACACGCTGAGTGCTGAGGAACTGCGCACCGTCGTTCTGGAAGCCGGGGTGATGATTCCCAAGCGGCATCAGACCATGCTGCTGAGTATCCTGGAACTGGAGGAAATTACGGTCGAGGACATTATGATCCCGCGCAATGAAGTCGCCGGACTCGACCTGGATGCGGACTGGGAAACGATTGTGGCGCAACTGACCCAAAGCCCCTATAGCCGACTGGTGGTCTATCGCGACACCGTTGATCAGGTCATCGGTTTTCTGCAACTGCGCAAGGTGTTGAATGCAATGGCGCAGAAGCCGGATTTTAATCTGACCGATCTGGAAGGCCAGATTCGGGAAGCGTACTTCATTCCAGAAGGCACCTCGCTCACCCGGCAATTGATGAATTTCCAGCAACTGCGCCGACGGTTCGGGCTGGTGGTGGACGAGTATGGGGACGTGCAGGGCCTGGTGACGCTGGAGGATATTCTCGAAGAGATCGTCGGCGAATTTACTACTGATCCGGCCGCCGTAGGCAACCGCAATCTGACGCCGCGTGGCGATGGCGGCTATGTCATCAATGGCCGCACCTCGATCCGTAGCCTGAACCGGATGCTGGGCTGGACCTTGCCCACGGATGGCCCACGCACCTTGAATGGCCTGATTATGGAGCAACTGGAGTCCATTCCCGAGCCGGGGGTTCGATTAGCCCTGGAGGGGCATCCGACCGAGATCGTCGAAGTCGCGGGCAACCGGGTCAAGACTGCCGTAATCTGGCCCAATCCGAAGCCGATAGCGGAAAAGACCGAGCGATGAGAATCGGTAGCGTCTTTCCCGATGCCCCTCCTTGGCCAGGGAGAGGCGTCGCGAAGGTCCGAGGTGGTTGGGAATGTGGGTTAAGCCCGTTGCCAGGCTATGAAAGACTATCGAACGTCCGCCGCTCTGCCGCCATGCGCATCAGAATCTCCGCCGGGGCGAACCGTTCGCCCAGTCGCTGACGGTACTGTTCCAGTTTCCCCACCAGCTCCGCGATGCCCAAACTATCAGCGTAGCGGAATGGACCGCCCAGGAAGGGCGGAAAGCCGATGCCGAATACCGCGCCAATATCACCATCGCGGGGACTGCGAATTACTCCCTCGGCGCAGCAACGGGCGGCTTCATTCAACATCAGCAACACACAACGCTCAACGATTTCGCTAACCTCCACGACCTTGTTTCCGGCGACGCCCAGCACCGGATAGATGCTTTGATCCACCGGTTTCTCGCCTTTTTTGACGCTCTCGTAGCGGTAGAAACCCTTGTGGTTCTTCCGCCCATAGCGGCCATCCGCCAGCAGTTTGTCCGCCACCCCGGACGGTTTCATCCGCTCGCCAAAGGCTTCATACAGAATCGGCCCGACTTTGGAACCGACGTCAATGCCTACTTCATCAAGTAAGGTAAACGGTCCCACCGGGAAACCGAACTGGGTTAGCGCCTGATCAATCGCGTCAATGGCGATGCCCTCGCTCAACAGATAACCCGCCTCATTGATATAGGGAGCGAGGATGCGGTTGACGTAGAAACCCGCGCCGTCCTGAACCACGATCACCGTTTTGCCCTGCTTGCGCCCGAATTCAACCACGGTGGCAATCACTTCCGGCGCGGTGTGCGGCGCAGCAATAATTTCCAGCAGCGGCATTTTCTCGACCGGCGAAAAGTAGTGCATCCCGACGACGTTTTCGGGACGTTGCGCCGCTTCAGCAATTCGGGCAATGGGAATGGACGATGTGTTGGTCGCAAAAATCGTGGTCGGCGGGCAATGCGCTTCCACGTCAGCCACCATCTGCTGCTTGAGTTGCAGGTCTTCAAACACCGCTTCGATGACCAGATCCACCTGCTGGAACCCGGAGAAATCCAGTGTCGAGGTAATCCGCCGCCGCGCCTGACCCGCCTCGAACGCGGTCAGGGAATGCCGTTGAAGCCGTTTCTGAATCAGCCGGTCGATGTACGCCAGGCCGCGATTCAAACCGGCCGGTTCCTGGTCTTTGAGCCGCACCGGAATGTGCGCCTTGTCGGTGGTGACATAGCTGATGCCTGCGCCCATCAATCCCGCGCCCAGCACCCCGATCTTGCGCACTGGTCGCGGCTGAATGCTGGCGTCAGCAACCCCGGTATCCTTTTTCAGCGCAGTGGTGGCGAAATACAGATTCATCAACTGCCGCGCCTGGGATGTGACCGCCAGTTCCCCAAAGCCCACTGCTTCTGCTTCCAGACCCGTCTGGAAACCCTGATTTGCGCCGATTTCCACACAGTCAATAATGCGCAAGGGAGCGGGATAGTGACCTTGGGTTTTCGCCAACACCTGCTCACGGGCTTTCTGGAACAGCACCCGCCGCCCCAGTGGATTGCCCTCCAGCACCAGTTTCATCAGACCCTTGACCGAGAATAGACCGGCGGTTTTACGCTTTGCGCCCTGCCGGGGCTGGAGTTGGTGCGCGAATGCGA
>JAUPTV010000089.1 GCA_030917925.1 Pseudomonadota bacterium
CATGGCGGCCTGCAACAAGGCGGTCTGCATGGCCCAATCTTCGCGGGTCCAGCCGTTGCGGGCTGCTGCGGTTTTCATGGCCGACTTCAATCCGGGCGGAAAAGCGGCATAGGTGAGGCGGTCATCAGCGGGGTCGCCTTTCATGCCTGAATCCTCATCCCCTGATTTACTACCAAACGGCTGCTACCAAACGCTACATGCACCATCCCCCCTATAGGGGGGAGGATTGGTAGCATTTGGTAACATTTGCTACCAACTACCATTTGGTAGCATTTGGTAACATTGGTAACAATGAATTTAATCAACAAGTTGCACATAGTTTTCAACCTGTTTGATGAATCCGCGCCGTTCAAGGTCGCCCTTGATGCGGCTCCGGTGTCCGCGATGTGGTTCAAAGTCCATCGCCTCGTACCAATCCTTTAATTTCACCCGCGCAACCCCATCCGATCCGATGTTCGCCGCGCTGGATACCAGCATTTCCTTCAGCAACCGAAGTGCCTGAGCCTGCTTCCCACCTAGCGGGGCCATTGGTTCACGACCACCTTCCTTAATCTCGTCGGGCTGGGCTGCAGGCACCAGCACCGCGCTATTAACAGGTTCGCCGTCTTCATCCGCCCACGGAAGAAGCTCAGTTTCAAGATTGAAATACAGCGGTTCCATCCGATCCATATCGCGGCATTTGGTGTGCTTGACTTCAATCGGCCCAAGCGGGTCTTCTCTCGAAACCTGAAGCTCAATATCCAAGGCCGCATACAAACTACTATGGCCGCGACTGCGGTTTTTATCACCGTGCCCGGAGTGGTGAGCGCACAAGATGAGCCATTGCCCACCCAGCGCCCTCAAGCCTTCCAGAGCAAGCGCCATATCCCGCGCATCATTCTCGTTGCCCGGCCCGAAATTGGCGGCCAGGGTGTCCAGAATGATTAAACGCGGGATTTCCGGCAGTGCGGTCAGTCGCCCGGCCAATGCGATAGCTGCGCCCTCTGACGTCAGCCCCACTGGAAACGGGCGAATAAAAAGCCGGTCCGGTAATACGCCGTGGCGCTGCGTCCAGGCCTTCATCCGTCCAGCCAAACCCGACAGCCCTTCGGCGGCAATGTACAGCACCGAGCAGGGCTTTACTTTGAATCCCCGCCAGTCCATGCCGGCGGCAATATGACAGGCGAGATCAATCAACAGAAACGATTTACCGACATTAGACGAACCAAAAACCTGCCCCAGTCCCTGAGCGGGGAGCACCCGCTTAATCAGGTAGGTCGATGCAGGCGGGTTCGCAATGAAATCCGCCAGGCTAATAAATTCACTGGAAGCAGGTCTTACTTCCGGTGATTCAGCAGCAGCGGGCGGAATTGGGGTAGCTTTGCGGGGGCTTTCGCCGTAACCGTGTTTCCCCAGCTCCGAAGTAGCGGCCTTGAAATCACCGCCGTGATTCAGTAGGGTATAGGTTCCGAACTTGCTGTAAGCCCGCTCAGAATCCAACCCGGTTGAGGTCGTGAAGATGTAAAGATAATCCGTTCCGGCGTGGCCGGTCGTTGCGCTGATTCCCTTCTCTTTTCCGGGTCGCCGCCAATAGGTCGTATCGCCCCGTGAAAAAATCCGCCGCCAGCCGTGCGGCTCCAAGACTTCGGGCCAGGTCACCCGCTGGTTGAAATCATCGCCAGGCCGGTTCGCCGATCCACCGGTGGGCGTGGCCTGGACCGATTCAGGCGCGGCCTTATTCAGACTCTTGGCCAGTTCCCATAAATCCTTTCGTTCCAGCGGGCTAATCGTGACGATACCCGCCAGCGAACCGGACACGCACTGGTATTCAGTCCCGGACGGGTGAACCGATCCGTTTGACGGGGCAATAATGATGTACCCGCCCTCGCCCCGCGTTTCGATGATCGCTTTTTTGCCGTCTGCTTCCCGCGCCAGCTTGGTATTACCGGCGATTTCTGAGCAGCGGTAAATTAGGTGAGCGCCACGAGGCGATATCTCGCCGTAGCCGGCCCATACCCGATCCAGGAGCGGCGCAATACCGCAGTATTCTGCGTTTTTGCGGTATTCGTGCCAGGCGTCGCGGGTGTCAAAATCAATCACCTCCAATCCGCCCGATACCGCCCCGCACACCAGCCCCATGCCGGTGAGGTTGTTGCCTGGCGCATACCAGCGGGTCAGTACAGGCATTTCCGGGCGCTGTTGCTGGTAGGCTTTCCAGCCGCCGCCGCCGGGGATTGTCGGGCGCTTACTGCCGTCCTGAGCCGGCGGAATCACACATAGCCCGGCGTCGTATGCCTGTTGAACCAGGGCCAGCGGGATCATCACGCCGCCTCCAAATCCACCATATCCGCGTCATTAACAAACAACCCGCCCTGCGTCGCTTTCGCCGCCGCCAAATGCCTACAGGCCGCGTCAAAATAGGACCGCTTAAGTTCCGCGCCAACGAACCTCCGACCCATCTGCAATGCCGTAAATCCTTCCGATCCGATTCCAGTAAACGGACTCAAAACCAAATCACCGGGATTGCTCCATAACTCGATAGCCCGTTCAATCACATCTAATTGGAGCGGGCAGATGTGTCGCTCATCGTCATTATCCCGCGCCATGCGATATTGCAGCGTCCGGGTCGGGTTAATATCCATCCATACCGGCGATGCGTATTTTTGCCAGAGATCAACAGGGAATGACTCATGGGTTTTCGTCACCGGCTCAGGATTAACTCCAGGCTTCCGCATCGTCACCAGATAATCAGGAATCCCCTGACGACTCATGCAGCTATCTTTGCGGAGCTGCTTGTACAGTAGGCCAAGGGCTTTAGTCCGTTGCATGGCCGTCACCGGGTCTTTCCAGATCACGACCTCGCTATGAAATATCCAGCCGGCTTCAACGAACATGCGGATCAGTTCGCCGCGAAAGTCAATAATCCCGATCACGCCATCGCGGGTAATGGTGGATGGTAAATTCATGCAGTGAAAACTATGCAGCCGCCCCGGCTTGGTCACGCGGAACATTTCCGCCACCAGAAACTTGAAGTGCTGATAAAAATCAGCATGGTTCCGGCAATTCCCCATATCCCTATGACTATTTGAATAGGTATACAACGACGCAAAGGGCGGACTGTAGATCGCGAAGTCGATAGAGTCGGACGGGAGCTTACTGACTACTTCAACGCAATCGCCCAAGTGCAACGTCCAATCCGGGCCGGTCGCTACATCTTCCAGATAATCATTGGTTTCCCTGTGAATGCCGCGCACTTCTCTTTCTGAAAACTCCCGCATGTGTTCCACCATCGCCCCGCTCATTTCCTGAGCCTGTTTTTCTTTCCGCTCGATATTCTTCAAGATCGCGCCCTCGCCTTCAGACGAAATAACATGCACTTCGACTTGCCGGATTTGCCCAAACCGATAGCAACGACGGACCGCTTGATAATACGCCTCATAACTATCATCCAAACCGACAAACGCCATGCGGGCGCATAACTGGAGATTGAGTCCGAATCCCATAATCGACGATTTACTGACAATGACGCGGGAATCGCCATTGATAAACGCCATGATCCGCTTTTCTTTTTCAGCGGACGGCATAGAACCAGTGACTTCAATCGCGTCGGGAATTGCTTTAGTCAGTGCGGCGGATTCGTCATTTAGGTGACACCAGACGATCCATTTCTCGCTGTTGCCATTCACTAATAACGCAGCTTGCGCTACGCGGTCATCAATGCTGACTCGCTTCGCGGCCCGCCGATCATTGAGCGTTTGCGCGACACTGGCGAATAGCTGACCTTCCGGCACGAATAGCGCATCGACGGTATGCTGATAGGTTTGCAAGGGGGGGAGAATATAGCGGGAGCCGTCAAATCCCAGATCGGCAGGATTACGAATGCATACCGCCCACGTCGCCATCCATTTCCAAAATTCCGTTTTGCCGTGGCCCTTCAATCTCCACTTAGACGTATCGCCGCCGTCATGGATAAAGAACTGCGCCAGCATTTCAGTGCTGGACATGACACCCAGGAACTCAGCCTGATTGCCCAGTTCCATAAAATCGTTGGGCGATGGTGTAGCGGTGCAACTCAGCCGGTAATCCGTATTGGCAAACGACTCAATGATCGCCTGCTTGGTTTTGCCGTTCATGGATTTCAGGATTGAAGATTCATCCAGCACCACGCCGCCAAAAGACGCCGGGTCAAAATGATCCATCATTTCGTAGTTCACTACGACAATCCGCGCACCTTGAACCAATGCCTTAGTCCGCGCATAACGAACGTCTGGAATGCCCATCCGCTGCGATTCCCGCACGGTCTGTTGTGCAACACATAACGGCGCCAGAATCAGGACTGGTTTGCTGGTGTGCTGATAGACCTGATCGGCCCAGGCCAGCATTTGGGCCGTTTTGCCCAGTCCGGTGTCGGCAAAGATTGCCGCACGACCCCGGCGCACAGCCCAATCGACGATAGCGGCCTGGAAATCGAAAAGCTGATAACCGGACAGGTCGGAAGGCGTGAATCCTACTGGGGTATGAAGTTGCAGCTTGGAGGCGATAAATGCCTGGTAATCAGAAACTGCGGGCGTAATTTGGGCGAGGGCATTCATAGCAGGTTGCTCCTTGTTGAGACTTTTTCCACGCTGTTCAAGGCATGGGCGGGAGAAGTTGAACACCCTACACAAGTCGGGCCGCCGTCCTCGCGGATAGGCGCTTCTCCCATAGGAGCAATCCAATGGGACAAAAACAAAAACGCCGCAATAACGGAGCGGATGGCCGCTTGTGTCAGTGTGTTCAGCACTTGAGGTAAATCATACCCCACCGTCCATCGCCGATCAACGGTCATTTCTTCAACTCCTTTCCCGCCGCCGCATCCTCATCCCTGATCGCCGCTTTCACGAACTCCGCCCAAGCGTGAACCCGTGCAGCGCGGTCCTTGGCGGGCGCGTTGGGGATCTTGTGGGCTGCGATCATGGCGCGGCGGCGGGGGGTCATGGGGCTACTCCGCGATGGCTGACAACACATCGAGCGCCGGGCCAGCGGTTTCAAAACCCATTTTCTGCATCATGTTCTGAATCTTGGCGATGCGAGATAATTCATTATTTGCCGCTGCAATAACCCGTTCACGATTCTCAATGACATTACTGGCCCGATGATCTAAAGCAACCTTCCCGGCGTGATAGACGTTGACGATCATGGATTCCGGCAGATTGATTGCCGTTTCGCCATAACCTACCCAATCCTCGCTATGCGCCAGTCGTGGCGTTGACCGGCGCTTAATGACTTCGCGAGCTACCGACCACGATAGTTCAGTAATTAGCGTCTTGTGGTGCGCCGATTCTGCCATTTCGGCGACCGCGTTAAAAACATCTTCCTGGCTATAATAGCCTTCGGCATTCGCCATAAACTGATCTGCGGCCCGCACCAGGACTTTCCGGGTAACGATCATCAAAGGCGCGTTCTGGATATTGATGGCTGGATTATTCATCACGCATAGACTCCAAGGTTTTCAGGATGAACGGGATATTCTTTTTCAGGCATTCCAGGCGATCCCGAAACTCTTGAATAGAATGGTTGTAGCGCCCTTGAAAAGCTGACCACGTTCCTTTCCATTTCGTCGGGTCTACACAGTCTGCCGGGTTATGGACAATGCCAGCACCATAAAACAACTGGCTTAAAGCGTTATGGAATGCGGCGCGATTGGCTTCATAGTTGGCTTTCGCTTGACGTTCCGCTTCGCGCTTGGCTCGTTCTTCATCAGCGAGTTTCCTTTCTTCTTCCTCTTGCCTGCGCCGCTCTTGCTCTATAATCATCCGGGCTTTTTCTTCTTTCTCCCGTTGAATCCGCTCAGCTTCCAATCGCGCCGCTTCACGCCGCTGATCCCCCGCTGCAATCGCTTCCGGCAATCCAAGCCGCTGATCGTCAACCAATGCCGCCAAGTCAGAGTATTCTTCGCGCAATATCGCCAATGCCGCTAATTGCCGTTCCCTCTCTTCGTTTTCAAGACGCTGTTTCTCGACAATCGCTTGCGCTTCTTCATAAGCAACGGTCAGTGGATATTTGGAGTTGCTTAAAACCTCAAGTGCCTTATCCCGGCAGTTGCGAAGGACAAAGCGGGCGTGTGCGATATAACCAGACGAAACTCCACTAAACTCTGTATTCAATACAGACTTTTTACCCCTACCCCCCCTCTCAGATTCAGGATAAGCAAGAGCAACAGCCATTGCCTGTTGGCCCTTCGTTAAATGCCGACGATGGACATTGGCACTCAGGACGTAGGCTGTTGGGTCTGATTCCAGAATGCGATAGTGCGGAGTTACTTCTGCGAGATTGCAAGCGGCTAAACGATTGCGCCCATCAATCAACATCCATTCGCCGTTTACTTGAGCAACAACGATTGGCTCTTGCAGGCCATTCTCTTTGATGTCATCCGCCAGTTCCGCTAATTCATCGACGGCAACCATCGGGAACATATCGGCGATAGGGAATATCGGCAGATTGAAAATATCCATTTCAGGGTTTACGCTACTCACAGTTATTGACTCCTATTTAGTCAGTGATCAGCCGGCTGTCACCGGCGCAATGCCCCGCACCTGCGGGGTTTTTGTTGCTCCATCCATCCCTTCCCGCACCACCGCGCACCACGCCGGCAGGCTCATCTCTACCGTCCAGGCAACACCCATCGGCTGGCATTCAAACGGCGGAAACAGGTGCTTCATCGCCACAATAACCTTCCACTCACAGCGATCCAGCCGATAAATCAGCGCCGGCTTCATCCCGACCCGGCCCGCCTGTTCACACGCCTGCAACCACCATTTATTCAGCGATTTATCCGCCGCCCGCTTGCACTCAATGGCCCAGCCGGCAACGCCCAGTAAATCAGCGCCGCCTTCCCGCGACTGCACCAGGTTGCGGGTAATGTCCACGCCCAGCTCATCGCGCAGGATTTTTGCGAGTTCCCGTTCCCCCGCCGCGCCCTTATTCCGCTGCATGGCGCTCATTTCTCATCATCCATTTCACGCTCTACCTCATGCAGCGCCCGTTGCAGGTAC
Source organism: Pseudomonadota bacterium (assembly GCA_030917925.1). Classification (GTDB taxonomy): domain Bacteria; phylum Pseudomonadota; class Gammaproteobacteria; order Competibacterales; family Competibacteraceae; genus UBA2383. The sequence continues at coordinate 7,014 of JAUPTV010000089.1, forward strand.
ACCGCTAAATCAAGAGCCTCTTCCAGAGCATGGCGCAGCCAATCCGCCAGATTCAAATCAGTTCGGTCGGTCGTGCATCCGTACTTTTTCAACCCGGTTTCGCTGCGACTCAACAGCAGCGCCCGCACCTGTTCAACCGCACGATCAGCCATGATTAATTCCCGTAGTTCGCGGGCGCATCGCTGTGACGCGCTCCCAAATACTGTCCAGCTTCTCAACTTGTTTTGCACTGGGCTGGCGACCAGCGGCAATCTGCCGCTGCAACGACTTCACAAAGCCGCGATCCCATTCTGTCAGCCACTCGCTGCGTTTCTCGCAGTCCCCCAGCATCGTGACGTACTCATCAACCCAGTTTTTCATTCCCCCCCCTTAATCACCTCGCGCAACTCCCTTGCGCACCTCCGCAGGGCACTCCCTGCCCCTCGCAGCCGCTCCCGCTGGCACTCGGTAAATGCCTGGTTGCCAATCAATTCCTGAACGGCCTGGCCCCTTCCCACGTCCCCGCCAGCGGATTCAATGGCGTGTTTTGCCGGCGATTAGCCGCGCCAATCAACTGCCAGACGTACCCTGGCGATCCACAATGCGGGCATTCAATCCGCCGGGTATGTTGCACCGCGTCACGAGCAATCAGAATCAGCCCGTCACACTCAGCGCAATGAGTTTTCAGGTCAGCGACAGCCATTTAATCACTCCCAAATAAAAACCCCGCATCAGCCGAGGCCAATGCGGGGGAACCACCAAACGAGGGCATTGCATGATGATGCTCGGTTTCTTCGCGCTCAGACCCTGCGCCGACTCAGCCGATAAAGTCGCGCTCCCGGCCGGTGACTCGCAAGGCGGCCGTTGGGATGGAGCGGGGAGATTCAATGTCCGCAGGCAATGCGGGCAGGTAATGTGGGTTATCAGTCGGGTCTTGCGCCGCATCCCGGCGCCGCGAATACCACAAGCGACGCGGCCTGTCGGCGATTGAAAATGCACGGGCGTTCCAGGCGCCGGCTCCGGCTGCCCGCGATCCGGCTTGCCCGGATAGCGCACGTCGAGCCGCAGGCGCTGGTAGTGCATCTTGACGTCGCCCATCAGGCAACCTGTTGAGTCGTTTCGACAGGGTAAATGTCCGGGCGCAACTCTGTCCGGCTGATTCCGGTTGCCGCTTCCACGGCGATAACCCGCTCAGCAGGGATGCGTCCGGTGCGTAACCAGTCGTGAACAGATGGCGGCTTGATGCCGATGAGCTTGGCGAGTCGGTATTTGCTACCGGCTGCGGCGATGGCGTTTTCGAGAGGTGTGGCGTTCATGCCGCTATATTAGGCAATACCTAATTTAGACGCAATAGCTATTGACAGCCTGTTAGGCATTGCCTAATATTTCCTTCAACCCGCCGCCCTATGCCCCGGCAATGTAAGAGGCCACTCGCAGACAACGGACGGTCGGGTTAGCCCAGCACGGACGCGGGCGCAAACCTTCCTTTGGGGCTTGCCCCGGCAACGGGGCTTTTTTAGGAGAACAGCGTGAAACAAATCGTAATTGCCCAGCGTGGCTGGGTGTTTGTGGGTGATGTGACCCGGACCGAGAACGAGATCGTGATTGAAGACGCAGCAGTGGTGCGTCGCTGGGGAACGACCGCTGGTCTGGGCCAGTTAGCCGCGAAAGGGCCAACAGCGGAAACCCGACTGGACCCGTGCCCGACGGTGCGGATTCACCCGCTCGCTATCGTTGCGACGATGGATTGCGCGGAATGGCCGCTCTAGCCCTGATTGATCCTGAATCCGTGGCTGTTGTAGTCACCAGCTACGGCGACGGCGACGGCGACGGCTACGGCTACGGCTACGGCAACGGCAACGGCAACGGCTACGGCGACGGCAACGGCAACGGCAACGGCTACGGCTACGGCAACGGCTACGGCTACGGCAACGGCTACGGCAACGGCGACGGCTACGGCTACGGCAACGGCAACGGCTAAACAACCCGCCCCGGTTCGCCGGGCTTTTTTAGGAGAGGAAAATGAACGACGTAATCGTCTCTCGGGCCGTCACCGGTCCCGGATCGAAATCCAGGCCGCCGATGGCGACCTACTGCGAGCCATCGCAGCGAGCCATCATCCGCGTCCGTGACCAACAGGCTGGACAGCGCATCGAGCGCGACCGACGCGAGGCGATGGCGCTGCTGCGGGTTCTGGAACCGGAACCGCGCCGCGAGCGCCCGGCAGAACTCCCCGCGCATCAGGCGGCCCAGGACCCGATTTTAAACGCCGAGTTCGTGGCCGGGCTGATTGCCGGTCTGGCGATTTCTGGACTGGTGGCCGCCGCACTGATGTTGGGGGATCGGCTATGAGCGCAACCGACCTGCTGGGGGACGCGATCCCCCAGGACGTGCAATGGCTCCCGACAGATCGGGATGTGCACGATTTTATGAACCTTCATTGCTCAAACTGCGCTCTCGGCGCCCTGAGTGATGATGGTTGTCCTGTCTGGGACGAGACAACCCCACGGGAATGGGTTGTTGGGCCGAACGGCCCGACATGCACCGAGTTCAGGGAGGCCGCATGAGTGACGCTCTTTTGGATGCCATCGCCGAACTTACCCGGCAAAACCGGGAACTGGCCGCCAGGGTGGCGACCCTGGAGCGCGACCGCGCCGAGGACCGTGAGCGCTTGAACGCCCACGGGATGCTTCTGGCGCCGCCGCTCCGCCGCGATGTGGTGCGGCGTGAGCGCTTGAACGCCCACGGGATGCTTCTGGCGCCGCCGCTCCGCCGCGATGTAGTGCGTCATTACGAGGCGCAGTTGGATCAAATCAAGCCCGCCCGGCGTGAGTTTCTCAGTGGCGGCGTTACCTACTATCTGCCACCGGAGGCCGCATGAAAACGATGGAAGTGGTCATCGCCCGGACCCAGACGATCCATGCTCTTGTTAGCGTCCCGGACCACTGGACGCCCGCAATCACGCGGCGCCGGATGACCCCGCCGGTAATCGCTGAAATCAACGAACCCACTGACGATTTCGACTGGGAGGATAACCACACGCAATTTTCAGTGGACAGCGTGACCACTATTCACGACTTGAGTCATGTCGTTGATTACGAGTTCGACGATGAACCCGCCCCCACCCATCCCGACCAGATGCCGCTCGCCGGGGTCGAGCCATGAGAGTCCTTGTTGCTTGCGAGTATTCCGGCGCAGTCCGTGACGCCTTTATCGCTGCCGGCCACAACGCGATCAGTTGCGACCTTCTCCCCAGTGAACGGAAGGGTCCGCACTTTCAGGGCGATGTTGTCGGACTATTGAACGGGAACTGGGACTTAATGATTGCTCACCCGCCATGCACTCACCTTGCGGTATCCGGCGCTCGCCACTTCCCCGCCAAAATCGCTGATGGACGCCAGCAAGCGGCGCTGGATTTTGTTCGGTTGTTGATGGATGCGCCGATTCCCCGGATTGCGATTGAGAACCCGGTTTCAATTATTTCAAGCCGGATTCGCAAGCCAGATCAGGTGATCCATCCGTGGCAGCATGGACATGGCGAAACTAAGGCAACGTGCCTATGGCTGAAAAATCTGCCGCGCCTGATTCCTACCCGGATCGTTTCTGGCCGGGAACAGCGCATTCATCGAATGCCGCCCGGACCTGACCGATGGAAAGAACGCAGCCGGACTTATCCGGGCATTGCCGCCGCTATGGCGGATCAGTGGGGTTGTGGTGAGTTCGCCATGATCAGAGATGCCGCATGAACGCCATCGCCCTTCTCTGGCTCATCTTTTCCAGCGGCGGGATCGAAGTCGCCAAGGCCCCGCCGACCTGTACCGCACTGCTTGACCAGGGGTTGATCCAGGTGCGCCCCGGCAAAATCCCCTGCTACTGCGTCGGCCCGTTGGGTTACGCCCGGATCGTGCGGCTATGACCCGGCTCGACCCCGGCGATTTGGCCGAAATGTGCCAGACCCAGGTATTGGAGCGCCGCTACCTGGCGGCGCTAACCCGCAATCCAGACTGCCGCGATCCGGCGCATCCCGGCTGTGAGCGGTGCGTGGATAAGGAGGATGAAAATGAATGACCACCGCTACATCTTTGCCACATACCGGGATGGTCGTGATTTCGGTTATCAGGTAATTCAGTTGATTCCCGATTACCGACTACTTGAGGGCGGCTATGGGCGGTCCAGGCGCGACGCCACCAACAGCGCGCGCGCCGCTATCCGACAACTGGAAGCCGGAACCCACCCGACGCAGCAACAGCAGGCGGCGGCATGAATACCAACCGCCACCCAGCGCCGTCACCACAGCCGCACAACCGGATAACAGTTGCTCAGTACAGCGCCATCCTTGATGCACTGCGGGAATTGCCCGTCGAGGATGATTGGCGAGATGAAATTCCCGCCGACATGCTGACCCCGCTGCCGCTAATCCCGGCGCAACCCAATCACATCCCGTTTTGACGCGGGAGCCGGCCATGGACGACCAAAACCTACCAGCCTAAAAAGCTATTCAGCCTGTGAAATCGGAGATTGAAATGGCGTTAATTGCGAAAGAAGGTGGAAGTTTTGAACCAGTTCCGGAAGGCGTTTTTCCTTCTCGCTGCATTTGGGTTGTTGATATTGGCACTCAGGTAAGCGATGGCCTGTATGGGCATAAGGAGAAGCACCAGATGTATGTACGTTGGGAGATGGTCGGGGAACTGGATACGGAAGGCCAGCCACTGACCATCGGATCGTTTTTCACCGTAAGCCTTTCGAAAAAATCCAATCTGCGGGCGACGCTGGAATCCTGGCGGGGGCGGGCGTTTACAAAAGAAGAGCTGGACGGGTTTGATGTTTCTAAGCTTATCAATGCGCCATGCTTGGTGTCTGTTAAGCACCAACCGAAAGCGGACGGTAGCGGCGGCATTCGCGCTCAGGTGTCTGGCGTAATGGCTCCGATGCGTGGGCAAACCATCGGGCAGGCCAAAGAAGTCACTATCCTGATTGATTTGGACGCGCCCGATGCAAAACAAAAAGTTGAGGCGTTGCCGGACTGGCTGAAAAACAAAATAACTATGACGCCAGAATGGGCGCGGATCAGCGGTTTTGATGTGACTGCGGTATCTCCGGCGACCGTCATCGCCGTCAACAACGCCTATGCCGCCGCCAAAGCGGGAACACCGATAACCACCCCGCCGCCCCCTCGCCCCGCCGCCCCGCCACAACCAGCGAAACAGCCTCCGGCGAAACAGCCGCAGCCTGAACCGGCTGGCGATTTTTCAGATGACATTCCATTTTAATTCAGCCACTTAACCATGCGCCACGGACGGCGCAAACACCCCATTCGCCCCACTCAAAGAGACTCCTATGCCTGACATCACTCTGACAAACATCGGCCCCTTGGGCCGCACCATCATCCCGATTCCCGCCGAGGGCGGCGTCACAGTCCTGCGTGGCCGCAATGGCGCTGGAAAGTCCATCGCCCTTGATGCTATTGCGTCAACCGTGAGCGGCAACGGCAAAGGCAAACCGCCACTGAAAGACCTCGCCAGCCGTGGCGAGGTATCCGCCTTTGGCGCAACCCTCACAGTCGGCAAAGCCCTGCGGCGCCGTGGTGAGCTAGAGGTGGCGCTACTGGAAGGCCGGATCAGTGTGGCCGACCTCGTAGACCCACAGATTCAAGACCCCGCCCGCGCCGATGCCGCCCGGATTCGCGCCCTGATTTCGCTGTCGGGCGCCGCATTCTGTCGAGATGATTTCATCGGATTCCCTGACCTGGCGCTGGACGGGATTGACCTGACCGGCGATCCGTTGGCCGCCGTGACTGCCGTCCGGCAGCGGTTGAACCAGTTGGCGGTTGCATCCGAAAAATGCGCCGCCAGCGAGGCCGCTGCCGCCGGGGCGTTGCGGGTCTCGGTGGAAGATGCTGACCCGGTCGCGTCGTTTCCCGATCCGGATGAACTGAATGCCAGGCTGGAAACCGCAATTCGTCACGAGGCTGCGCTGCAACAGGCGGCTCAGGATGCCGTCGCCCGGCAGGTTCAGGCGGAACAGGCGCGATTCGAGATTGAAGGGATGGCCGCCCCTAGCATCACCATAGCGAAACGCATCAGGGACGATGCATCAGATGTTCTGTATCGCCGCCAGGCCGCCACTATCGGCCTAGAGACGGCATTGCAGGACGCACGGAAAGAAGAGGCTGTAGCTGAATCCGCGCTCAATATGGCGCAGCAGGAGATGGATTCTGCTGTGGCTATATCAGCCGTGATCGAAAAACTCCAAGCGCAAATCGACGCCGGCGCCGCCCCTGGCCCTAGTCCGGTAGAGATGGAATCAGCCGAGAGGGCGGTTGAGCTGGCCCGGATCATGATCGCTACCGCCGCCGACGCCCGCCGCGCCGCCGATATGCTGGCGAAAGCCGACGCGCACGAAGTGGAAGCCGACACCCGCGCCGCCGAGGCCGTGGCTTCTCGTCGTTGGGCGAAATACACCGACGAATTGCTGAGTGAGCAGGTCGCTACCGTTCCCGGTTGCCCGCTCACTGTCGTTGACGGGCGGCTTGTCGCCCACACCCGGCGCGGCCCGACCTACTACTCAGAACTGAGCGCCGGAGAGAGGTGGCGCATGGCGATGGATGTAGCGATTCAGGCGGTCGGCGATAAAGGGCTGATCATCATCCCCCAGGAAGCCTGGGAAGGGCTTGATTCGGCTAACCGCGCCGCGATCCACCAGCAGGCGCAGGCCGCCGGGGTCACTGTCCTGACGGCGGAATGCAGCGACGATGAAACCGTTACTGCTGAAACCTACGGACTGGAATTTGCCTAACCCAACCCGCGCCAGGGATGGCGCTTGGAGGCTGATGATGTCCTTCTGTCCCACTGGCAAACAATCCTACCCCACGCCCAATGCCGCATGGGCTGTTCTAAACCACATCAAGGCACGGGGGCGTCATTGCGACTCCCGCGTCAAGGCCACCCAGGGCGAGGTCTACCGCTGCGCTGAGTGCAGCGGCTGGCACATCACCCGCCACGGCCAGACCGCCCGGCGGCGGGAGGCGGTATGAAATCCCCATCCGAGTTGCGCCGGTGCTCAAGGTGCAAACAGCATAAGCCGACCACCGAGTTTTACACCAAGACCGCCGAACTCAACCGGCTCAGCTCGCGCTGTAAAACCTGTCAGAACCATGCAGAAAGCCAACGGCGGGCCGCACTGCGCCAGAACAACGAACAGCAGGACCGCTTGATGGAAATACTTCGTCAGCATGGCGCAATGCCATGCCCCGATCTGGCGAACGCGGCGGGGATTCCGGCAGTGCACGTCGGCCAGATGATGAAGCCGCTGACCCGCGCCGGCCATGCGGTCCTGATTCGCCGCTGGGGGCCGAACGGCCAGTCCCTCTATGCCCTGCCGGGGCATTCCATTCCTGAGCGCCGGGAACCAATGCC